>JBFFLJ010000001.1:0-120148 GCA_041554935.1 Candidatus Izemoplasma sp.
TTAGATATGACATTTGCCAAAGCGAAACATGCTGTCATGTTTGAATGTAGTATGCCTCATATTACTGAAAATGAAATCAACTTGATGAAAGCACGACATCCTTTGATCAATCAACATGATGTTGTCGCCAATACCATCACGTTTAATAAAGATGAACGAATTATCATCATCACTGGTCCTAATACCGGTGGTAAAACCGTTGCCTTAAAAACGTTTGGGTTACTGAGTATTATGGTTCAAGCTGGTTTGATGATTCCTGTCGATGAAGAATCAAAAACCGTAATCTTTGAAAACGTCTTTGCGGATATTGGTGATGAACAATCCATCGAGCAATCTCTTTCAACATTTTCATCACATCTATCAAGAATTATCCATATTGTTAATAACCTTAGTCATGGTAGTTTGGTCTTACTCGATGAACTTGGTAGTGGGACAGATCCCAAAGAAGGTTCAGCACTTGCGATTAGTATATTAGACTATATTCGTGTTCGTGGTGTTTATGTCATCGCAACAACACATTATCCAGAATTAAAGGCGTATGCCTATGATAAAGATGAAATCATTAATGCTAGTGTTGAGTTTAACGTTGAAACACTAAGTCCAACATATCGTTTATTACTTGGAACACCAGGTAAATCAAATGCATTACTGATCAGTGAACGTTTGGGATTAAATGAAAAAATAATCAATGCTGCAAAATCACACGTTTTAACAAGTCAAACTGAAGTCACCGACTTAATCAACAAACTCGAAAAACAAGGAAATATCTTGGATCAAAAAATTATCGAATATCAAACACTGATCCATACCAACAAAGAACTGATATCGGAAACAGAACAGTTAAAGAAAGAATTAACGCTCCAAAAGAATGAACTGAATCGCAAAGCGGCACTAAGTAAAAATCAAATTGTTAAAGACACCAAAGAAGAAGCGTTATTACTATTAAAAGAAATTGAAGATATGCGAAACAATCAAGAAATTAAAGAACACGAAATCGCCGAACTAAAATATAAAGTCCGCAACTTTAATCAAGATGAAAATCGCACATCGTTAACGACCAACTATCAATATCAACCAGGCGACTTAGTAACAGTTCTTCAGTTCAATCGGATCGGTGAATTAGTAAAGAAGCAAAAAAATAATCAATGGGTTGTAAAAATGGGAACGTTGTCTTCAACATATAAAGAATCTGAATTTGAGTTTGTTGAACACAAAACTACTAAAGAGGAACCAAAAAAACAATTTAAATCTAGCATCAAAAAAACAACAAAAGCAGAACTCGATTTACGAGGAATGCATTACGAAGAAGCTGAAGTTGCCTTAGAAAAATACATTGATGATTGCATCGTCAGTAAAATGCCTTATGCAAGTATCATCCATGGCTATGGAACATTGACATTACGCAAGCTTGTGAAAACCTATCTTGATGCCCATCCACTTGTTGTAAAACATCGTGATGGAGAGGGTGGCGAAGGTGGAACTGGAGTCACAATCGCATATTTTAAATAAAAGAGTAAAAAGATTGATTTAAAAAGTTAGATTGATTATAATATGATAGTAATTTAAAAAAGGAGGAACAAATTATGCCTGTAATTTTCGCAAATAAAGATGATTTTCATGAAAAAATCGCTTCAGGAACTTGCATCGTTGACTTTTATGCTGACTGGTGTGCTCCTTGTCGTATGATTGGTCCTGTATTAGAACAAATCGCTGAAGAAAACACGGATATTAAAGTTGTTAAAGTTAATGTTGATGAAAACATTGAATTAGCTGGAGAATTTGGAGTTCGTGGAATTCCTGCATTATTCGTAACAAAAGAAGGAAAAACAGTTGCACAACGTGCTGGTTTTATGCCAAAAGACGCGTTAGTGGAATGGGTTAAAACCGCATAAAAAAATCAAGTCTAACTTGGTTTTTTTTATGCCTTAGCGTATAATTTAAAGTGGTGATAAATATGGATGGCATTTTATTAGTTCAAAAACCGCAAGGATTTTCTTCCCATGACGTTGTTAATGTCTTACGAGGAATCTTACATACAAAAAAAATTGGCCACACCGGGACACTTGATCCTGATGCGACTGGTCTTTTGGTGATTGGTGTCAACAATGGTACTAAAATCATGCAGTTTCTCAATCAAGACGAAAAAACATATGAAGCAACAGTTTGTATTGGGAAAAGCACCAACACCCAAGACAAAACGGGAGAGGTCGTATTAGAACAACCAGTACAAAAGATTGAAGACATTGATTCAATTCTCACATCTTTCAAAGGGATCTATACTCAAACCCCACCAATGTATAGCGCTATAAAATATAATGGCAAACGCCTGTATGAGTATGCCCGTAAAGGCATTACAATTACCGATATTCCCTCTCGTGATATCACAATCTATGATATCAAGCGAACAAGTGATATCACATATCGTGACAATTGCGCTTATGTAAGTTACGTTGTTCATGGTTCAAAAGGTCTTTATGTTAGAACCCTCAGTTATGATATTGGTCGTAAACTTGGGTATCCTGCATATAACGATGCATTACATCGTACAAAAGCAGGACGTTTTGATATCAAAGATGCTTATACATTAGAAGACGTCAAAGAAGGAAACTATCAATTCATATCATTAAGTGACGCATTAGCACATTTACCATATATTACAATGACACCTGAAATCGAGCATCATATTAAAAATGGTATGGCTTTGAGTACAAAACATTTTGAAAAACCAACACTTAGCCGTATAATAGATACCAATAACAACTTAGTTGCCATTTATGATCTTCATCCTACGGATCATAAAATGAAGGCAGTGAATATCTTTTATAAAGGGTGAAAACTATGGAAGTAATTACATTAAATGGCCAAACAATAAAATCCCCAACTGTTGCTGCAATTGGTTTTTTTGATGGTGTTCATTTAGCTCATAAAAAATTGATTAAAGAAACGATCCGCATTGCCAAAAAACAACAACTTCCTTGCGCAATTATTACGTTTGACGTTCATCCGAAAAGTGTGTTATTTGATTTAGAATATCAATATTTAACACCATTAGACCGAAAATTGGAATTGTTTCAAGCATTTGACATTGATTATGTTTACGTCATTGAATTTAACAAGGAAAAAGCATCCTTAACACCACATGATTTTATCAATTTCTATCTTAAAAACATTGATACTCTCGTCTGTGGTTTTGATTTTAAATTTGGGGTTCGTGGTAGTGGGCATGTCGATACGTTACTCACATCAAACCTCTTTCAAACCGTTGTCATCAGCGAAATCACGTATGAAGGATATAAAGTCGGAAGCACTCATATCCGTGATTTGATTAATAGTGGACAAGTCGACCATGTTAAAGAGATTTTGGGAGAATATTATACATTACGCGGCACAGTTATTCATGGCGCAAAACAAGGAAGAATGATTGGGTATCCAACTGCCAATATTGATACACTAAATTACTTGGTTCCGAAAAATGGTGTCTATGCGACACAAACAAAAGTTGGTGATATTTGGTATGATTCAATGAGTAGTATTGGTCATAATCCAACTTTGAATTGTCGAGTTGATGTTAGTGTTGAATCAAACATCTTTGATTTTAACCAAGAGATCTATGGTGAAGTCATTGAAATTCGTTTTATCAAACGATTACGTGGTGAAGAGAAATTTGATTCTGTCGAAGCATTGATTGCGAAAATTGATCAAGATAAAATTGATACAATCAATATTCTAAAAAATCGTAAATAGCACTTGCTTTCTTGAAACCATATGATATAATAATTAACGCGCCTGATACTTAGATATTGGATTCTCCAACCAATACCCAGGTTCTAGGTAAGAAAATAATAAAGGAGGAATAACAATGGCACTTACAAGTGAACAAAAAGCAAACATCGTTAAAGAATTTGGTCGTAAAGACGGGGACAGTGGAAGTCCTGAAGTACAAGTTGCACTTTTAACAACTGAAATCAGTGAGTTAAATGCACATTTACAAATTCATAAACACGATCATCATAGTCGCCGCGGGTTATTAATGAAAGTTGGACATCGTCGTAACTTACTGAAATACTTAGCAAAAGAAGATGTTGAACGTTACCGTGCATTAATTGCAAAATTAGGATTAAGAAGATAAAACCACTATTTTAGTGGTTTTTTTTTGATCTATTTTACAGTAGATCCTTGATATAATGCGACATTACTTAACCTGTTTTCTTGATCGGATTGAACTCCTATATAAAAAGTATACATTAGATGAAACTTCATGTTAAAATCATAATGTATACTTATATCTTACGTGTTATAATAAAGAAAAGTAGGTGATTGGATGATTATCGATTTAGAAAAATGTTATGAAGACTCATATCAAACTCTTTTACATTGCTTATGGCCAACCATTGATTCTCATGATATCGCAGAAATCATGCGTGAACATTATGCCGGAAAGGCCCGTGTTTTTCTATATCTAAAAGACGATCAAGTTGTTGGTTTTATTAATACAACTGTCCGTACCGATTATGTCGAAGGGGCAAGTAGTAGCGGCGTGATGTATATCGAAGGGATATATGTTATTGAGAGTTACCGTCGTAATCAAATCGCATATCAACTCATCAATCATGTCAAAGAACATGCCTTACGACTAGGTCTAACACAAATGGCAAGTGATACAGAGCTTGACAATGAAATGTCTCAATTCTTTCATAAAGCAATTGGCTTCAAAGAAGTAAACAGAATTGTACATTATCTTATGAATATCAGCGAGGAAAGTCATGAAAGAGATTAAACTAATGGATTCATTTTCCCATTCATTACATACCTACATCTTTGATGATGTTACACAAAATAAAGGTGTTGTTCAACTGGTTCATGGCATCAATGAACATGGCAAACGATACCATGAATTCGCAGAGTTCTTAAATAGTCAAGGCTATGTTGTTTTTATTCATGATCACGTATCACAAGGCCTATCTAGAACTCTTCAAGACGGTGATGTTGTCTTTTTTGGTAGAAATGGACACGAGGTATTACTCGATGGAATTACCACAATCAGAGATGAAATAGATCGTTTATATCCTAACAATAAAGTCTATTTGATTGGACACAGTTTAGGAGCAATGTTAATTCGTAGTTACTTTATTCATTTCCATAAAGATTACGAGAAAATCATCTTAAATGGTACAGGATATAATGAAAAAAGTGTATTATTAGGAATTATCATTGGAACATTTTTACGTCTTTTTGGATCGAAAAAGCCTTCGAAATTTTTTGACAACATGTTTCGTCAAACCCAGCTTAAACTCAATCAATTTGTCGAGCTTGATCACTTTATTGAGTGGTTAACGAGAGATCCTGAAAAAAATGAACAAAATCTAAATGATCCCTATTTATACATCCGTCTTAGCGTATCTGCATTTACTGATATGTTAAAAGTGATGCAAGAAATCAATGACATTAAGAAGATAAAAAAAGCGCATTACCATGCGCCAATGTTACTGCTTAGTGGGACACATGATCCTGCGACAAACTTTGGTGAAGACACCATCAAACTACAACAAGTACTGAATGAAAATCGTGCTTCCTGCCAAGTGAAATTAAACATTGAAGGTCGTCACGATACCCTACAAGAAATCAATCGTCAAGAAATCTTTACTGACATCTTGATGTTTATGGAGGAATAAGATGAAAAATGAAAAACGAATTGCCCGTCTTCAAAATTTAGGAATTATTACATTGATTTTAGTCTCAATGTATTACTTGAATCTATTATTCCATACACAGATAACAACCTTATTTGGAGCAATTAACGCAATTATATTACCATTTGGGATTGCGTTATTCATTAGTTATTTACTAGCTCCAATCATCGTTTTTCTCGAAAAACGATTTAAGATTAAGAATCGATATATTAGTATCGCCATTGTCTTTGTCATCTTATTGGTCGTACTAGCATTGTTTGGGTTTATTATTGGGAAAATCATTTACGCCCAAGCAGAACAATTCTTTTATACCGATTGGTCAAATATTATTGCCCAAATAGAGACATTCGTTGCACAAAACGCTACGTTACAAGGACTTTATGATCAAGTTCAGAGTTTCTTTAATAGTGACAATGTCGCACCACTCTTTATCAATGTTGTTTCGATTGTAAGAGGTGTTGTGAATGTTGTAATTGCCATTGTCTTAGTTCCAGTCTTCTTAGTATTTATCTTAAATGACAAACATATTGTCTTTGATGGTGTTTTATTCTTTATTCCAAAACAAAAACAAACACACTTTATTGAACTAGGAAAAAGAACCAACGATGTTATTGAAAAGTACTTTAATGGTAAATTTATCACAATGTTTATTATGAGTATCTTATCTGTTATCATGTTGTTGATTTTAGGATTTAATTTAGACAAAGCAATCTTCTTTGGATTTACACTAGGATTCTTAGATATTATTCCATATTTAGGTGGATTCATTGCAATTATGTTGCCTGTCTTATTCAGTTTTACGGTTCCTGAGCAAATGATTCTTGGAGAGTATACATTTATATTGTTGATTGGGATTAATCTAGTATTACAATTTTTCCAAGGAAATATTCTCCAACCATATATTATGGGAAAAGAAGTAGACTTACATCCATTACTGGTGCTTTCGAGTTTTATCTTCTTTGGCGCATTATTTGGCGTAACAGGGATTATCTTAGCAATTCCAATTACAGGTACTATCAAAACAAGTTTCGAGTATTACAAGGAGGTAAGTCATGGATGATATTCAAGGAAAAATTTATTACATTTTATTCATCGCCGCTTTTGCGATTAATGGATTAGCAATTGTGCTGTATCTATGGTTAGACGGCTTTACAATGCTTGATTTACTTATTACCTTTATCGTTGTGACCGTTGTCTTGTTTACTGTCGGACGATTGGTCCAAGATCGCTTCGATAATACCTTACAATTATATCTCATTATTATCAGTTTGGTATTCTTTGTAATTATCTTCATTAAACAAGGAACATGGGATAAAATTTATTGTGGTTTAGTGGCCACATCAATCATGGCAATCGCCTATTTTCTTGACGAATATTTTGAATCAGGAGAATAATGATTTTAGGTCTATTTTAAGCCGGTTACCCAACCGGCTATTTATTTGAAAACACTTTCTTTTCATTGCTGTTGACAATCAATAATTATAGGAGTATAGTATCTCTTGTTTCAAGAAAATTATAGAATGAATGAGGATATATTTATGAGTGGAATTGGATTGTATTTAGTGATTTTAGTTTTAAAAACGATTGAGGTTTCAATGGCAACATTACGGATCGTTTTGATTACAAAAGACGAACGAATTAAAGGTGCTATAATTGGCTTTTTTGAAGTTATCTTATGGGTATTTTTAGTATCGACAGTTTTAACTACAATTACCGAAGATCCATTTAAAGTTGTGGTATACGCTTTAGGATTTGCATTAGGGAATTACGTTGGAAGTCGTTTAGAAAATTACTTAGCGATTGGGACAACAAGCATCCAAGCAATTGTCTTGAAAGAACATGGAAAAGAATTATCACAAATGCTTCGTAATCTCGGCTTTGCTGTGACTGCGGTAGATGCATTTGGAATGAATTTTAAGCGTGAAATTTTGTATCTCCATGTACCACGACGTAAAGTCCAAGATACTGTTAAATTAATCAAATCATTTCAAAATAATGTTGTAATTACAGTTAACGATATTAAACCAATGTATGGTGGGTATCGTTTATTACGTAAATAGTCAAAAATATATTGTAACGATTGCAGATAATTTGATAATCAAACTTTATGAGTGTATAATATAGTCAAAAGAAGGTGATATCATGAATCTGAATGAGATATATTTTGAAGAAATAAGTATGTTGAAGAATGTTCGAATCAATCGCGTTGTTCAAGCTGCCAAGGTTGAGTTCTTTCAGCATGGTATAACCCAAGCAAAAATTAAAGATATTGCCAAACGTGCAGAAGTCGGAGAAGCATCTGTATATCGCTATTTTGCGGACAAAACAGCTATCGCGAAAGTGACCGCATTTGACTACTGGGCAGAAAAAGAAGAGCAATTTACAACGTATTATGAGGCAAATATTTCAAAAGGTGATACAGGGTTACAAAAGATTCTTGTCCTATTAAATTTCTTTATCGAACTGTATCATAATCATCGTGAGTTCTTAAAGTTTATTGAAGACTTTAACAGTTATATGTTGAGTGTTGATTCTCAGAATCGACCTGCAAATTTTGAAATACTGGTGAAGGAACTAGAGAGAATATATATAGATTTGATTGTTGAAGGTCAAAATGATGGTTCGATTAATAAATCCATTAACCCCATAGAATCATATGCATTTATCTCGCAAGTCATGCTTTCAACGACCCAAAAACTAGCTAGTAAAATTGGTTATTTGGTGACAAACCCAAAAACGGAATATTCCTTAAAATGTTTAAATAATCTAATTGATATGTTTATCCAGTATATAAAAGCATAGACAAATCCATTTTTGGATTTGTTTTTTATAAAATAGTTTCGTTTAAAACTTTTATTATTGGTCATTTTGTGATATGATAATAAATTGGAAAAATATAGATAAGAGAAATGAGGAAAACGTATGTCAGAGAGAAAGACATTCAAAATGGATTTCGACGGGAGAAGTTTGGTAGTCGAAACCGGAGAAATGGCAAAACAAGCAGCAGGAGCGGCGTTATTACGCTATAATGACACAGCAGTGTTGAGTGTTTGTGCGATTGGGAAAGAGCCTTCACACGCAGGATTCTTCCCGTTAATGGTATTATATCAAGAAAAAATGTATGCAGCAGGAAAAATCCCAGGTGGATTTTTAAAACGTGAAGGTAGACCAAGTGATAACGAAACATTGACATCACGTTTGATCGACCGTCCAATTAGACCGTTGTTCCCAGAAGGGTTCTTATACGATCTTCAAATCATTAATACAGTCATGAGTGCAAACTCAGATTACTCACCAGAAATGACAGCTATGATTGGTTCAAGTTTAGCTTTAATGCTTAGTGATATTCCTTTTAACGGACCTATCGCTGGTGTAACTGTTGGTCGTATTGACGGTAAATTTGTAGTCAATCCAACCCAAGAACAATTTGAACTTTCCGATATTGAATTAACTGTTGCGGGAACAAAAGACGCAATCAACATGGTTGAATCAAGCGCAAAAATCGTGAATGAAACAGATATGTTAGAAGCTATTTTGTTTGGTCATGAATGGATCAAAAAACTATGTGTATTCCAAGAAGAAATCGTCGCAGAAGTTGGTAAACCAACAGGTACTTATGAATACAAAACAATCGATGATGCTATTGTTGAAGGTGTATCTTCGTTATATAAAGCATCTTTAGTAGAAGCAGTTCGTATTGAAGAAAAATTAGCACGTGGTGAAGCAATTGATGCTATTACGAATCAAGCAGTTCAAACATATGAAACAGGCAATAGTGAACTAGATCGTGATGAACTTCGTGCATTACTAAGTGATGTAAAATCAGTATGTTCAAAAATTGTTCAAACAGAAATGCGTCGTTTAATTACCGAAGATAAAGTCCGTCCTGATGGGCGTAAATTAGATCAACTTCGTGCATTAGATAGTCAAATCGATTTATTTGAAAGAACACACGGGAGTGCAATGTTTACACGTGGGCAAACACAAGCATTATGTTTAACAACACTTGGTAGCTTAAGTGAACACAAAAAAATCGATGGTATGGATGAACTAGAAAAGAAAACATTCATGTTACATTATAACTTCCCACAATACAGTGTTGGTGAAACAGGTCGTTACGGTGGAGCGGGTCGTCGTGAAATCGGTCACGGAATGCTTGGAGAAAGAGCCTTACGTCAAGTAATGCCTTCGGAAGAAGACTTCCCATATACTGTTCGTGTTGTAAGTGAAATCTTAGAATCAAATGGATCAAGTAGCCAAGCAACAATTTGTGCTGGAAGTATGAGTTTAATGGCAGCTGGTGTCCCAATCAAAGCTCCAGTTGCGGGAATCGCAATGGGATTGATTAAAGAAGGAGACTTCTACAGTATCCTTACTGATATCCAAGGTATGGAAGATCATTACGGTGATATGGACTTTAAAGTTGCTGGAACAAAAGATGGTATTACAGCCTTACAAATGGATATCAAAATTGATGGATTATCACGTGATATTTTAGAAGAAGCGTTAAATCAAGCTCAAAAAGCTCGTTTAGAAATCTTAGAAAATATGAACGCAGTCATTAACACAGCTCGTGAAGAAGTAAGTAAACACGCACCAAAAGTTGTCTTAATGCAAATTGATCCAGATAAAATTAGAGACGTTATTGGCCCTGGTGGAAAACAAATCACCGCAATTATTGAAGCAAGTAATGATGTTAAAATCGATATCGAACAAGATGGTCGTATTACGATCATGCATACCAACATGGAAGACATCAAAATTGCAATGGGCTTAATTGAAAACTTAGTTCGTGAAGCAAAAGTTGGTGAAATCTATAGCGGTAAAGTTGTTCGCGTTGAAAAATTTGGATGCTTTGTTGAATTGTTCCCAGGAACTGATGGATTATGCCATATTTCAAAATTAGATCATACCAGAGTCAAAGAAGTAACTGATGTTGTTAATTTAGGAGACATTATTAATGTTAAAGTCATCGCAATTGATGACCGTGGACGTGTTGATTTATCTCGTAAAGATACATTACCAAAACCAGAATTCAAAAAACCAGAAGTAAAAAAAGAAGACGTTAAAAAAGTAGAAACAAAATAACATCGGAGGTATCTCCATGAGTAGATTAGATGAAGTGATATGTCACTGTCAAGAAGTGACATATGCTCAAATCTTAGAAGCAATCCACAATGGTGCAAAAACTGTTGATGACTTAGGTGACATCTTAGAAGCGGGAATTGCATGTGGTGGTTGTATCGATGATTTGGAAGAAATACTAGAAGAAGAACTAACTAAATAATTAATAACTGGGTAATCGAGCGAGCAATCGTTAGGAAAGTCCATGCTAGCACAGACTGAGATGTCTGTAGTGTTTGTGATCAAGGAAACAATAACTTGGTGCACACGTAAGTGTGACGGCTGAGAAAGTACCTATAACATGGTATGAGTATCTTTAAAAGTGCCACAGAGACGAGCTTCATTGGAAACGATGGAGATGGAACGGGTAAACCCCACAAGCTAGAAACCCAAATTATGGTAGGGGCACTCCCACGTGGGAATTCAACCACAAGGAGCTAGATTAATCTAGAGATAAATGGTTACCGCCTAGTAATAGGTACAGAACATGGCTTATAAGTTATTAATATTAAAAAAAGACACAATTATTTGTGTCTTTTTTCTAACCTACTACATTAGAATAGTCAATATGGTCATTCTGCCCCATTACAATACTGAAATATCGTTCATTGAGTCTTCCCACAAAACGTAAATACTGAACAACTAAGAAATATCCGAAGAACATTCCAAATAATCCCATCATTACAAGCGCCGTAAAGAAATTTGATGACTGATTCACAAAAAATCCTACAAGAATAACTATTACACTATATCCAAGAAACATAAACGATAAATTACGTTTCATATTCCTCATAATTTGATGTTCAAACGCTATCTTAAAATCATAATCATTCATTTTATTGTAATGTTTCTCAAAAAAATAAAACAAATTCATTATATCACCTCTATTCCATTTTATTATAACATACTATATAATGAGATAGGTGATGAAATTATGAAGATTATTATTTCTCCAGCAAAAACGCTAAAACCCCAACATGAGAATTTGCTTCAAAACAAAGAACTGCTGTATCCTGCACAACATAAGAACCTATTAAACCACTTATGTTCTCTTACCAAAGAAGAACTTCAACAAAGTATGCGTATCAAAGGATCTTTACTTGATACAACCTACAATAATATCCAAAAACACGATACATTATCCTCTTTTCAAGCTTTTCCTAGTTATGATGGATTGGTGTATAAGAATCTCGATAAATCCCTTTACAAAGCAAAAGAATATGGCTACATTGAAGAACATTTGCGAATCCTAGATGCCTTTTATGGTGCCTTAGAACCAGGTACATTAATCAAACCATATCGCTTGGATTTTACAATGAAAATTGGTCTTAATTTGTATGATGTTTGGAAGTTGGACAATTTGTTTCAAGATGAAGTAATTATCAATCTCGCAAGTGATGAATTTGCAAAGATGCTACATTCGAACAAAATGATTACCATCAAGTTCTTACAAAATAAGCATAACATTTTGATCAATCAAGCAACATACACAAAAATGGCTCGAGGCCAATTATTACATTTTATGATTATCAATCAAGTTAAGGATATTGAAGCTATCAAAGCCTTTGATGGTGATGGGTACCATTATCACTCAAGACTCAGTAATGATACAACAATTGTCTTCACAAGATAAAAGCCAAATATGGCTTTTTATATTGATTTTATGTTCAATATAATGTAAAATAAATTAGCACAAAATAGGAGGTGGTAGTATGAGTAAACAATTAGATTTTAATGCAATCAAAGAACGTCAAAAATACATTCGTAACTTTAGTATCATTGCTCATATTGATCACGGTAAATCAACACTCGCAGATCGTATTTTAGAAACCACGAAATCTATCGCATTACGTGATATGAAAGCACAAATGCTTGATAGTATGGACTTAGAACGAGAACGCGGAATCACAATCAAACTCAATGCCGTAGAAATAAACTATTTGGCCAAAGATGGCCATACCTATATTCTTCATTTAATCGACACGCCAGGGCATGTCGACTTTACTTATGAAGTATCTCGTAGTTTAGCTGCCTGTGAAGGAGCAATCCTTGTGGTTGATGCAGCTCAAGGAATTGAAGCACAAACTTTAGCTAATGTCTATTTGGCATTGGATAATGATTTAGAAATTTTACCGTTAATTAATAAAATTGATTTGCCTTCGGCAGATCCTGAAAAAGTCAAACATGAAATTGAAGATATCATTGGCCTTGATGCTTCTAATGCCGTGCTCGCTTCAGCTAAAGAAGGAGTTGGGATTGTTGAAATCTTAGAACAAGTTGTTCAACTCGTACCATCACCCGTAGGCGATCCCGAAGCACCTCTCAAAGCATTAATCTTTGATTCATACTTTGATCCTTACCGCGGTGTCATTCCTAGTATTCGGATTGTGGAAGGAACTGTTCAAAAAGGTGATATTATTCAAATGATGGCCACCAATGCCGTTTACGAAGTACTAGAAGTTGGTGTTTTAACACCAACAGAGGCAAAACGTAATTATCTTGCACCCGGAGATGTTGGTTATTTAAGCGCGTCGATTAAGAACGTTGAAGATGTTCGCGTTGGTGATACAATGACATTTCAAAAACCACGTGCAGCAGAACCACTGCCGGGATATCGGACCTTAAATCCTATGGTCTTTTGTGGAGTCTTCCCAATTGACAGCGCCAAATATAATGATTTACGTGATGCCTTAGATAAACTGAAACTAAATGATGCTTCACTGGTATATGAGCCAGAAAATTCCCAAGCATTAGGGTTTGGATTCCGTACAGGATTCTTAGGGTTACTCCATATGGAAATTATTCAAGAACGTATTGAACGTGAATTTAACATTCCATTAATCGCAACTGCTCCAAGTGTAATCTACAAAGTATATAAAACCGATGAATCAATGGTGGTTATTGATAATCCCGTTGATTTACCACCGGTTCAGAACATTGATCGTATTGAAGAACCATTTGTTAAAGCGACAATCATGACCCCAGAAGAATATGTTGGAAACATCATGGAACTCTGTCAAAACAAACGAGGAATCTTCAAAACCATGTCTTATATAAGTGAAAATCGTGTCCAACTTATTTATGAACTACCTTTACTTGAGATTGTCTTTGACTTCTTTGATAAACTCAAAAGTGGGAGTAAAGGTTATGCGAGTTTTGATTATGAATTCAGTACATACCGGGCTTCAAAACTTGTCAAAATGGATATATTATTAAATGGTGAAATCATTGATGCTTTGAGTATGATTGTCTTTACTGATTTTGCGTTTCGTCGCGGAAAAGCCATGACGGAAAAACTCAAAGAAATTATTCCAAGACATATGTTTGAAGTTCCAATTCAAGCCGCAATCGGTGCGAAAATCATCGCTAGAAGCACCATCAAAGCGATGCGTAAAAACGTTCTTGCAAAATGTTATGGTGGAGATGTCAGCCGTAAGAAAAAACTTCTTTCCAAACAAAAAGAAGGTAAAAAGAAAATGAAATCAATCGGTAGTGTTGATATTCCCCAAGAAGCATTTTTAAGCGTCTTGTCATTAGATGAATAAAAAGCCCATATTTTGGGCTTTTTTATCCTTCGTTTTTATAAATATATGATACAATAGTAAAAAAGGGTCTGATATTATGTTAACTGCACTATATGTCCACGTACCATTTTGTAATCAAATATGTACCTATTGCGATTTCCATAAGGAAATGGCAACTTTTGATAAGAAACAAACATATATCAACGCCTTGAATACAGAAATTATTTTTCATCAAAAACAATATCAAAACCTACAGACAATATATATTGGTGGAGGAACTCCTACCGCGTTAGATTTAGAGTTACTTGAATCACTTCTTCAAACAATCAAACAGAATATTGATCTTAAACAGATTATAGAGTATTCGATTGAAGGAAATCCTAATGATATCACCAAAGAACTTGTTTCTTTATTAAAAGAATATGGTGTTAATCGTGTATCACTTGGTGTTCAAACATTTCAACCTCACCATTTGATCTTTTTAAATCGTTCACATCAAAATAGCGATGTATTGAGAGCTGTGACATTATTGCGCGAAGGTGGCATTACCAATATCAATATAGATATGATTTTTAGTCTTATCAATCAAACGATGGAAGAACTAGAAGATGATTTACAACAAATCATTAAGTTACCAATTACGCACATTTCTTACTATTCTTTAATCTTAGAAGAAAAAACGGTACTAGACTACTTATATAACCAAAATAAAATAAGCATAAACAGTGAAGATTTAGAAGGAACTATGTATACTTTAGTTATTGATACGTTAGAAAATCACGGTTTTAAACAATATGAAATATCTAACTTTACAAATTGTGATTTGCCTAGTCTTCATAATTTGATTTATTGGCAAAACAAAGACTATTTAGCAGTTGGAAGTGGAGCGCATAGCTTATTAGATGAGAAACGTTATTATAATGTTCGAAACGTTTCGAAATACATTGATGCAATTCATAATAACCTTCCATATCAAACCTCATATGAACGAGAAAAACTTTCTGAAGAAATGATTATGGGATTACGACTCTTACAAGGAATTCATATTCCTTCCTTAGAAGAATTATATAAGATAACACTACTTGATACATACCCTGAAATCACGACGTTTATCCGAGAAGGATTATTAGAAATTCAAAATGATTATTTACGTTTAACCAAACAAGGTCTATTACTAGGCAATCTTGTCTTTGCCTATTTCTTGGAGGATTAGCATGTTAAAAAATCTCTTAAAAGAATTTGAGTATTATCTCAAAATAACCAAACGTTTGAGTCCAAACACGATTCAAAGTTACAAAACGGATTTACTGGATTACATTCAGTTTATTGAAAGTAATTATTACTTAAAAGATCCCAATCTGATTACCAAACAACATATCAGAAACTTTATTGCAAGACTGAAAAGAAAAAACAATACAGCAAGTAGTGTAAGTCGCAAAGTCAGCGCAATCCGTTCCTTTCATAAATTCTTATTACTAGAAAAGCTTGTCGATGAGAATGTTAGTTTAGGAGTTCATTTACCAAAAAAACAACAAAAGTTACCCGTTGTATTAACAATTGATGAAATTGATGCCTTGATTATTGCTGCGGATGGTGATGAGCCTCTTGATTATCGTAACAAGGCAATGCTTGAGTTATTATATGGTTCAGGATTACGTATTACTGAGTTACTTGATTTACGTCTTCAAGACCTTCATCTCAATATGGGCTTTATTAATGTTATTGGTAAAGGAAATAAAGAACGCATTGTCCCAATTGGTGATCAAGGGGCAAAAGCTGTCAAAGACTATATTGATTTTGGCCGTAGTAAGCTTAAAAAAATTCCCGGTGATATCCTTTTTGTCAACCATCGTGGTAATGAAATATCACGAGTTGGCTTTTATAAAACACTAAAATCACTAACAATCAAAGCTGGAATTATGAAAGATGTTTCACCGCATACACTCCGTCATAGTTTCGCATCACATTTACTTGAAAATGGTGTTGATTTACGAATGGTTCAAGAACTTCTTGGTCATGAAGATATTTCAACAACACAAATATATACCCATATTACAAAAAAACAACTTCAAAGTATCTACAATGAGTTTCATCCCCGCGCTTTGAAGAAGGAGGAAGAATAATGTTTAAACGAGTATTTCTAATTGTCATCGATAGTGTTGGGTGTGGCGAAGCCCCTGACGCAAAACTATTTGGTGACGAAGGAAGCAACACCATCAAACACATTGCTGATGTGGCGGGACCAATCTATTTACCAAATATGGAACAACTAGGATATGGTCATCTTACACAAATAAATGGTGTAAAACCAATCACAAATACGATTGGTTATTATACAAAGATGCAAGAAGTAAGTAATGGGAAAGATACAATGACTGGCCACTGGGAAATCATGGGCTTAAAAATCACAGAACCATTTATCACGTTTACTGATACAGGATTCCCTCAAGAACTTCTTGATGAATTATCCCAAAAAACAGGACGTAAGATTGTCGGGAACAAAGCCGCAAGTGGAACTGAAATTATTGAAGAGTATGGAGAACACCAAATCAAAACTGGAGACTGGATTGTTTATACCAGTGCTGATAGTGTTTTACAAATTGCTGCAAATGAAGAAGTCATTCCATTAGAAGAACTCTATAAAGCGTGTGAAATTGCCCGTAAGATAACATTAAAGGATGAATGGAAACTAGGTCGTATTATCGCAAGACCGTTTGTTGGACAGAAAAAAGGTGCTTTCAAAAGAACATCAAATCGTCATGATTATGCTTTAAAACCATTTGAGGATACAACACTTGTATATTTAAAAAATGCTGGATACACTGTATCTGCGTTTGGTAAAATAAATGATATTTATGATACCGAAGGCATCACCCATACAACAAAACAAAAAACAAATCATCACGGTATGGAAAATTTCATTTCTTACGCTAGAGAAGATTTTACAGGTTTAGCCTATCTAAATCTTGTTGATTTTGATGCATTATATGGTCATCGCCGTGATCCAATAGGATACAAAGAATCACTTGAAGAATTTGATATCCAACTTGGTGAGTTGATAAATGTCTTAGAAGACGATGACTTATTACTTATCACAGCTGATCATGGAAATGATCCAACCTTCCCAGGAACAGATCACACTCGAGAATTTGTGCCATTACTTGCATACAGTAAGAAAACATCTTCCGGCGAAATTGAAGTTCGTACTTCGTTTGCTGATATTGGGGCGACAATCAGTGAAAACTTTAATGTCAGTTTACCTGGCATTGGAATTAGTTTCTTAAAAGAGTTAAAATAATGGAGAATATCGAAATTGAGCATTCATCGCAGTACTTCTATAAACGGGTACTGCAAATTGCTATTCCTATTATGCTCGCACAATTATTCACAAGTTTATTAAGTGTCATTGATACAACAATGGTAAGTGTCCTTGGTGACAACGCCATTGCCGCGGTTGGAATTGGTGCAAACTTTGGATTCCTAATTGTCATGATTATGTTTGGGTTCTTGTCAGGACTTGGAATCTTTATTGCTCAATACTGGGGAAGTAAAGAAATAGCCAATATTCACAAAGTATTTGTGATTACAATAATTATCGGAACCATTGTTAGTAGTGTGTTTTTTGTTGTTGTTCATTTCTTTCCTGAAATGATTATTGGTTTATACAACAACAGTGATGATGTTGTCCAATCTGCAATTATTAAGAATTACGGAGTGAAATATTTAACCATTGTTAGCTTTTCCTATTTCACAATGACAGCAAGTTTTGTTGTCATGATGTTAATGCGAAACGTTGAACGAGTTGTGTTTCCACAAATTGTTAGTATCTTTGTTGTATTAATTAATACGGCATTAAACTATTTGTTAATTGAAGGTCGTTATGGTTTTCCAAGATTAGAAGTAGAAGGAGCAGCAATCGCAACAGTCATCAGTAGTACAATTGGTGCATCCATCCTAATCTTATCAATGGTTTTTAGTAAACAAGAAGTCTTTCAAGTTCGTTTTCAATCAATGAAAGATATTACCGGTGCATTTGTACTTAAATTAGCAAAAAAGGCAACACCTGTTGCGATTAATGAAGCAATTTGGGGTCTTGGAATGAGTGCGTATTTGATGGCTGTTGGATACATTAGTGCAGAAGCAATTGCCTCTGTACAAATCAGTAATCAAATCATGGGTCTATTCTGGGTTGCAAATGCTGGTATTAGTACTGCTTGTGCGATTATGATTGGCAATAAGCTTGGTGAAAACAAACTTCAACTTGCCAAGGAATGGGGAATGCGCTTTACAAAACTAAGCGCGACTGCCGGAGTATTTTTTGGAATTATGTTATTCCTTTTAAGTCCAAGTATCGCTGGGATATTCCAAAATGCGAGTGAAGTTGTTCGTTCAAATGTTACTTTACTCTTACAAGTTTTTAGTTTTTACGTTCCAATCAAGTTTATAAATGCCCTCCAAATTGTCGGAACATTACGAGCTGGTGGAGATACGAAAGCAGCGTTAGTATTTGAGATTATGCCCCTCTGGCTTGTTGGTGTACCACTTGCCTTTATCTTGAGTATTTATACTTCATTACCGCTATACTTCGTTCTCGGTATAGCAAATGTGGAAGAAATTATAAAATTAATCCTCGTCTTAACACGATTCAGATCGTATAAATGGGTTAGGAATTTAACATTAGAATATGAAGCATAAAAAAACAGGATGAATTAAATTCATCCTGTTTTATATTGGCATATTTTCTTTGAGTTGTTTTAATGCATCATTAAGACGCTTGGCAAGTAGCTTATCAAATTCCTTAGAAAGATCTTTTTTGCTTGCAGTAATTCCTTTTGAAGCAATTTTGATATACTTTCTGTAAGGTTTGAAAGTTGTCTTGATCTGTTTTGTCATTATTTTTAGATGTTGATCAAGTTCAGAGGTTTTAGTTTGGACAAAGTGTTTTATATCCTCTATATATTGCTTGTGCAATATTTTTTCTTTGGTGACCAATACATCATAATCTTTGATAATTTCTGCGCTTTCGCGATATGCAAGATTCTGGAATAATGAAGTTTCGTCAATCACAACTTTCACATCCGTTTGAATAATTTGTTGGACTTGATTTCGTTGTTGATTAAAGGTTTCAAGTAAGATATCGCTTGCTTCTTTGTATTCTTTCATCTTATTTTTCTTATGTTCCTTGTGCTCATTAATAAAGGTTTCTGTATCATCTGAAGCAGTCATTTCAATGATGCGTTCTTTCGTCTCTTGAATCATTTTGGTAGGGTTTGTTATGCGCTCTTGGTACAACTGATCTGCCTCTTTGATAGCGTTTTGAAGGCGTTCATCAGCACTTGATATCGCTGATGAGTTCAACAGTGGCATAATTCCTTTTGTTGATTCAGTTTGATCGGTCTCTTCAATTAAATTAAATTTTTCTTTTGTTGCTTGCAATAATGTTTCAAATGACATGACGGTTTGTTCTTTTAAGGCAGTTGCTTCTTCAATTGCAGAATCAGCGCGACGATCAGCGTCAGAGATCACCTTTTCGTAACGGATAATTTCTTCATCTTGTTGCTCGACAGCTTCAATCTCATCAATTAGACCTTCATAGTGATCTTTAAGTTTTTGAATTTTCTCATGAAGTTCTTTGCTGTCTTTTTGCTCAGTAAACAGAAGAAGTTTATAATTTAAATCTTCTAGTTTATCGTCAAGTTCTTTACGGATTTTTGATTTCTCGTATTCATAGCGTTGACGGTAGTACTCAATCTTTTTATTCGCATATTGGACTTCTTGATCATGTGTCAGATTAATGCTTTCAATGCGAATCTCAAATTCACTATCAGCACAATTGATTTGTTGTGTTGCAAATAACATTTGATTTTGTAATGTTGTTTTAACAAACGTGTCATTAACTTGAATTCCAAGATTGATTCGTTCGACTTGTTCTTCCGCTAAACTACGTTCATTTTCGTATAATGATTTCACTTTAATTAGTTGGAGTTCGTGTTCTTTTTGTGCTATTTTTATCAAAGATTCTTGATAGATTATATCACTACTTAACTCTTCTTTGAGTTTTTCATTATGAATTAACGTTTCGTTACGTTTTTGTAAGATTTGTTTATCGATATCGTGCAACTCTTGATCCAGTTTCATATCTAAGATTGCTTTGTTTAGGTTATATTCTTGTTCAACTTGAATCATTTTTTGTGTCGATAATGTTTGTGATAAAATCGCACGTCGTTTTTCCACAACTTCTGTCAAGGAATAAAGAAGTTGTTTATAGGTTTCAATCAACTCTAACTCAAACAGTTCATTTTGTTTCATGATTTCGAGTTCAACTGTACGAACTTGGAGTTTAAAATCATATAACTGTTTTGATGTTTGCAGTCTTGTTTGCAACATTTTCTTCATCATAGTGATTTGTGTGTGATTTAGTGTTTGCGCTTCTTGAAGCGCTGCGTAATCATTATTTATTTGGAATAAGATCTTTGCTTCTTCAAAACGAATGTTTTCAAATGCTTCTTCGTATTCAAGATGATGGATGTCTGTGACATATTTTGTTTCAATTGCTTGTAGCTGTTTGACAGTTTTTGTGTATTGTTTATTGGTTAATTCATTTGTCTCTTTTGAAACAAGAGTTGTTGCTTTTGAGACAACTGATTTTTCCACTTTTTCAAATTTCTTTAATAAAGAAGCAACTTTTTGATAATTACCTTTCTTTTCGGCATCCATAATATCAAATCGAATCATTTTAAGTTGTTCTTCTATTTTAGCGTGTTCTTGTTTTTCTGTTAAAAGAATTTGTTGATTCTTTTCACCAACTTTTTGTTCAATTTCACGAACAAATGTTTGATAACTCTCAATAAGTGTTGTTTTATCTATTTGATATTGTTCTTGCAGAGTAATTTTTTGTTCTTTGTTCTTAATAATTGCATCTTGATGATTTTGATGAACAGTTTGATTCATTTCCTCATCGTTGTTGTGATCAGTGAAGATTGCTTTTGATGATGCATTCATTTCATTACATTCATTTATTGTTGATGCAATCGCTTGTTGTTGAGAAAGTTCAATATTAGCGATAGATTGTTTGATATCACTAATATTATCAAGTGATTGATTTAAATTTTCTTTCTTTTTATTTATGATATCTTTCATAGCTTGGCTGATGAAATTGGTAATGGAAATTTGTTTTTGAAGAAGAATATCATTTTGTGATAAGAGTGTATCACGATATCTTTCTTCAGTAGGTGTAATCCCACCAACAGAAGCAGTAAGTTCGGTAAATATTTGTTCTAAAGAATCAATGCGAGATGGCATTTTTACGTGATCAAAGAAACGAATTTCTCTTTTTGCGTTAAATATTTTATTTTCCGCATCAATCATTTCATTTAATTGTTCGATAACTGTTTCTCGATCAACAGCGTCTATCGAAGTATTTAAGTCTTCAATTTGATCATCAAGTTCTTGAAGTTTACGTTTTGTTTCAGTAATTCGTTGGTTGTTTTTCTTTTTGACTTCAAGGTTGGCTTTTAATACTTGATCAACCAAGTCTTTTAGTAAGGCACTTTCTTTTGCGATATCGCCTTCAATAATTGTTGAAATATCTTTATTTGCTTTCGATATCACTTTTGGTAAGGTCGACTTAATACTCTTTGCCATATTGATTCTCCTTTCTATGAAATTTGTTGATTAATACTGAGTAATTCCTCTAATGTTTTTTGGTGTTTGTTTTTCGATAATTCAAACAAGGATTGTTTGAATACTTGTTGTGTTTGTGTAATTAAATCATTCGCATCAAGATTCGATTGTTGATAATCTTCTTCAATAATCTTGTACTTTTCAAGGTAGAATTGAAGATTTTCAAAGAGTCGTTCGTACCCTTCTTTGAAAGAAGTATATAGTTGTTGTTCAATCGATTCAATGACTTTTTGTTTGATATCTAATAAGTCTTCTTTACGGCTTAGTTTAGAAGTTTGTTCATCTTCAATCGCTTTTCTAGCATCACCAATAGATTCTTCAAAGCGAGGTCTAGTTGTAAAGATATTCTTTTCAAACTCATTCGTTGCATCAACCAGTTCTTTGTTGATGCGTTCGATGTTCTTTTCCGCATTACTTAGTAGAATTATTTTGTCTTTTGCAACATCTTGTTCTAGTAGTTCATTGGTTTT
This sequence comes from Candidatus Izemoplasma sp., assembly GCA_041554935.1. Taxonomy (GTDB): domain Bacteria; phylum Bacillota_I; class Bacilli_A; order Izemoplasmatales; family Izemoplasmataceae; genus Izemoplasma. Next base: position 22,492 of record JBFFLJ010000001.1, read on the forward strand.
GCGAACTTTGATAACTGCTTCATTATAACGTGATTCAGCTGTTTCAATCGCAATATTATAGATGCGTTCTTCGTACTCAACAATTTTTTGAGCTTCAAGATCTTTCTCATCGAGCAACTTTAATTTATGCTCGTAATCATTTTCCAAAGATATTTTGTTTTGCGATATATCCTGAATTTGTACTTCAACTTCCGATTGTATACTATTTGCTAAGACAGCAAGCTGTTCATTTTGAATTATTAGCAATTCATCCAAATCTTTTTGAAGTTCTGCTATCTTTTCATCAGCAGAATCCTGAATCGATGAAATCGTTATATTGATTTCTGCAATTTCTTTGTTGTATCCATCAATCATACGATGCTTTTCGGCTTCTTTTTCTTTGATGAATTCCCCCAAAGCTAAGTTGATTGGAGTGATCAGTGCTTCACGCTCTTTTTCAATCATATTTTTGGTTCTTACGGCGTTTTTACTGGCGTTATCAAGAATCTCTTGATCTGTTTTTGTGAGTGGTTCATAGAGCAATTGTACTTCTTTAATGATGTTGCCTTGAATAGAAGACAATTGTTTAAATGCATATTCAAAGATTGTATCTACTTGTTGAGTTAATGATTCTGGTGTCAAATTTTTCAGTTTCAAAATCGTTTGAATGTTGTTTTTAACAGCAGCATTGATTTTTTGATCGTGTTCCTTTTTGGCAACATCGATTGCTTGTAGTTGTCGTTTGTATTCAAGCTCTTGTTTTTGCATTTGTTTTTTTAGTTTTTTCAACTTATTTTGATCAGTAGTAGAAGATTCTTTGTGTTGTAAACGACGTTGTTCTAATTCATTCATAAATTGAATGGCTTCTTTTAAAATATCATATGCATTTTCAATGTATTTGCTAGATTTGTCATGTATCGATTTATTTTTCACCAAAACTTGCTTAATTTGTTCTGGTGTCAAATTATCGGAATACAGCATTTCTTTGGTAGAAGTCACAAATTCAGTGTAGATTGCATCATTGGTTGTAAATTTTGCCATACGTTCTTTGATGATGACTTCACTACGGGCAATATTTAATGAAGGTTCTTTGATTTCGCGTTTTAAGGCTTCTTCAACAAGTTGCAATTTTTGATCGATTTGAATGTTGATATCACCGATTACTTTATCAACACGACTTTCTTCTTCAGCAATCAAATGATTGACAGAAGCAGTAAAGGAATCTCGATCATTCATAATTTTACTTGTTTGTTCTTGATATTTTAATAAATCTTCTTCCGATTGTTTGATAATAACTTCAATTTTATAGTTGTGTTCCACATTTAAATCGGCAATATGATTTTCAAGTTCTTTGCGTAATAACGCATTATTTTTTTCAATTTCTAATGCGGTTAAGTCTTTCATTAAATCTAGTTTATCAATCTCAGTATCATAACTTGATTTGAGGATATTACGTTCAAGCTTAGTACTGTTTTGTCGTAGTTTATAAATTTCTTTGGCTTTGTTAAACTTGAGTTTTGCTTTTTCAATTGTTTTATCCATTACTTCTTTGGTTTTGATTAAAGAAATCTCAGTATTATTTAAGCCAATTTGAACCTTAACTTCAAGTTCTTTGAGTTGTTTTTGTGTACGCATTTCATTTTCTAAAATTCGAGACTCATGATCTTGTTTGGCATATTTAATATTATAGCGTTCTTTAATTTCATTGACTTCGATTGATTGACGAAGTTTATTTAATTCAATCTCTTTTAATGGTTCTGCAGTATCTAAGAATTTATTGATATCATCTAACTCACTATTGATTTGAGATAATTGCGTCAATTGCGATTGATTCGCTATTACTAAGCGTTTTTTCAAGTCTGTGAATAATTTTGAATAATTATTTAAAAATTCATTTTTTAGGTTTTCATGTTTAATTAAATAATCATTGTTGTTAAATTCTGACTTATTTAAATCGCTTTTTAATTTAACATTTACGCCTTTAAAATAAAGGACAGTATCCTTTAATTGGATTTGATCATTTACTAAGAACACTTGTAATTTATTTAGATTATAAATTTCATTTTTTAGTACTGCCTCAAAATGTAAAATTTCATGATTAAGTAATGATAACTTATCTGCGTACATTGTTTCTTCATATTCAGAAGTAGTAGAAGCACGTAATTCAAATAAATGACGTTTCATTTCAATGCTTTTTAGAAGTTTCTTACTTTTTGCTTCACCCAAAGAAGAAATTTGTTCCTCAATTTTTGAAATGTTCAACTCTAAGTCTTTTTTTATTAGTGTCTGACGTGCAAAAAACGCATTTTGCAACGCGGTTTTTTCTGTCTTTAATTGTTTGATTATTGCTTTATAATGTTGATCGAATTGTTCTTTCATTTCATTAATAAATTGTTGAATTTGAGTAACGTTTAAATTAGTATCATGACGAAATTCTATTTCCTCTTTGTTTAAAAGACGTTCTAAATCGTCTTTTTGTTGTTTAGATAGTGCGTTTTGATTTGTTTTGGTTTCGATAAAATGATTCAGTTTTTCTTTTAATAGGTTTTCTTGATTGGTTTTAAAATCTTCAATACCTTGAAGGTGATTGTTTAATACTACTTCGTACTGCTTATAATCAGCAAGAAGCAGTGATCTATTATTTTCAAAATTATTATTATATGTATCTAATTTTTCAATATAAGATTCAACGTTAGTACGATATTTTGAAACAACTTCATCAATATCAAGTTTTTCATTTTCTTTTATGGTATTAACTTGTTCAAGAATTTTTTGTTGTTCCTTATGGTATGCTTCGTTCGAAGCAGTAATATAATCATTATGTTCTTTACGAATGGTTTGTTCTTTACGATTAAAGACTGCAATTTTGTTTTCTACTGCGCCTTCAATACGTTGCTCTCTTGCTGCGGTCTTTTCTTCTAATCCAACGATATCTTTCTTACTGTCTTTTTCTTTAGCTAAAAAGTCTTTGTGTGCTTTCAAAGACTTGGTTTCGTGTGTTTCATTTAGCTTATCTATTTTCTTTTGAAGCGGTGCAATTTTCTTATTAAAATCGATTTCAATATCATATGTCGCAATGTCAAATGTCTTTAAATCATTTCTTTTCAAATTGTGCACCTCCTCTTTGTCTTTTAGTTTAGCCCTATATAACTAATTTATTTTATCACAAATGATGTTTTTTTACAATATTATAATATAATATATATTATGAGTAGTTTGATTTTGTAAAATTCATTGTTTGATGTATAATCTTTATGAGGTGAGAAGATGGAACAAAACGTAATGACAGAAGACCTTTTAGCTGAAGATATTGAGAATCATTCTCTTCGTCCTAAGTACTTAAGCGAGTACATTGGACAAACAAAAGTGAAAGAGATGATGGATATCTTTATTAGAGCTGCAAAAGGTCGTAACGAGGCTCTTGATCACGTATTGTTATACGGTCCTCCTGGGCTTGGAAAAACAACTTTAGCAAATATTATTGCCAATGAAATTGGCGTTAATATCAAAGTGACAAGTGGTCCATCAATCGAACGTAGTGGCGATTTAGCTGTTATTTTAACAAGCTTGGAACCTGGCGATATTTTATTTATTGATGAAATTCATCGTTTACCTCGAATTGTTGAAGAAATCCTCTATCCTGCGATGGAAGATTTTGTAATTGATATCATAGTCGGAAGAGATACAACGAGTAAAAGTATTCGTGTTGATCTCCCCCCGTTCACATTAGTCGGAGCAACAACCCGTTTTGGTGATTTAAGTGCACCACTTCGAGATCGTTTTGGAGTAGTTCATAAATTAGAATATTACAATACCGATGAACTGAAAGAAATATGTCAACGAACTGCGACAATTTTTGAAACAGAGTTACTAGAAGAGGCCGCATATGAAATGGCTCGAAGAAGTCGTGGGACACCACGTATCACAAACCGACTATTCCGTCGTGTCCGTGATTTTGCAGATGTATTAAATAACGGTATTATTAGTATGGATATGTGTAAATTAGCTTTAGATAAACTTCATATTGATGAAATTGGACTTGATAATAAAGATTATGCCTATTTACTCGGAATCATTGAAAACTTCAATGGTGGTCCTGTTGGACTTGACAGTTTAGCTGCATCGATTGGGGAAGAGTCAACAACCATTGAAGATGTTTATGAGCCATATTTATTACAAATCGGTTTTATCAAACGAACTCCCCGTGGTCGTGTTGCGACAGAAAAAGCGTACAAACATATGAAGAAAGCACATAATGCGAGGTTATTTTAGATGAAAGTACAAGAATTTGATTATCATTTACCTGAAGAACTGATTGCACAAACTCCTTTAAAAGATCGGAGTGCTTCAAGGTTATTATTATTACACAAAAAAAGTGGTGATGTCACACATGACCACTTTTCAAATATCATTTCTTATCTAAATAAGGGAGATGTTCTTGTCCTTAATGATACTTCTGTGATTCCTGCCAGAATGATTGGTGAAAAGAAACACACAAAAGCAATTATTGAAGTCTTATTGTTAAAGCAAAAAGAAGAAGACGTGTGGGAATGCCTTGTAAAGAAAGCTCGTAAAATAAATATTGGAACTGTTGTTTCATTTGGAGACGGCATGTTAAAGGCAACATGTATTCGTATTGGTGAAGAAGGAATCCGTGATTTTAAAATGACATATAGTGGTGTCTTCTATGAGATACTTGATCAACTTGGTGAAATGCCATTGCCACCATACATTCATGAAAAATTGATTGACCAAGGAAGATACCAAACAGTATATAATAAAGAGAAAGGTAGTGCTGCAGCACCAACCGCAGGACTGCACTTTACAACAAAACTCTTAGAACAGATTAAAGCAAAAGGTGTCATTATTACTTTTGTGACACTCCATGTCGGACTAGGAACCTTCCGTCCTGTCAGTGTGACAGATATTAAAAACCATGTGATGCATAGTGAGTTTTATCAAATGTCCAAAGAAACTGCAACTATCTTAAATCAAGCAAAACAAGATAAACGACGTGTTATCGCAGTTGGAACAACTTCTTTACGAACCCTAGAAACCATCATGCAAGCACATCACATGTTTGTTGAAACAAGCGGGTGGAGTGAAATCTTTATCTATCCTGGATATAAATTTTTAGCAATTGATGCCTTAATTACGAATTTCCACTTACCAAAAAGCACATTATTAATGCTTGTTAGTGCCTTAACAAGTAGAGAAATGATTATGAAGGCTTATAGCGAGGCAATCAAAGAACAATACCGATTCTTCAGTTTCGGCGATAGTATGATGATATATTAAAAGCGATCTTTCGATCACTTTTTTAATATAATTATTTAATTGGTCTTAATTTAGCTGTGAAATGACGAAGAACTGGTGGTTCATATTCAAGTTCTAGTCCAACAAGTTCATTACGACGTTCGTAAACAGCAATAACTGCCTCAGCAACAACATCCAAATGCGCATACGTATATGTTCTTCTTGGGATTGTTAAACGCATTAATTCCAAAGGTGATGGCATATTTTCTCCAGTATCAGGATCGCGTCCTAATAAGAAACTACCAATTTCAACAGGACGAACACCAGCTTCTAAGTACACTTCATTAGAAACGACTTGTGCTGGAAATTGATCAAATGGAATATGGGATACGAATTTTTTACAATCGACAAAGACCGCATGTCCACCAATTGGGTATTGAACAGGAACTCCAGCATCACGTAAACGATCACCTAAGTATCGAACTTGATCCAAACGATGTTGCATATAGTTTTCATCTAATGCTTCTTCAAAACCTACAGCCAAAGCTTCCATATCACGTCCGGTTAACCCACCATAAGTCGGGAACCCTTCCATTGGAACGATATGGGTACGGCATAAGTTATATAAATCAGTATTATTTTTAATGGCAATAACCCCACCAATATTACTAATTGCATCTTTTTTAGCGCTCATTAAGAAGATGTCAGCTAAATCAAATGTTTCTCTTGCAATTTCGCGAATTGATTTGTTTTCATATCCTGCTTCACGTTGTTTAATAAAGAATGAGTTCTCAGCGTATCTTGCGCCATCAATCAATAACGTAATCCCATATTTATGAGCAATCTTTTTCACTTGTTTCATATTTTCCATACTAACAGGTTGTCCACCAGCAGAATTGTTGGTAATTGTCATAATAATACCAGCAACATTTTCTTTTCCTTTGTCAACGATTGTTGCTTCTAATGCTTCAATATCAAAATTCCCTTTAAATGGATGATAAAGTTCTGTTTCAAAACATTCTGGGATCACAGTATCAATTGCTCTTGCTCCTGCAATTTCAACATGTGCTCTTGTTGTATCGAAGTGGGTATTAGATATAAAGACCATTCCTGGATGAGTGACAAGTAGTGGTAACACAACTTGTTCCGCACCTCTTCCTTGATGAGCAGGAATGACATAATCATATCCTGTAATATTTTTAACAACTTTTTCAAACTTATAAAAACTACGAGATCCAGCATACGCTTCGTCCCCTTGCATTAACGCTGCCCACTGAAAATGACTCATTGCTCCGGTACCTGAATCAGTCAATAAATCAATATATACATCCTCACTTCGCAATGAAAAAGGATTATATCCAGCATCTTTTAAATATTGTTCTCGTTCACTTCTAGAAGTGATTCTAATTGGCTCCACCATCTTAATACGATACGGTGGCGCGACATACTTTCTATCCATAATATTACCTCCATTTTGCTTTTAGCCTCTTGTATTATATCGTAAAATGATAGCGTTTACAAGACATAAAGGGCAATTAATTTTCTTTTTCATTTGAATACAAAAATCAATACAATTTTAGTGTGCATATGCGTCATATTTCAATAAAAATGTCATCTTGTTTTGCAATTTAAGAAAAAGTAGTAACCCTCAATACATAATATGATATAATACGTGTATTATTAACACAATAAGACAAGAAAGTATTTCATATTTTAAATAACGAAAAGAACAAAGAGGTGTCCTATGCGAACAATCCCAGATGAAGTATTAACAAACTTACCAATCGTTGATTTAGGTGATATTTATTTACGCGCAATCGTCTTTGAGGATTATGAAGATATGTTCGAATACGGTTCAGATGTCCGCGTAACTAAAAATTTATCCTGGCACTATGAAACCCTCGAAGATGCGAAGCAAACCGTTCCTAAAGTTTTTTTATCACGCCCAAAACGCAATCTTCCAAATGCTTATGCCCTTGTCACAAAAGATACTAATAAAATGATCGGAACTTGTGATTTTCATACAATTGATTGGGAACAAAACACTGGGGAAATTGGTTATGCCTTACATTATGATTACTGGGGAAAAGGATATATGACATTAGCTTGTAAAGCTTTGATTGCATTTGGTTTTAACAACCTGAAATTAGATACTATTGTTATTAGTCATAACATCTTAAATATTGGAAGTCAAAAAGTAATCGAGAAGGCAGGTTTCAATTTTGTCATTGAAAAACCACATCCAAAACTTCAAACTATAAATCGCTTTTATGAACTTACAAAAGAAGAATACCTAAATAAAAAACTGTGAAAATTCACAGTTTTTAAATATCTTGTTGTATTGGTTTAATTCGTTTAATCAAATATACAAACGGGGTATCTAATGCCGCAACAATTACTTTAACAACATACGTGGTTATAAATATTTCTAGCACAATACCAAATGGGAAGATCCCAATAAACGCAACTGGTATAAAAATGATCGTATCGATCAATTGTGAAACCAGCGTGCTACCATTGTTTCTAATCCATAAATGTTTATCTGCAGGGAAGCGCTTCTTAATCTTTTGAAAGAAGTAGACATCAAATGTTTGTGATACAATATAGGCAAGTAAACTCCCCAAAGCAATTCGAGGAATGACACTAAAGATTGTATGTAATGCCCCATCAGCAAAATCAGCACTATTTGGTTCAAACAATAGTGATATTTGCATCACAATGACCATTGCAATCAAACTAAAGAATCCAATATAGACAGCCTTCATTGCTTCTCTATGTCCATATTTCTCACCCAACGCATCTGTCACTAAAAATAGTGTTCCATACATAATATTCCCTAGCGTTGCTGCTAATACGACAAATCCAAGATCGAAATCAATTGACTTTGTCACTTGAATATTTGCCAAAATCGTACCCAGCGCAATCCACGCAAACAACCCTGACTTTCCAAATAACTTATACATTCCCACAATCAATACAAAATTGATAATGGCAAAACCAAACCATAATAATACATTCATTTTCTTTCCTCCTAGTTTTGATGACGCAGGATGGTTACGAACTGCGTTAAAGCATATTTACTATATACTACGTTTTTTAAATTGTCAATCATTAATCATTACGTTAACTACAATAGAAAAGATATAACTAATCAAAATAATACCTCAAACAACGCAAAAGTATTATATAATAAGAATAACTTCATGAAATCAGGTGATGCACAATGATCAAACAAGTTGGAATTGATATTGGAAGCACAACAATCAAAGCCGTTGTTACCAATCATCAAGAAATTATCTACAAACAATATTTACGTCATAAATCAAGTATCACTACATCTTTACTCGAACTTTTGTCAAACATCCAGACAGAATTTCCTCAAGAGAAGATGTTTTTTAATATGACCGGAAGTGCCGGAATGTTAATAGCGACAAGTATGGATATTCAGTTTACTCAAGAAGTAATCAGCGCGACAAATGCTTTACGTGCAATTAGTGATGACTTTGATGTTTGTATTGAGCTTGGCGGCGAAGACGCTAAAATCATCTTTTTTGATGGTAATAACATCGAACAACGAATGAATGGAACATGCGCCGGAGGAACCGGGGCATTTATCGATCAAATGGCAACATTATTAGATACTGATAGTGAACAATTAAACGAAATTGCCAAAGGTTTTGAAAAACTATACCCCATTGCTTCACGATGTGGAGTCTTTGCCAAAAGTGATATTCAACCGTTATTGAACCAAGGCGCAAACCATAAAGATATTGCAGCATCTATTTATCAAGCAATTGTTAACCAAACAATTGCAGGATTGTCACAAGGTCGTAAAATCAAAGGCAAAGTCGCCTTTTTAGGAGGACCACTCACATTCTCAAGTGAACTCCGCAAACGATTTATCGAAACATTAAATCTCAAAGATGTCTTTTTACCAGAACACGGAGAAGTCTTTGTTGCAAAAGGGGCAAGTATTGTAGCCGATAAAACATTATTAACCGTCAGTGAAATGATGGAAAAAGTATTGCTGTATCAAGTTTCGGATAAACATCAAAGCAAAAAAACATTAAAACCATTGTTTGAAAACAAACAAGCTTTTACAGAATTTACCAATCGACATAACAAAGCAATGATTAGAGAGCGTGATATCCATACCTATTATGGAAAATCATATTTGGGAATTGATGCCGGTTCAACGACCACAAAACTAGTGTTACTCAGTGAACAAAACGAAATACTCTATTACTTTTACTCTCATAATAAAGGGAATCCAATTGATATGGTTAAAACCGCATTGTATGAAATATATGAGTTGCTTCATGATGGAATCACCATCAATGGTGCCTATAGCACTGGATATGGTGAGGAAATAATTAAGACCGCGTTTCATTTGGATAATAGCGAAGTTGAAACAATATGTCACTACAAAGCAGCATCATACTTCTTACCTGAAGTAGAATTCATCATCGATATTGGTGGCCAAGATATGAAATGTTTCAAAGTCGAAAACAATGTCATCACCAGTATCATCTTAAATGAAGCTTGTAGTAGTGGCTGTGGAAGCTTTTTAGAAACATTTAGTACATCTCTTGGATATGAAATTAAAGATTTCGCAGAACTCGCACTAGATTCATTAGAACCTGTTGATTTAGGAAGTCGCTGTACTGTCTTTATGAACAGTGGAGTCAAACAAGCTCAAGCAGAAGATGCTTCAACCAACGATATTTCCGCGGGATTAGCCTACAGCGTCGTTAAAAATGCCTTATATAAAGTAATCCGTGCGGTCGATGTCCGTCGTGAACTGGGAACCAAAATCATTGTTCAAGGAGGGACATTCTATAATAACGCTGTTTTACGTGCCTTTGAAAATGAAATTGGACTCAACGTCATTCGTCCTAATATCGCTGGACTTATGGGAGCTTTTGGAGCGTGTATTATTGCTCGAGAAAACGAAGTAAAGCAAAGCACAATCCTAACAAAAGAACAATTAAATGATTTCACCTATTCCACAAAAAATGCGACTTGTCATCTTTGTCCAAACAATTGTTCTTTAACAATCAACATCTTTAACGATTCTCGTTTTATCAGCGGAAATCGTTGTGAACGAGGGGCAGGGATTACCAATTCTCGCGATGATATACCAAACTTATATCTATATAAATACGATAAGATTATGTCTTACCAATCTGACAAAACTTTATCATATACCAAAAAAATCGGGATTCCGGTTGTCTTAAATATGTATGAAAATATTCCATTTTGGTGGACCTTCTTTAACAATTTAGGATACGAAGTTGTCTATAGTGATCGCTCGACAAAGGCAATTTATGAATTAGGGCAAGACAGTATCCCAAGTGATACTGCCTGTTATCCTGCAAAATTAGTTCATGGTCATATTGAAAATCTTCAAGATAAAGATATTGATTTGATTTTCTATCCAAATATGCCCTTTAACTTCATTGAAAAAGACTATCGTGATAATGAATACAACTGTCCAGTTGTGGCGTTTTACCCAGAAGTTATTCATGCCAATATGGAAGACTTAGATATTTCTAAGTTTATGCAGCCGTATGTTTCCTTAAATCGCAAAGACAAGTTCTTACAAGCTATTAAACTAAGTTTTAAAGGCCAACTTGATGTCAAATCAAAGGACATTAAAAATGCCTTTGACAAAGCGTTAGAAGCTTATACAGATTACAAGTTTGATGTTTTCGAAAAAGGTCAACTCGCAATTGAATATGCGCTTGAACATAATATGAATCTTATCTTACTTGCAGGACGTCCTTATCATATTGATCCTGAAATCAATCATGGGATTCCTAAACTATTACGTAGTTTAAACTGTGTTGTCATTAGTGAAGACAGTATCAATACCTTGGCAGATCAAGAACATGTCAAAGTCTTAAATCAATGGACCTATCATACAAGACTTTATGATAGCGCGAAATATATTTCCAACTTTAAAAATGCCAATTTAATTCAGTTAATCAGTTTTGGTTGTGGATTAGATGCGATTACTTCTGATGAAGTTCGAGATATATTACACAAAGAAAACAAACTGTACACAGGAATAAAAATCGATGAAGTAAACAATTTAGGTACTGTTAACATCAGAATCCGTAGTTTATTATCAACAATGAACGGGGTGAAATAATGGCAAAATTGATTTTTGAAGACGGTCGTGTCTTATTCACCGAGGAAATGAAACATGAATATAAATTATTAATTCCCAGTATGGCACCATATCATTTTGAATACTTTGTTCACATGTTAAAAAGTGAAGGTTATGATGCTGAAATCCTTAAAAACACAAGTTTTGATGTGATTCATGAGGGGATGAAGTATTCGCATAATGATATTTGTGTTCCGGCGATGCTTGTCATTGGCCAATTTATTGACGCGATGAAAAACAGTGGCTATGATATCCACAAAGTCGCATTGATGATGACCCAAACCGGTGGAGGATGTCGTGCTAGTAACTACATCTCTTTAATTCGAAAAGCTTTTAAACAAGCTGGCTATGAATTTGTCCCAATCATTAGTGTGAATGCCGGTGGACTTGAAAAAAATCCTGGATTCAAAGTTACTTCCAATATTTTATTAAAACTGATTTCTGGATTAATCATGGGCGATGCATTAATGCAGTTGTATAATGAAACTGCCCCATATGAAATTAATCCTGGTGAAACTGAACGTGTCTACCAAGAAATCAATTCGAATATAAATGAATATTTTTACTATCCCAATTACAAGGTTTTTTACCATCCACATCGTATCTTCAAGCAAGTAATCAAACGATTTAGTGAGATTCCTGTCGATAAATCGATTTTGAAACCAAAAGTAGGTATTGTTGGCGAAATTTATGTTAAATATAGTCCCCTTGGTAATAATGACTTGGAAAAAACACTGCGCAATGAAGGTTGTGAAGTGATTACCCCCAATATTCTTGATTTCTTCCTATATACATTTGATAGTAGTGTTCATGACATTCGTCAATATGGAGGAAGAAAGGTTATTGCAAGAATCTATCAGTTTTTAATTCGTTTTATTGAATACCGTCGTCATAAAGTTCGGAAATTATTGGTGAAATATGGCTTTCGAAGCTTTACAAAATACAAAGATTTACGTAAAATGGCAGATGGCGCTATGAATAAGGGAATGCATGTTGGCGAAGGTTGGTTATTGACTGCCGAAATGATTGAACTGATACATATTGGGGCACCAAACATCGTCTGTACACAACCATTTGGTTGTTTACCAAATCATATTGCTGGCAAAGGAATGTTTAAGAAGATAAAGCAAAGATTTCCAGAAAGTAATATCGTCGCGATTGATTATGATACATCAGCGACCGAAATTAACCAATTAAATCGTATCAAATTAATGATTAGTAATGCCAAACGTAATATGTAGAAATATTACGTTTGTTAATGTATAATAATGGTGGTGATCGTATGGCAATTACATTTGAAGTAAAACACATTGACAAACAAACAGGTGCTCGTTATGGCATCTTACATACCTTACATGGGAGTTTTGAAACCCCGATTTTTATGCCTGTTGGGACAAAAGCAACGGTAAAAACATTGGATAATATTGAAATCTCAGAAGTAAGTGATGGTTTAATTTTAGGAAACACCTATCATCTTTGGCTTCAGCCAGGAGATGAAATTATCAAAAACCAAGGAGGAATCCGTGGTTTTATGAAATGGGAACATGCCTTACTAACAGATAGTGGTGGTTTCCAAGTTTTTAGTTTAAGCGATATTCGAAAAATCAAAGAAGAAGGTGTAACCTTCCGTCATCATAAATCGGGAGAACAACTCTTTATGTCTCCAGAAGATAGTATCCGTATTCAGAACAATCTTGGCGCAGACATCATAATGTCGTTTGACGAATGTCCACCGTTTCATAGTAGTTATGAGTATATGAAAGATAGCGTTGAACGAACCATTAGATGGGCAGAACGTGGTAAAAAAGCCCATCAAAATCCTACTGACCAGGCATTGTTTGGAATTGTCCAAGGTGGACCACATAAAGATTTGCGTATTATGTGTGCAAAAGCGCTTATTGAAATGGATTTTCCAGGTTATAGTATTGGTGGTTTAAGCGTTGGAGAAAGCAAAGAAGAAATGTATAAAGTGCTTGACTACTTGAAAGATGTCATGCCTAGTGATAAGCCTCGATATTTAATGGGCGTTGGTACACCTGATGACTTAATTGAAGGCGTGATTCGTGGAATCGACATGTTTGATTGCGTCAATCCAACCAGAATGGCACGTCATGGAAGTGCGATGACAAGTATCGGACGCATCGTCATTAAAAATAAAACGTATGAATCAGATATAACTCCCCTAGATCCAAACTGTGACTGCAAGGTATGTCAAACACATAGTCGCAGTTATTTGAGACATTTGTTTAAGTCCGAAGAATATTTAGGACAAAGACTTGTCAGTTATCACAACCTCTATTTCCTAAAAAAACTAATGAAAGACATCCGCAATGCGATTTTGGAAGATAGGCTACTAGACTTCAAAAATGAATTCTTTGCGAATTACTATAAATAGGGCTTTTTTGTATTTATTATTTATCTTTTTTATGTTTATATGTTATAATAAATTAAATTGTTAATTGGAGGTAATCTTATGTTTGAATCAATCGATAATTTTAATCAAAAACCTACAATTAAAGTAATCGGTGTTGGTGGCGGTGGCGGTAATGCCGTGAACAGAATGATTGAAAATGATGTTCAGGGTGTTGAGTTTGTTGCAATCAATACAGATGCACAAGTATTAAGACTTTCAAAAGCGGATTCACGGATCCAAATTGGGAAAACATTAACCAGAGGATTAGGTGCTGGAGCAGACCCAGAAATTGGACGAAGAGCAGCAATTGAAAGTGAAGACGAAATTCGTGAATTGTTAAGTGATACCGATATGGTATTCATTACTGCTGGTATGGGTGGCGGAACTGGAACAGGAGCTGCGCCGGTTATCGCACGTATTGCAAGGGAAATGGGATGTTTAACAATTGGTATTGTCACAAAACCATTCAGTTTTGAAGGACGAAGAAGAGTCGCAACGGCGTTAGAGGGACTAGATGCCTTAAAGCCGTATGTTGATACATTAATTGTTGTGCCAAATGATCGTTTACTTTATGTTGTTGATCGTTCTACTAGTATGTTAGAAGCTTTTCGTGAAGCAGATAACGTATTACGTCAAGGTGTTCAAGGTATCGCGGAGATTATAACTGTACCTGGTTTAATCAACGTTGATTTTGCTGACGTTAAAACTGTTATGAAAGACAAAGGTACTGCTTTAATGGGTATCGGAATTGCCAGTGGTGAAAACCGCGCTATTGAAGCCACTAGAAAAGCAATTCATAGTCCATTATTAGATGCAAATATTGATGGTGCAACTGATGCCATTGTTAATATTAGTAGTGGTGTAAACATTGCACTTTGGGAAGTAAACGAAGCTGTTGAAGCAATCCAAAATGCTAGTTCAACCGAAATTAATATCATTTATGGTACAACCATTAATCAAGATATCGAAGAAGAGATTATTGTTACGGTAATCGCCGCTGGATTTGATGAAAACAGATCCATTGATTTAAAAGATATTGGGACAAAACCACATGAAGAAATCGAAGAAGAACACGTGGAAGAAGAACCAGTTAAAAAGAAATCAAAACGCCGTAAAAAAGAAGTAATTGAAGAAGACCCACCTTCAAAAACACAAATCCCTTCTTGGTTAAAATCACGATTTAAATAAGCGCTTATGCGCTTTTTTTATAAATATGTTAAGAAAACTCCCTCTTCAAACAACTTAAGTGAAGGAGAGTTCATAGAAAGGATGAGCTGATGAATAAAAAACATTTCATTCTATATCTCATTACAATTAGCGTCATTCTTGGAATTATAATTTTTGTTCCATACAACAATGATATGGTCTCAATGATCCTTTATGCGACAATCATCATCCTAACGAGTATATTTACATACTCCAATCGAGGTAAAAAATGATATTCCATACAAAAACCGTTTTACAGGCAATTCCACAATCTGTCACTGTTGTCGCAGCAACCAAATATTTTAATCCAATGGAGATGAAAGAACTTTTCGAAACAGGAATAACACATTTTGGTGAAAACAGAGTCGAGGCATTACTTGAAAAACAACCACAATTAGTTGATTTGCCAATTACTTGGCATTATATCGGAACATTACAAACAAAAAAAGCAAAAAAAATAATCAACCAAATTGATTATTTACATAGTCTTGACAATCTATCACTGGCCTTAGAAATTGAGAAAAGACGTGAAACAGTTTTACCATGTTTTATTCAAGTAAATATTAGTGATGAACCAAATAAACATGGGTTGAATGTGGATGAAGTGATTCCTTTTATTCAATCTCTACACGGCTTTACAAAAATCAAAGTGATTGGATTAATGGGGATGGCCGAATTAACAAAAGATGAATCAATCATTCATCATGAGTTTCAAAAATTAGAAACACTGCAGCAAGCAATTAAAGACACATTACAATTACAAATCACCGAGTTGAGTATTGGCATGAGCAATGATTATCTCATTGCCTTAGAACATCATGCATCTTACTTACGACTTGGTAGTATTTTATTTGATAAAGAGGTGGCATAAATGGCAAGAGGAAACAAAGCAATAGATCGTGTAAAATTCATTAAAATGAGTACTGAAATCGACGTCATGAAAATCGCTGATCAACTGATGATTGGAACACCTGTTATTATGAACTTTGAAGAATTCAATGATATTGAATCAAACAAAATCATTACATTCTTAAGTGGTGTAACATATGCAATTGATGGCGAAATCGAGCAAATTCAACCCCAAATATTTCTCTTCGCGACGAAACAAGATTATAAAGACGGTTCTCTTCGTAAATTTGTAAAGGAATATAAAGAGTAATGTCATTAGTCTTAATCCTACTCTTAACTGTTATTTACTACTATACTTACTTTCTCGTTATATACATCCTTTTGGGATGGATTGGGGACATACGTGAATCGAAGTTATATCTTATTATGTCAAAGTTCGCTGAACCAGTACTACAAAGATTTAGAGGAATTTTCGTCTTCAGTGGTCTAGATTTTACACCAATGATTTTAATTATTGGTATTCAACTTACCGTTGAATACTTATTAGCTCGCTTCTAATGGAATTTTTAGATCGATTTAAACATGTTACAAAAGACACTGTTTTATCGACAATGTTTTTAACTGCTTTTGAAAAACACCAGCTTCAATTGTTTTTAAAGAAGGATATTCCAGTCTTATTTGATGGTGGCCATAATGATGCTGAGCGCTGTCGTGCCTATATTAATAAACAAGAAGAAATCATTTGTTTTAAAATATCTTCAAATGATCGATTTTTACATCTAACACATCAAAATATTCTTGGTTCATTACTCGCTTTAAATATCAAAAGAGAAGCAATTGGCGATATTATTCCCAAAGAACATGTATTCTTTTGTATTGGAGAATTACAAAGCTTTATCGAAAAACAGTTCACAATGATTGGCAGAAGTAACATTTCGTTACAAAAAATCGATGGTTCCTCACTCATCAAAACAGATGAGTTAGAACATCATCGTATTAGTGTTGAAAGTCTTAGATTAGATTTGATCATTAGTAAAATCACCAAATTAAGTCGCAAAGAATCTGTTTTATTGATTGAAAATGATCAAGTAAAGAAAAATCATCTACCAATCAATAAAATAACGTCCTTGGTTTCAGAACAGGATATCTTAAGTATTCATCGCTTTGGACGCTTTGTGATATTAGACACCAAAAACAGATCTAAGAAAGGTAAGATTGTAGTAATTTACGGGAAATATATTTAAAAGGGTTGTTTTTTTAGATATATTCGTTATAATACAATATATAAAATGTAGAAAAGGACACGCTATATTTAACGTTTATTGACAGAGACCAAGATCAGCTGAAAACTTGGATAAACAATGATATAGATATCACCTTGGAGTTTAAAATTCGATATGTAGGATTTTACGTATCTCGGCGTTAACGAGTTTGAGTGCTGAACATTGTTCAGAATTTAGGTGGTACCGCGGATTATAATATTCGTCCTGATTCAGGGCGGATTTTTTTTATTATTAGGAGGAAAAATGATGAGTAAAGATTACAAAGCAACATTAAATATGCCGCAAACAGAGTTTAAAATGCGAGGAAATTTAGGCCAAAATGAACCATTGATGCAGGCAGAATGGGACGCAATGGATTTATACCAACAACGTCTTGATAAAAACAAAGGAAACACCCCTTATGTGCTACATGATGGGCCACCTTATGCAAATGGTAATATCCATATTGGTCATGCGTTAAACAAAGTCATAAAGGATTTTGTGTTACGTTATAAAAGTATGAGTGGTTATTATACAAGATATGTTCCAGGATGGGATACCCATGGGTTACCAATTGAAACAGCACTTGTCAAAAACAAAAAGGTTAAACGCCACGAAATTCCAAAAGTGGAATTCCGTAAAATGTGTGAAGAATATGCTCTTGAACAAGTTGCAATCCAAAAAGATCAATTCAAACGACTTGGAATTTTAGGGGAATGGGACAATCCATATATCACCCTTCAAAAACGTTATGAAGCTTCGCAAATGGAAGTATTTGCTTCAATGGTAGAAAAAGGACTAATCTTCAAAGGTTTAAAACCAATTTTCTGGTCTCCTTCTAGTGAAACAGCATTAGCAGAAGCTGAAATTGAATACCATGATAAAAAATCACCTTCCATTTATGTTGCAATGGATGCAGTAGATACTTTGGGACTTGTTGATTTTGATTTCAAATTCTTAATTTGGACAACAACACCTTGGACTATCCCTGCAAACCTTGCAATCGCCGTAGGAGAGCAAATTGAATATTCATTTATCAAGGTGAATAATGAAGTTGTCTATTTAGTAGCAACTGATCTAATCAACGAACTTACAACGTTATTTGGTTGGGAAACTGTTGAAACACTTAAAGTTGTAAAAGGAAAAGAACTTGAATATATGACTTATCGTCATCCACTTGCTCAAAAAGATCCTGTCTATGATCGTTTAAGCCCAGTTGTTTTAGGTCATCACGTTAGTGTTGATGGTGGGACTGGACTTGTTCATACCGCTCCAGGTCACGGGGAAGATGACTTTATGATTGGCCAAAATTATAACATTGCAACACTGTGTCCCGTGGATGGCCAAGGAAACATGACATCAGAAGCAGGATTATATGAAGGACAGTTTATTGAAGACTGTAATAAAAGTGTTGTCCAAGATTTAGAGGAACTAGGTTACCTATTGAAAATGGTATGGATCACTCATAGTTACCCACATGATTGGCGTACTAAACAACCTGTCATTTTCCGTGCAACAGCACAGTGGTTTGCTAGTATCGAAACATTGAAAGATGATATGTTACAAGAAATTAAAAATATTAAATGGTACCCATCTTGGGGTGAAGTCCGTATGGAAAATATGGTAAAAGACCGCAAAGCATGGTGTATTAGTCGCCAACGTACATGGGGTGTCCCAATTCCAGTATTTTATAATGAAGATGGGAGTGAAATTTTAGACGCTTCTGTAATTCGCCACGTCAGCAAAGTCTTTGGAGAACAAGGATCTAATGCCTGGTATTTACTTGATGCAAAAGATTTATTACCTGCAGGATATACCAATCCTGCGTCACCAAATGGTATCTTTACAAAAGAAACAGACATCTTGGATGTTTGGTTTGATAGTGGAACAAGTCATCATGGTGGTATGCAAGATTTTGGTTTAGAATATCCAAGTGATCTCTATTTAGAAGGTAGTGATCAATATCGTGGTTGGTTCAATAGCAGTTTATCAACCGGTGTTGCAAAAATGGGTAAATCCCCATATAAAACTTGTTTAACACATGGCTTTGTCTTAGATGGTGAAGGTCGTAAAATGTCTAAATCAATGGGTAATGTCATCGATCCAATCAAAGTGATGAATCAAATGGGTGCAGATATCTTGCGTTTATGGGTTGCATCAGTTGATTATCAAAGTGATGTACGTATTAGTGATGAAATGATGAAACAAGTCAGTGAATCATACCGTAAAATCCGTAATACATTCCGCTTCCTGTTAGGAAACCTATATGACTTTAATCCTAGTACTGATCGTGTTTCTTTTGATGAACTAGGTGAAGTGGATCAATATATGACATTAAAATTAAATACCTTAATCAAAGAATCATTATATCGTTATGATCACTTTGAGTTTGACACAATCTATCGTGATATTACAAACTTTGTAACACGAGAAATCAGTGCGTTCTATTTAGATTTCACAAAAGATATTTTATACATTGAACGCTTTGATGATATTAAACGTCGTCGTATTCAAACCGTGTTCTATGACATAACAAAAACACTATTACAATTATTAACGCCTTTCTTACCACATACCACAAACGAAGTATACATGCAGTTACCACATCATCAATTTGACAATGTGTATCTTGAAAACATGCCAGTCTACCAAGACCTTGGAAAAAGAGAATTAGTTGATACATATGATAACTTCATGCAAGTTCGTGACAATGTCTTAAAAGCACTAGAAGAAGCAAGAAATAAACAAATTATTGGTAAAAGTTTCAACGCCAAACTGATTTTATACCCTGAAGCTAATATTTTAGAATTACTCAACAAATGCAATATCAACTTTGGACAAGTCTTTATTGTTTCCCAATTTGAAATTGCTAAAGGAAAAGGTGAATATCAATTTGATAACCTCAGTATTGATGTCATAAAAGCCGAAGGCGAAACTTGCGATCGTTGTTGGCAAGTTGTCGAACACACGCATGATGGATTGTGTCATCGTTGTAGTGAAGTCTTAAAATAAGTATCACTATTCATCTTTATATCATGTGTTTCACAAATTATCGTAATAAATACTAAAAACAAGTGGTAAACACTTGTTTTTTTATGACTTTTTATGTAAAATGAATTGTCGTTTAATCCTAAAATACGGTTAGGAGCAGCACAAGTCCCCTAAAATTGACTTAGAACGAACAATTTATTATGGGAGGTGCATTATGCAAAATCGTAGAATTGAATTTTCATTGCGCAACATTAGCTTTTATCTTGCAGGCTTTATCGTGCTTGGTTTCGGAGTTATTTCTTTAATAAGGAGTGATTTAGGTGCTGGAGCATGGGATACTGTCACTGCTAATTTAAGTGCATTGTTAGGCGACGCTTTAAGTTTAGGAACTGTGTCACTAATGATCTCAACGACAATTATGATTGTCGTTATTTTATACTCTAAAAAATGGGTGTTGATTGGTATGCTGGTCCCAATGGGATTAGTAGCACTTAGTATTGATTTTTGGGATATTGTTGTATTTGGTACCTACACACCAACAATATTCTTACATAAAGTCTTACTGTATGGGCTTGGTGCTTTGGCAATTCCGTTGGGACTCGCCTTTGTCATTTCAAGCAAATTTCCCGCGTTTGTGTTTGATGAGTTGACAATTATGGTTATGGGAATCTTTAAAACCAAGAATGTCGCTTGGGTAAGACTCGGAATTGAATTATTAGGAATTCTATTTGGAATTCTGTTTGGTGTTCTTGCGGGAATCGGATTAGGTGCTGTCAATGTAGGAAGTGTTGTTCTTTCATTCATTTTGCCACCTTTACTAGCATTCTACATCAAAAAGATTGGGGTATATAATGAATAAATCTATTGTGTCATTTAAAAATATCACGATCTATTTCTTTGGATTAGTATTCATTGCCTTTGGAGTTACTTTCGCATTGCGTGCTGACTTTGGAATGAGTAGTTGGGATACATTTCATTTTAGTCTTCATAAATTATTAGGTATTACAATCGGAACAGCAATGATTGTACTCTCGTCTCTTTTTACATTGACGATTACATTATTTCATAAAAATGCAAAGTACTTAGTGATGTTTGTTCCAGTCATTGTTGTTGGATTGTTGGTAGATTTAATCAACTTGGTAATTCTTGCTGATTTTGATGTTATTTCAACCCTTCCAAGAATTGTTACATTTTTAGGAGCTCTCACATTTTTACCTTTTGGGGGAAGTTTACTAATCGTTTCAACATTTCCTGCCGGAGTTTATGACGAGTTTATGTTTATGATTATGAAACAACTAAAAAGTAATAAAATGATTTTAATTCGTGTTATAATAGAATTAGCAATCGTCAGTTTTGCACTACTTACTGGATTTGCTGCCGGAATTGGTTTTGGTCAAATTAACATTGGCACTATAATCTTTTCAATCGCAGTAGGGCTATTTATCAAAATATATTTAAAGGGATTTTCGAAAATTGGTTATTACCAATTTAACAATAATGAAAGTCACTAATATCACAAAAACTATTATAAAATTAGGAGGAAACACTATGGCAACGCCACATATTGAAGCATTAGAAGGACAAATCGCAAAAACTGTATTAATGCCCGGAGACCCTCTTCGTGCAAAATATATCGCAGAAAATTATTTAGAAAATGTTGTACAGTTCAACTCTGTTCGTAACATGTTCGGTTACACAGGAACGTATAAAGGGAAAAAAATCAGTGTTATGGGTAGTGGTATGGGGATGGCAAGTATTGGCATCTACTCATTTGAACTATTCAAATTTTATGATGTCGAAAATATTATTCGTATTGGTAGTTGTGGAGCATACACCGCAGATTTGAATTTATATGATGTCATTTTAGCAGATAAAGCTTGGAGTGAATCATCATTCCCTAAAACACAAGCAGGGGTTGATGTTTCTTACACATATCCTTCGAAAACTTTAAATGATTTAATTGTGAAAAACGCAAAAACACTGAATATTCCAATTATTGAAGGTTGCGTTCATTCTAGTGATGTCTTTTATCGTAAAGACTTAAATGAATTTAATACAATCCGAGACGAAAAAGGATGTATCGCTGTTGAAATGGAAGCTTTTGCACTATTTCATAATGCAAAAATAACTGGAAAAAATGCTGCTTGTTTATTAACAGTTTCTGATAATATCGTGACAAATGAATTAACGACATCCGAGGAACGACAAAACGCATTTACAAAAATGATGGAAATCGCATTAAGTCTAGCAGAATAAAAAAAGTGCATCTGCACTTTTTTAATGGGTGAAAAAATGAAAACATATCAATATCAAGAAGTGGGTTACCAATTACATGTCTTTCCGACAACAAAATTTAAATCAACAAGAATTCATCTTTCTTTTACAAATGATTTAAATAAAGATACTGTGACACCAAGAGCTTTGGTGCCCTATTTAATGAAGGCAATTTCAAAAGAGTATCCCGAGCGAAAAATATTGAATAAAGCATTAGAAGAATTGTATGCTGCTCAATTTAGTGTTGGCGTAAGCAAAATCGGAAATGCTCATTTGGTTTCTTTTGACTTAAACATTATTGATAATGATTACACCTTATCTCATGAAAACATCTTTCAAGATGGAATTAACTTTTTACAAAGTATATTATTCAAACCTTTGTTTAAACAAACAATCTTTGAAGAAGAAAAACGTTTGTTAGAAGAATACTACATGAGTACCTATGCTAATAAGCTTCGTTATACTATCAAAAACTTGTATTTAACCATGTTTCAAAATGAACAATATCAAATTCAAGCGCTTGGTGATGAAGAGAGTCTCGCAACAACAACCCTCCAATCATGTCAAGATGCGTATCAAGATATGATTCAAAAAGATTTGATTACAATTAGTGTTGTTGGAAATGTTGATCCCGAGTCAGTCAACGAGACATTTAAAAAATCATTCCCGTTTCAACAACGTTCTTTTACACCACAGTTTTTAGATACTCAAGTGGTGACAGTACAGGATCAAAAAATGAAAACGATTGTGCAAGAAGTATCACAAGCTAAATTAGTGCAAGGATATCGTTTCCCTGTTTTATATTTAGATCCATTATATTACCCTGCTATCGTCTTCAATACTTTGTTTGGAGCTTCTTCTGAATCAATTCTGTTTAATACAATGCGTGAAGAATTGGGTTTAGTTTACTTCATTAGTAGCAATTATGATTACTTTAAAGGTGTCTTATTTGTATATAGTGGCATCAATCAAAGTGACTATGAAACAGTATCTAAAACAATCAAACAAATTATCAAAGACATTCAAACGGGTAATTTTGAAGAATCGTATTTATCCGTTGCCAAAACAAATATTATTAATGGCATGATTGAAAGTTTAGATAGTGACTATAGCTTAGCAAGTAGGTTACAACGAAGTGTCTTATTTGATAAACCGATTGATATCAACGAATCAATTGCCAAAATTAATGCTGTAACGATGGAGCAAATCGCACAAGTTGCATCATTATTGCAAATTGACACAACTTGTTTGTTAAGGAGTGATCAAGATGAAACAAATTAATTATCCCCAAATCAATGAAACAGTGTATCACGAAGTGTTAGACAATGGTCTCAATATCTTTTTGCTTCCAAAACCAGGGTTCCATAAAACATATGCAACTTTATCGACAAGTCTTGGAAGTTTGACAACTCATATTCGTTGTGATGATTACGAAATTAACTTACCAGAAGGAATTGCTCATTTCTTAGAACATAAACTATTTGAAAAGAATGGTGTTGATGTTTCTCTAAAATTTGCGATGCTTCAAGCTCAAGTAAATGCATATACCCAAAATAATCGTACAACCTATTTGTTTAGTTGTACGAATAATTTCAAAGAAAATCTTGCTTTACTATTTGATTTTGTCTTGCATCCT
The DNA here is from genome assembly GCA_041554935.1 of Candidatus Izemoplasma sp. Lineage (GTDB taxonomy): Bacteria > Bacillota_I > Bacilli_A > Izemoplasmatales > Izemoplasmataceae > Izemoplasma. The sequence continues at coordinate 46,530 of JBFFLJ010000001.1, forward strand.
GAATTCACTGAAAAAGGAATTGAAAAAGAAAAAACAATTATTGCTCAAGAAATTAAAATGTATGAAGACGATGCCGGAAGTAGTGTATATATGGGAATCATTCGCAATCTCTTCAAGGAACATCCAATTCGTAATGAAATTCTTGGATCAATTGATTCCATCAATAAAATCAACAAAGATTTACTTGTTAAGACACATCAAATATATTATCATCCTCAAAATATGGTGCTATTTGTGGCAGGAAACATTGATGTCGAAGATACAATCGCAAACATCAAGAAACTTCAAAAACCACTTTCTAAAAACTGTATTCAAGATCAAATCGAAGTCCAATTTGATGAATCTAATATATGTAATGAAATTGGAAGTATGGAAAAAGATATTTTGGTTCCAAATTTTCTGTTCGGAATTAAGTTTACGACCGACCAATTTACAAATCTCATGAAGCAGGAATTAGCAATGAGTGTCTTGATTGATTTACTTCTAGGAAAAAGTTCTGAAAACTATAAACATCTCTTAGAACAAAATCTCATCAACGATTCATTTGGAATGGATATCACATTAGACAAACAGTATGCATATTTTATTATCGGTAGTGAAACCAATTATCCTGATGAGTTATATACTCAATTTAAACATATCTTTCAAAATATCAAATCACTTCAAATCACAGAAGAAGATTTCTTAAAGACTAAAAAACAAACACTTGGTAGTTTTGTACAAGCATTAAATAGTTTAGAATATATTGCAAATAATTTCATCAAATATCATTATCTTGGTGGAAGTTTATTTGATATCTTGCAAATATCTAAAGACTTATCAATTGAAGATGTTACCTCATTATTTCCATTGTTTGAAAATGAAAATATGTATTCAAGGTTCACCATATATCCAAAAAAAGGAATTGTCAAATGACAATTCCTTTTATAAATATTTCAACATCCAGTTACTAAGCATTGTATAAACATGTTGACGATCTAGTTCATTAATAATTTCATGTCTTGAACCATTAATGACACTGTATGTAACATTAGAATAACCACATTTGCGATAGAGATTATTTAATTTTTTAGGTGCAATCCCATAATCCCCAAGTGCATCTAACTCGCCACTGACAAAATAAATTCCAGTACTAGAGGCGGACTCTTTAATTTTTTTCTTATTTTGTGATTCTATGATAAATTGGAATAAATCACGTTGTGCTGTAACAGTAAATGGTTGTCCACACATTTCACTATTTTCATAATAATCCTGGATTTCACGATCTTGAGTAATCCATTCTTTATGTTTGTTGATAATTCCATTCTTTTTCATTGATTTGATTGGTTTGTTAGAAGTCATGTATGTCAATAACTTACTAATATGTGTTGGTCCTTTAATTTTAATAATAATATTTGCTAGAAAATGAGCAAATTTTAATTCGAGCATATTAAAGTATCCAGTACCACTAAAAATAGCTTCTGAGTAGCGTTTATAGTCGTATAAAATTGTATATCTTCCAATAAACGAACCCATAGAATGAGCAAACATAATAACTGGTAATCCTGGGTAGTTTTCTTCAATATAGTCACGAACGACTGTCACTCCACCATATACTTTGTGGAATCCCATTTCATCTGCGAAATGGACGTATTCGAGTGTTTCTGCAGTTTTTCCATGACCCAAATGATCATTTCCAATTACAACAAATCCTAGTGTATTCAGATATTCTGCAAAATCACGATAACGTGTGATGTGTTCACTTGCACCATGAATAATTTGAACTACACCTTTTGGTTTTTTGGTTGTTGGTGTCCATAAGACAGTATATAATTCATTATCATAAGGATCCAATATTTTTAATTCTTTTTCCATTTGAATACCCCCCTATTAAATATATTATAGCACGAAAGGTCAAAAATGTATTTTGAAAATATGATATATTTGTTAAAATGTATAGTGGAGGTGGAGGTATGAAGCAATATATCTTAGCAATTGATCAAGGAACAACATCAACAAGAGCAATATTATTTAATAAATTGGGTGAAATTGTTCATAGTAGTCAAAAAGAAATTTCAATTATCTATCCTCAAGAAGGCTACGTTTTACAAAATCCTTATGATATATGGAGTAGTGTTTTACAAACTATGGCAGACTGTTTATTACAAGCAGAAGTAGATCCATCCGAAATTGCCAGTATCGGGATTACCAATCAACGTGAAACAACAATCCTTTGGAATCGAAAAACACATAGACCTGTCTATGATGCAATTGTTTGGCAAAGCAAACAGTCAAGTGAGATTTGTGATGACTTAAAAGCCAAAAATATGACAGATTTTGTTCATCAAAAGACAGGGTTATTAATTGACCCATATTTTTCAGCAACAAAAATTAAGTGGGTATTAGATAATGTTAAAGGCGTTTCAGAATTGATGTCTTCTGGTGACTTACAATTTGGTACTGTCGATTCTTGGTTGCTTTATAAATTAACCGGAAATATCGAACATAAAACCGATGTAACGAATGCCTCAAGAACACTTTTATACAATATTATTGATAAACAATGGGATCAAGAACTACTAGATCTATTTGGGATTGCATCCTCAGTCCTTCCGGAAGTTTGTGAATCTAATGCTTTATTTGGAATGACAAACGAAACAACATTTTTTGGGCAAAAAGTTCCGATCACAGGAATTTTAGGTGACCAACAAGCGGCGTTGTTTGGGCAAACATGTTTTAGTGAAGGTTCCATAAAGAATACCTATGGAACTGGGTGTTTCATGCTAATGAATACCGGAAATGAACCTGTGTTTAGTGATAAGGGACTATTAACTACCATTGCTTATTCTATCAATGGTACGCCAACATATGCATTAGAAGGTAGTGTTTTTGTCGCAGGAAGTGCCATTCAATGGCTTCGTGATGAATTGATGTTTTTTTCTAAAGCGAGTGATAGTGAACTGTTGGCTACACAAGTATCCACAACAAACGTCGTTGTTGTTCCTGCGTTTGTTGGATTAGGCACCCCATACTGGGACAGCAAAGTTCGTGGTGCAATCTTTGGTCTCACAAGAAGTACGAGCAAACAAGAAATTACAAGAGCGACACTTGAAGCACTTGCCTATCAAACCAAGGACATCATTGATGTCATGACACAAGAAAGTAATATCACGCCAACAATCTTAAAAGTAGATGGTGGTGCATCTTTAAATAACTTCTTAATGCAATTTCAAGCAGATATTCTCAATATTGATATTACTCGTCCAAACATCAACGAAACAACAGCTCTTGGTGCAGCTTATATGAGCGGTCTTGGTAGTGGTATGTATCAAAACATGGAAGAAATTAAACAAATTCATTCAAATAATCATATTTACACACCAAAAATGAATCAAAGTAAAAGAGAAAATCTCTATAATCGATGGTTAAAAGCAATCGATGCTGCACGATCTTTTCAATAGTTTACATATAAAACTACTTTATGTTATAATACTCATTAAGGGGGTGCAAGTATGACCTTATCAATTTGGAAAAAAAATGGTGATTATAACTATTTTGGTATTATCAAAATAGTCTTTCTAATGTCTCCATTTTATTATGTCTTGAATCAAATCGATTATACTTCCATCCAGTTTATAAGTTTTGCTTCCATCCAGGTGATGGTAATATTTATTTTATTATTTCAGTTCTTTTGTATCTTTGTAATTACTAGTTTTGTATACCTTTGCGATTTATTTGCACTCTATTATTCAAAAAAAGCAAAAGATAAGCCAAAACATCAAATTGCTTTTCCAGTTTTATATATTCCGTATTGTGACAATAAGATTATTTATAAATTTTGTGTGATAAGGTCTTAACAAATAGAATGTCTCAATCAATTTGAAACATACTATTTGGAAGGAGAATTATAAAAGTGTTTACAAAATTTAAGCAAGACTATGTCGCTGTAACAAGACATAAGTTTACTAGTAAAGATGATTCCTACTCTTTGAGAAAACAAGATTTTCTTGCAAGTTTAATCATTCTTTTGTTGTCGGGAGGATTTGCATATATCCTAGGGATATTCGATTCCTTCATTCCTACCATGTTTTTGTTAGGAATAGTATCCATTCAAATTTACATCGTTATTCGAGTCTCTCACGAACTATCATATCGTGAAAAAACGAATAACATGGATTACATAGTACTGAACGCAGTAATGCTTGATATCCTTAGTTTTATCGGATTCGTTATCTTTACAATTGCTGTTTTATTCTTGATCATTTTCCCAATGATTATTCCAAGCGCTCTCACAGTTGTTTTATTTATTATTTTTGGAATTTTGATGTTGATGATAAGCGGTCTTGAAATCTGGTGTTTCCCAGGATACATCAGCAAAATAGGCTTGCATCGTTATCCCCACTTTAAAAGGACATTGTCAATTTTGGCAAGTACTGCCGGTGTTGTCATTTTCTTGGTGGCGTTGTTACAGATTCTTCAAATCTTGAATCCAATCTATTTCATTATTGTGTTCTATATTATTCTAATCACCATTTTATTTTTTAAAAATGCCTATCCAATTCCAAATCACATTCAAAATTTCTTGAATCAAATTAGTGTGCTTGTGATTATCACAATAGTAATCTTAAATCTGTATAGTGGATATTATTCAAGACTAATTAATTATAACAATTACCCGTTTATGGGATACCAAGTTACAACGAGTGACTTTATAGATATTAAGAACTTAGAAATCCCATCAAATAGAGATTTGCGTACTTTATATTTTGATGATCAATACTATATAGTCCAAATCCGTTATGATATTACTGCTGAATCAGTACTTATATATAACAGACAATTAGAATTATTAAATTCCTTTCCACTAGAGGAATATTGTAAAGTATATAAATTTGATGAAGAAATATATTTTGCATTCAGAGATTCTTCCCTAGAAATCACTGATGGGTTAGAAAACTTGAACTCCCAAATATCTATGTATCGCCTTACATCAGAATATGAAATAGAAAAGGTTGCTAGTTTTAATAGTTTCAATTTAGCAAATATATTCTACAAAGATGGTATTTGGTATGAATTTCGAATAGAAGATTTTTTGAATAACAGATATGAAATATATCAAAAAAGTGGCGTTTCTGGAGGATACGGAACTCTCGTTGAAGCAGAAGAAGCATTCAAACTTTTCTACATCGATGGCCACCGAACCATCTTCTCTGGAACAGAAAACTTTGCATTACTTGAAAACATCAATAATGTACCAGAAGATGAGGACTTCTATGAAGAGTTTAAGATTATATCTTCATACAATGGTTGGGTTCTAATCCATTATGAGGATTCTGTAATTATTGTCTCAGCCGAAAATTACCTTCAAGCCATGAAAGACTTAGATCCATCTGTGTTTGTAACAGCGACAAACGTCAATTTTCGAGATGATTATATCAATTTTAATCTAGAGTATGCGGATGAATCTATTTATATCCTTAATTATATAGTAGATGATTACAACAATGACTCTAGTCAAAATATTCGAATCAGCTCAAAGTACAGTGTTGATGGCACTCTCCTTACAGAAGTAGTTGGTAATTACATTTATTTTAATGCTGATGCAGATAGTGCATATTTAACTGATGAACATCTTGTTGTTTCTCTTGACAATACTAATTATGCTGATATTTCGATGATTCAGATGATTGATGGCAACGCTGACGACCAATATGATACTTATTTTGATGGTATCTTAGATAACGGTGACTTTTCATATGGAACATATTTAATTTATACAAACTATTATAAAGCAACAATCTTGATATGTTATCTTACAGTTATACCGATGGTGTTCACAGGCTTCAATATACCAAAATTCACATGGAAGAGGTAAGAGAAATCTTACTTCTTTTTTTAAAAACTCTTACATAAAATATGTTTTGTAAAATTTATAAATATTTAGTATAATATGTAAAGGTGATATGTATGAACAAAGATTTTTCGAAATTTCAAGACTTAAAAAGGCAAGCAGAAAAAAAGGTTAAAATAGGAGGTATCATTACAATAATTGGCGCATTATCGTTTATTGTATTTATGCCATACTTCTTTATCTCGTTTTTCATAATTGTGCCTGGTTTTATCTTTATCGGGGTTGGAACAAATGCCTTTAGTAAAATCTCTAGAACATTTAAAAGCGAGGTTTTAACGCAATTGGTTTCCTCATATGTTGATCATGGTGTATTTAATCCAAATGCCGGATTGTCAATTGGAACAGTCTATAGTACTGAGTTTGTCAAACGAGCAGATCGTTATCATACTGAAGATTTCTTATCTGGTGAAATGGATGGTGTGAAGTTCGAATCAAGTGATGTCCGCTTAGAAGAACGTCATGTACAACATACAAAGAATGGTACAAGAACCTATTACGAGACCTATTTTCTTGGTCGTATCTTCGTTTTTGATTTTAATAAATCATTTGATGGATACCTTCAAGTACTAGAAAATGGTTCGCCACACAGCAATCGAAAATACAGAAAAGTGAAATTAGAAAGTATCCAATTTAATAAAAAATTTCGTACATACACAACAAATGAGCATTCGGCATTTTATGTCTTAACGCCGCATTTAATGGAAGCACTTATGGGCTTTGAGCAAAACAACAAAGGAAAAATTAGTTTTAGTTTCATAGATAACTTACTGTATATTGGAATTAACAACTTCAAAGACACCTTTGAATTACGAATGTTCAGAGAAATCAATGAAGAAACATTCAAAGAGTTTGAACGTGATTTGATGGTTGTCAAAGAAGTTATTCACGAATTAAGATTAAACAATAGAATATTCAAATAGGAGGAAACAAAAATGGAACCGTATTTTATCGCATTAATTATCATTCTTGTAATCGTTATAATTCCTGTGTTCTGGTATATTGGAACAATGAACAGTCTTCGTCAACTAGAAGTAAAAGTTGAAGAAAGTGACAGTGGAATTGATGTTGCTTTAACAAAACGTTTTGATATTTTAACAAAGTTAGTAGCAACAACAAAAGGGTATGCCAAACACGAAGCTGAAACATTTGAAAATGTTACAAAATGGCGTGCTGGTTTACCTAAAAAATTAAGTATCTCTGAAAAACAAGAATTTATGGGGAAACTTGATGCTGTTCAAGGCGGAATCAATGTTGCTGTTGAAGCATATCCAGAATTAAAAGCTGAAAAAGTATTTAGTAACTTACAAGCTTCTATTTCAGATGTTGAAGAACACTTACAAGCAGCGAGACGTTTATACAACTCAAACGTTTCAACAATCAATTCTCGTATTGTTTCATTCCCAACAAGTATTGTTGCTGGAATGATTAAAATCGAGAAAAAAGAATTCTTTGAAGCAGATGTAAACAAAAGAGAAGACGTCGAAATCACATTCTAAAAGACTTTCTAATGAAAGTCTTTTTTTTGTAAAAATTTGATTTTTTTATCAAATAGAAATATATTATATCGATACATAAAGCGTTACCTGGAAATATCTGTCAAATTCTCTAAAATAATATTTCACACCTTTGAAAATATGTGTTTTCTGCATTTGAAGAAAAGATATTATTTAAGATACAATCCTACTAAAAGGGAGGTAGTTATGTTAAATCAAGTTATTTTAGTAGGACGATTGGTATATGATCCAGAATTAAAGACTTTGGATGACGGCCGTAATGTAACAACAATTACAATGGCAATTCAAAGAGGGTTTAAAAACGCTGAAAGCGGAGAATATGAAACAGACTTTTTAAAATGTACATTATGGAGCGGAATTGCGGAAAACACTGTTGAATATTGTAAAAAAGGTTCCACAGTGGGTGTCAAAGCACGTTTGGCACAACGCCATTACGAATGTAGTGATGGAAAATCTTTTAGTTATCCAGAAATTATCGCAGAAAAGATTACATTTATTAATACCAAGAAAGAATAAGAAGTGCAAATGCACTTTTTATTTTTTGCGATAATCATTTATTATTTGCTTTAATTTTGGTATAATATAAAAGTGAAAAAGTGGTGATTGAAATGATGAAATGGTTAAAAGAAAACATCTTTGTCAAAGAGATGTTTATATATATACTGATTGCAGTAGTGATATTTTATATTCCGGCGTGGGGCAGTCTGATTTTAGGCTACATCACAGGGAATCATTATTATTATGCTTTTAGTGCGACCTATGTACTAATGTGGGCTGGTCCTTTCACACCAACCATTCCCGCGATATTCGCAATAGCTGTATTTATCAAACAGTTATTCAAACACAAAAAGGAGTGATTGAATGAAACAGTATTTAGACCTTTTACAACATATTTTAGATGTTGGTGATACCAAAGAAGATCGTACAAGCACTGGGACAATCTCAACGTTTGGATATCAAATGCGTTTTAATTTACAAAAAGGTTTTCCTTTATTAACTACGAAGAAGGTTCATTTGCGTAGTATTATTCATGAATTATTATGGTTTATTCAAGGCGATACAAACATTGAATATTTGGTTCAAAACAATGTGCGAATCTGGAATGAATGGCCTTATCGTATCTTTCAACAACATCATGAATACGATAATGAAACAATGGAAGAGTTTATTGAAAAAATTAAAACTGATCATGGATTTGCGCTGAAACATGGCGAACTAGGTCCTGTTTATGGTCGTCAATGGCGTCATTTTGAAGGGAAAGATGGGTTATTTGTGGATCAGTTAGCTACTGTGATTGAACAAATCAAACACAATCCCAACAGCCGTCGCTTAATTGTCAATGCATGGAATCCCCCTTTGATAGATCAAATGGCATTACCTCCTTGTCATATGATGTTTCATTTTTATGTATCAAACGGTAGATTAAGCTGTCAACTATATCAAAGAAGTGCGGATACATTTTTAGGTGTTCCTTTCAATATTGCTAGTTATGCTCTATTGACAATGATGGTTGCCCAAGTTTGTGATTTGGAACCAGGTGATTTTATTCACACTCTTGGTGATGCCCATATCTATAATGATCATCTTGAACAAGTACAACTTCAATTATCAAGAAAACCATACCCGCTTCCAAAAATGAGTATCAATCCTAATATTAAAGATATTGAGCAATTTCAATATTCGGATTTTAAACTTATTGATTATATTTCACATCCTGCAATTAAAGGGAAGGTGAGTGTGTAATGATCAATTTAATTGTCGCTATTGGAACCAATAATGTCATTGGCAAAGGAAATTTACTACCTTGGCATTACAAAGAAGATATGGAATACTTTAAAAAGACAACTTTGCATCATACTGTAATAATGGGAGAGTTGACATTCCAATCCATTATTTCTTATATTCACAAACCATTACCCCAAAGAACAAGTGTGATTGCAACTCTGACGGATTATACATATCCTGGAGTTGAAGTTACCAATGATATTATTACCTACCTCAAAGAATTTCCAAAAGATCAGGAAATTTTTATCATTGGTGGTAAAAAAATCTATGACTTAACATTAGATATTGCAGATCGTTTATATATCACTCATATTAATCACGAATACGAGGGTGATGTATTCTTCAAGGAAATTGACTATTCTAAGTATCAAAAGATCCAAAGTATACACAGTGGCGAACTGGAATTTGCCATATATGAAAGGTTGATTTGATGTTAGTAGGACTCTTTTATATTCTATGGGTTGGATTTACTGTCATGTTTGGGTATATTTTCCAAATCTTAATTGATTTTACTAGTCCATTGTTCTACGGACTTGCATTGATATCAATCATTATGGGATTTTTACTTAGTATTGGAACGATTTTAGCAGGAACAGATGTTCTTGGTAGACTCCGTCTTAATAAAGGATACTTAAATAAGTTTAACCATTATTTCGCAAAACAATTATTGATTTTAGGATTGCACATCGCTCGTGTTAAAGTTGTGGTTACGGGTCGTGAAAATATACCGAAGGACAAATTTGTTTTTGTATGTAATCATCAAGAAAATTATGATATTGTTATTTGGCTACCTGTATTCAAGGGAATCCCAATCATCTTTATCGGAAAAGAACCACTGTTTAAAGCGCCAATCATTGGCAACTGGATTACAGCTCTTGGGAATGTCCCAATTGGGCGAGAAGCAGATCGCGCTGCAGCACAAAGTATTATCACTGCGATCAAACGGTATAAAGATGGATCACCAGCGGGGATTTTTCCCGAAGGAAGACGTAGTTTTGGAAATGAAATGATTGATTTCAAACCAGGAGCATTCAAATTAGCGACAAAACCACAAGCGAACATCCTTATTGGAACATTGTATGATGTTTCGAAAGTGTTGAAACGCTTCACATTGAAACGCTATATCGTTCGTGTTCATATTCATCCTGTGCTAAAATATGAAGAATATCAAGATATGAATACCATTGAATTAGCTGCAAAAGTAAAAGCGATTATCCAGAAAAAAATTGATGAATTTGATCAAGCCAAACGTTGAACGTTTGGCTTTTTAATTTGTTTTCATAATAGAATAAATATGGTATAATATATGTCTTAATGAAAAGGAGTGAATCAAATGAGAATGGTAGATTTGATTGAAAAGAAACGTGATGGATATGAACTAACAAGAGAAGAAATCAATTTCATTATTGAGAATTACGTTGATAAAAAAGTACCAGATTATCAAATGAGTAGTTTCCTAATGGCTGTTTATTTTCAAGGAATGTCCCATCAAGAAAGCAGCTTTTTAACTGAGGCAATGCTCAACAGTGGTGACGTGATTGATTTAAGTAGTATCAAAGGGATTAAAGTAGACAAACATTCAACCGGTGGTGTTGGTGATAAAACGACATTGGTTTTAGGTCCATTAGTAGCTTCAGTTGGTGCGAAAGTTGCGAAACTGAGTGGTCGTGGTTTGGGTCATACTGGTGGAACATTAGATAAATTAGAAAGCATCCCAGGATGTTCAATAAATATAGAAATTGATGATTTTATCAAACAAGTAAATGATATTGGGATTGCCGTTGCTGGACAAACAGCGAATTTAACGCCGGCTGACAAATTACTATATGCTTTACGTGATGTGACAGCGACTGTACCATCGATTCCATTAATTGCCTCAAGTATTATGTCTAAAAAATTGGCTAGTGGTAGTGATGTCATTGTACTAGATGTAAAAATCGGTGAAGGTGCATTTATGAAAACATTAGAAGATGCTCGAGAACTATCAAAAATTATGGTAAGTATTGGAAAATCGTTTGGTAAAAAAACTGTAGCCTTCATTACTGATATGTCACAACCCTTAGGATATACTGTTGGAAACAAGTTAGAAGTTGTTGAAGCATTAGAAACACTTCAAAACAAAGGTCCTGAAGACTTAACAAATCTTTGTTTAGAAATTGGTAGCTATATGGTATATAGCGCCGGAATTGCAACCTCGCTTGAAGATGCAAAAAGCTTACTCCAAGAGAAGATTGAAAATTCTGAAGCATACCATAAACAATTAGAGTTCATTGCTCGTCAAGGTGGTATTTTACCGGAATTGGAATCGTTTATTAACGTTAAAGAAATCGTTGAAGTTAAAGCCCAAGAAACCGGATTCGTATCAGACATCAATGCTTTAACAATTGGTGTTAGCGCGATGAAACTTGGCGCAGGACGAGCTACAAAAGAAGATACCATTGATCCTGACGTTGGAATTGTTTTACGTAAAAAAGTTGGAGATGCGGTTTCGCAAGGTGAAACAATCGCCCTTCTCTATAATAATTTAGATGATATTTTACATATTATTGAAGAAGTTCAAAGTGCATTTACAATTGTCAAAAATGTTGTTGAAAAACCAAATTTAATTTTTGAAATTGTCACAGAAAACGATTTATAACTTTTTTCTTTTGAAATTCAAAGTAAATCCGTTATAATAGGACTAGGTGATTCGATGAAAAAAGAAGAGAATTTTATGCTTTTACAACAACTATTTTTCTATATCACTTTAGCTTTAACTAGTTTAAGTGTTGTGTTTTTTGTTGTTTTTGTGTTTCTAATAGATAATATCGGAGCTGTCCCAGATATTTTTGGACTACTGACGATGCTATTTATATTGATTTCGATGGGATTGGTTATATTTCATATTGTGCGAATGATTTTGTATTTCGTTAGATATAAAAATCAAGTCGTTATCACAAAAACAGTTATTGGATTGATTCTTAGTCCAATTACTGTGTTTCTATTTTTCATTGTATATATTGTTTTTGTTTTAAGTGTCTTTACTTAAGAAAAAGGAGATTAATATGGAAAATTCAGAAAAAGTTGAAAAGTTTAATCAGTATGAGAAGTATTTCTTATGGTTTCAATTACTTGTATTAGGAGTCGCTGTTTCGTTATTCATCGTTTTTAATTCTTTCATTGATAGTTTAGGTGGATATGGAAAACTAGTTGGAAATCTGATTATATTTGGAATGATTGCTTCGATAGTAAACATTGTAATTGCAATTGTTCGAATCCTTAAATACATTATTGTTATCCGTAAAGAGCAAGGAAAGAAAACAATTTGGCGTAGTGTCTTAGCATTTGTTACATCACCAGTGGCATTGATTATTTTCTATATCTTATTAATCGTCGTTGCCTTTGCAAGCTGTGCAACTCAAATTTAACAAAAAATAAAAGCGCTAATTTTAGCGCTTTTAAAATAACATAATCAGCATAAAGAGATAATTTGCAGCAATACCACTAACTAATCCACCAATTGTATGTGCAAAGATTGCTTTTGTTGTTAGAGCTCTTGAGTTTAAGGCGTCCATCATTCCAACATGAGTTGATAAATAACCACTCCATGTTGTTCCTATAGCCGTAAACACGGCAATATCTTTGATCCCAATATAACCATTATCTAAGAATTCAGGGACAATCCCTAACGCTGCACCAGCACTTCCTAAACTAATTAACGGGAAGGCAATTGCTTCACTAGAAGTGAACCCAAACAATGGTTTGAAAAGGAACATCAAGTGATTTCCTAAGGCGGGAAGATATCCTACACCTTCTAGTTCACTACCTGTATAACCACCCATCGGCATTTTATTTGTTAACATAATGATAAATGTTGAAATAATTAAAATTCCTGGAATAATTTGGAGTCCAATGTCAACTCCGTTTTTTCCACCATCAAGGGCACTTTCTAAAAGACGATTGACAAATGTACCTTCTCTTGTTTCTCGCAAGAATTCATCACCTTGAATGCTACGAATCGGATTATCATTTTTTGGAATTGAATAGGATTTCTTACTAAAATACGTCAGCATTCTAACACTTATTATACTCCCAATGATACTCGCAACAACTCCAACTCCAGTTGCTAAAAAGAAATTACCGACACTGGCATAATCCGCATTTAATGAAATGAAGAAGATTGCAATCACAAGACCCATCCCGAATGATGTTCCAAGATTTACAAGAACCGGTATTTGATATTCTTTGAACTGTTTACGAAACTCTTTTTCTTTATACAAGCTAATGACTGCAGGATTATCAGATAAATATGCACTAATCGCGCCAATCCCAGCAACGCCAGGTAGGCTATAAATCAAACGAACAAACGGATACATCAAGTAATTTAATAATGCGATAATACCAAACTCACTGAATATTCCAGCCATTGCTCCAGTTAAAACAGCAACACCCATGATCCATAAAGCAACGTTAATTAATAGGTAAAAAGATGTGTTAATCATCGTGTTTAAAAAGTTAGCGACACCCATTTCATAACTAAAAACTGCAAAACCAATAATAAATGCGAAGAACACAAGAAACGTTTCAAGTGTAACTGGTTGTTTTTTCATTTCAATCCTCCAAATAATATTTCCATATGAATTATAGTAAAAAAAAGTTTAATATACAATACTTTTTTACAATTCGATATTTCTGCTTCATTAGTTAGTGCATTAACCATTATATTATGACTGAATTTTGGTATAATAATATATAGGTGATATATTATGAATCCACAAAACTTTGATTCCGCATATTTTAAAAAAACGCTTCGCAAAAGAGCAACAAATCTTGGGTTATCCATCCCTAGTACTTATTTGGCATACCTAATTATTTTATTTAGTCTTTTGCAAATAGTAGAAGTAACTTCAATCATTACATGGACGGTGATTGGAATCGGATTTTTCTTGAAACTAGGACTTCATTTATGGAATAAAAAAGCATTTTCAAAAACGAATATACTTTCTTACTTCATTGATTCTTTATTTGCGTATTTCATTCTTGCAAATACTTCATATACATGGGAAATCATGATTGTGTTCTTGGTATTATTATATCTTCTATATTACGCAGTTTTAATGACAGTGTCCTATAGTAATCTGAGTTTTACATCATTTGAAACAATTAAAGAATTACAGGTCCGTCATACTTCAACTCCAAAAAAGTATCGAAAATGATACTTTTTTTGAAGTTGCCTTGCATTTTCAAATAAACCATCATATAATGGTTATGCACTGATATCGGGGAGCTTAGAGAACTAGGCTGAGAGTATTCTTGTAACTAGAATAGACCTTACCTGATCTGGATAATGCCAGCGTAGGACACACTTAACTTATTTTATTTGTCCTAGAGGTTAGGGCAAATATTTTTAATAAGGAGAGAAAGATGAGAAACACAAATGCTTTATCAGAAATTGCAATACTTGTATCACTCGCAGTTGTTTTAGAAGTAATCTTCACAGGACTAAGTGCCTTTTTACCATTTATGGCATTGCCATTTGGGGGAAGAGTATCACTTAGTATGTTACCATTATTTGTCATTACGTATCGTCATGGCATTAAATATGGTGTCTATGCTGGACTAAGTTACGGGATATTGAATTTATTACTTGATGCACAACTTTGGCATTGGGGTAGTTTATTCTTAGACTACTTATTTGCTTTTGGAGTAATTGGTCTAGGTTATGTTGGTGTGACACTTGTTGGTCATAACCTTAAAGGATTCTTACTTGTCATTGTCTTTGGTTCACTATTTCGCTTTGTTTTCCATTATTTAAGTGGTGTGATTTTGTTTGCTTCATACATGCCAGATACATTTAATAATGTGTACTTTTATAGTTTGGTTTACAATGCTTGGTATATTGTCCCATCAATGATCCTAATTTTGTTTGTAGGCTATTTCATATTTCCAAGAATTGATAATGAGGAATTATTCTAAAAGATGTCAAATGACATCTTTTTTTATACATTATAAAGTTTACTAACTATGCTTTCACACTTAAAAGTGATATACTATAAAAGAAAGAGGAGGCGATAATATGAAAGTTTTATTTGTAGCTAGTGAAGCTGTCCCATTTAGTAAAACCGGTGGGCTTGGTGATGTAATTGGTTCCTTACCAAAAGAATTGGTTCATTTAGGTATCGATGCCCGTGTTGTTTTACCAAAACATATGATCACAAAAACAAAATTTCAATCACAATTGAAATCTGTTTGCCACTTTGATGTTACATTACATGAAAAAGTAGAATATGCTGGAATAGAAACTTTGACTCTTGATAGTGTAATCTATTACTTTATCGACAACGATTACTATTTTGGTAATCGCGAAACACTATATGGCCATTATGATGATGGTGAACGTTATGGTTTCTTTGATCTTGCGATTGTGCAAATGATGAAGGAAATGAACTATTATCCTGATATCCTTCACTGTAATGACTGGCAAAGTGGATTATTACCGTATTTGTTAAAACTGGAATCAGATTCAAAATTCCGTAATATAAAAACAATGTTAACAATTCATAATATTGCTTATCAAGGAATTTTTGGAAAAGATCTTACGGATTATTTAAATATTCCGTACTCACCAGATTTAGAATTTGATGATATGGTAAATTATTTGAAAACAGGAATTCAAACAGCTCATTATGTAACGACTGTATCAAAAACGTATGCTAATGAAATCCTTCACGATTACTTTGCATATGGAATGAATCAAATTCTAAAAACAAGAACTGCGACATTGTTTGGGATTATCAACGGAATTGATTATGAAGATTTTAGTCCCCAAACGGACAAAACAATTGCTAAACAGTATTCGTTATATAATTATTTATCGGGGAAACAGGCAAATAAAGAAAATTTACGAAATTATTACCATCTTGAACAAAACAATAAACCAATTATTGGTATTGTATCAAGACTCACTGAAGCAAAAGGTTTTGATCTAATCAAATTAATCATTGAAGATTTGATTAAATCAAATCAAATTCAATTGGTCCTACTTGGTAGTGGAGATCCAGAAATTGAAAACTATTATCGCTATCTCCGTGAAGAATATCCAAAAAATGTTGGGGTATATATCGGTTACAACGATCAAATGGCTCGTAAAATTTATGCTGGAAGCGATTTATTCTTAATGCCTTCCCGTTTTGAACCTTGTGGATTATCACAATTAATCAGTTTGAAATATGGAACATTGCCAATTGTCCGTAAAACAGGCGGTTTACGAGATACAATCATACCATATGATAAATTCACAAAAACCGGAAACGGGTTTGGATTTGAACAGTTTGATAGTTCTGACTTACTTCATGCAATAGAAGAAGCAATTGCAGCCTATAAAGATAAACCATCTTGGAAGATGTTGGTAAAGCGAGCAATGCAAGAAGATTTTTCATGGGAACAAAGTGCCAAACAATATATTGAATTATATCAAAAACTTCAAGGAGGGAAATAATGGAAACATTAGCTTTAATTTTAGCAGGAGGAAGAGGTAGTCGTCTTGATATCTTATCAGAAAAAAGAGTAAAACCAGCTGTGCCATTTGCAGGAAAGTTTCGAATTGTCGATTTTACAATTAGTAACTGTACCAATTCAGGAATTGATAATATTGCAATATTGACACAATATTTACCATTGTCACTCAATGAACATATCGGAATTGGAAAACCTTGGGACTTGGATCGTCGCAATGCATCACTTGTCATGCTCCAACCTCATAAGGAATGGTATAGTGGAACAGCAGACGCTGTTGTCCAAAACATTGCTTATATCAAACGTAAAAACCCAAAATATGTCTTAATTTTGTCAGGAGATCATATTTATAAAATGGATTATCGTAAAATGATTGCCGAACATGTTGCATCGAAAGCTGCGTTAACAATTGCTGTTCAACCTGTTCCTTGGGATGACGCTCATCGTTTCGGGATATTAAGTGCAGATGAAAATGGTCGAATTACCAAATTTAGTGAAAAACCAAAAGTTCCCGAAAGTAACTTAGCTTCAATGGGAATTTATGTCTTTGATACAGAAGTGTTATTAGAAGCAATCACAACAGTAAAGGATGAAAACTTAGATTTCGGAAAGCATATTATTCCTTATCTTTTAAAAACTTCAAAACTACAATCATACGTTTTTGAAGATTATTGGCAAGATGTTGGAACATATGACTCTTATCTTGAAGCAAATATTGATTTAACAACAACTGTCGATAAAATCAAATTAGATATGTATGATCGCAACTGGAAATTTTATACAAGAAGTGAAGAACTTCCTGCTGTTAAAGTCGGTTCTAAAGCACAAATCTCTCAAGCGTTAATCTGTAATGGTGCGATTGTCACAGGAAACGTTACAAGAAGTGTTCTTAGTCCTGGTGTAGTAATCCATCCTGGAGCTACTGTCATTGATAGTGTTATCCTCAATGATACTGAAGTTTTACCCGGAGCATATATTGAACGAGCAATTATCGATAAACGCTGCGTAATTGGGGAAAATGTTATTATTGGTGATAGTGATGATTATACACCAAACCAAGAAAACCCCGATTTACTACAATCCGGAATTAATGCGATTGGAAGTGGCGTGGTTATCCCTAAAAACACAGTAATTCAACGTAATTGTCGTATTTTTAGTACAGCAAAATTCGAGAAAAAAGTCATTCCCTCAGGATCAACAATTCGTTAAACAAAAGGATGAATCAAATAGATTCATCCTTTTTTAATGTATCAATAATTTTTAAATAATCAATTCTTGGACTCAGACCTTCTTTTATCAAGTGCCCATAAGTTTTAATTTCATCATATGTGATGCTTTTACGACCTGTGGTGGTTCTTTGATAAAAACGAACAACATACCTTGATTCCAGTAAATATATTTCATCATGTGCTTTAAAATAAATTAAGAGAAAACTAATTCCGCCATGTTCAGCAGTTTTATTAAGATGTTCTATTTGATGGGGATGAATGTTTGATAATGGAAACGATGTTTTATTGGCAGTTTCCTTTGCTTCAAAATCAATGTATTGTCCTTGATAAATACCATTATAATCTGTCGTTGAAGGGACTTTATAATATGCCTCTTTGATGACAGCACCACTACGCGATGGATAATCCACTTTGACAATTTGAATTGGGATTGGTTTTTTATGAATAATCGCGATATTATGGACCAAATAATACTCGTTTGTCTCATTGATAACTGCTTCAAAAGACATTCCACGGTTAGAATGCGATGTTTTTTGTTTTTGAAAGACTGATTTTTTGTTTGGATAATTCACCATGGTTATGCACTCCTTTATGAATACTATATCATATTCCGATATATTAGACTATTGAAAAAAAGCGATTTTTGTGTAACTTGAGTGGGTGTATTCTTCAAAATATGGTATAATAATATGATAAACAAAAGAAAAGGAGGTGCCCTATGAGCAAAATTAAAATATTTGGCCTTGGAGGGCTTGGTGAAGACGGTAAAAATATGTACATCGTTGAAATTGATCAAGCCATTTTTATTTTAGATGCCGGTTTGAAGTATCCAAGCGTTGAATTATTTGGTGTAGATTCCATTATTCCTGACTTTTCGTACCTTGAAGAACATAAAAAGAATATCGCAGGATTATTTTTAAGTCATGGCCACGAAGATCATATTGGCGCAGTCCCACGTTTACTAAAAAGCGTGAATATACCGATTTACGGTAGTAATTTTACATTGGCAATTCTAAAAGATTCAATGACGGAACAAGGTTTAACCGTTGCAGATTACAATTTTTTCACAGTAGATAGCACTAAAACAATGCGATTTAATGATGTTTTGGTTGATTTTTACCGTGTTACCCACTCAATACCTGAATCTCTTGGTGTTGCAATTTCATCAAAAGATGGTGTGATTGTATATGCCCCTGATTATAACTTTGATCAAAACGTTGATCAAATTTATCGAACAGAGTTTTCAAAGTTATCCAGTATCGCTGGAAAAAAAGTGTTGGCACTATTAACAGAAAGTTTGGGAGCTGAAAGAGTTGGATATACTCACAATTCTCAAAATCTTGATTATGCGTTAAATCAAGCATTTGAAGGGGCTAGCAGTCGAATTATTGTTACGGCATTTAGTACCGATATATTACGCATCCAAAAGATTATCGATGTTGCATTATCCTTTAATCGCAATATCGCAATTATTGGTAGAAAAACCCAACGAACCATCGATATCGCTGTAACAATGGGTTATTTGAAAATACCTCAGGACAAACTTGTTAATTTACGTTTTATTGATGATAAAAACAAAAATGAGTTAGTCGATGGTGTTGTCTTGGTCGCAGGTGATCGTCATGAACCGTTTTATATGTTACAACGAATGGTTAAGAAACTAGATCGTCTGATTCATATCACAGAAGAAGATACTGTTATCTTAATGACACCTCCAGTTCCTGGAACAGAAAAAATTGCAGCTAGAACTTTAGATGTGTTATATCGTTTTGATGCGAATGTCATCAAAATCAATCGTGATATTTTGCCACCATCACACGCTAGTAGCGAAGATATCAAATTAATGATCAATCTCATAAACCCAGAATTTATCATTCCGGTGATTGGCGAATACCGTCATCAATTTGCTTTACGTGCCCTTGCCGTGCAACTTGGATATGATTTAGAACATATTATTATGTTGGATAATGGCGTTGTCTTTGAATTAAACGATGGCATTCCATCAACAGAAAAAGAAATGATTGATAATGGCGAGATTTTAGTGGATGGAATATTAGATGGTGATTTAAGTGATGTTGTTCTGCGAGATCGTGAATTGCTATCACAAGATGGTGTATTACTCATCATTGCGAATATTGATGCTCGTAACAAAGCGATTGTTAGTGATCCGGAAATTGTTTCAAGAGGATTTGTTTATATGAAAGAAAATGAAGACTTAATTCAAGAAGTCCAAAATATTTTTCTAACAGTAAGCAACAACATTTTTAAAAACAAATACATTGATTGGCGAGTATATAAAGAAAAAGTCAAAGATGAGATTAGTAAGTACTTATATAAATCGACAAATCGACGACCAATAATTATTCCCGTCTTGATTGATACTCAAATGAAATAACCCCTATTACTGTGTCCACATATTTAGAGACGATTCAACCATAAAACAGAAAAAGCCTATAGATTAGTCTTTTTTTGTATCAAAATCACCTTTAAAGGAAACGATAAATATTATAAAGAAATCACATGACAATAAAAAAGTATCAAAAGACACCATATGTGATTGACAAAGCCACAGAAACACGATATTATTATTGTGCATATGCACATTGGAGGTAAAGTATGAGTGCCAAGAAAAAACGTTATGCAAGAAGATTAGATGAAAATAGACAATTTATTCCCTTTGCTAACACCCCAAACAACCTACAAAAGAACACATTGGGGCTTGATGAATTTGAAGCGCTACGTTTGGTTGATTATGAAGGTTATAATCAAATCGATGCCAGCACACAAATGCAAGTAAGTAGAGCAACAATTCAGCGATTGTTACTTAGTGCTCGTAAAAAAGTAGTTGATTCATTGTTAACCAACAAAGGAATTGACATCACCAATGAAATTAGTAATATCAAACTTAAAGGAGAAAATAATATGGATATCGAATCAAAAGAAATTATTAAGATTGCCTTCCCATCAAGTGATAAAGTCACAATTGATGGTCATTTTGGAAAAACAAAAGAATTCGCGGTATATACAATCAAAGAAACTGATGTTATTGCCGTAAATCACATCGTACCACCACCACATGTTCCGGGAAGTATCCCATCATTCTTATCAAACGAAGATGTCGATGTCATCATCACCGGGGGAATGGGACAACGTGCCATCCAAATGTTTGAACATTTTGGAATTGACGTTATTTTAGGGGCAGTTGGCCGCATTGATGTTAATTTAAACGAATATTTAGGTGGATTCTTATCATCACAAGACAGTACCTGCAACCACGGACAACAACACGAACACGAACATAATCATGAAGGTTGTGGGAACCACGACCATAATGGTACTCACGAGCACTGTGGCGACCACGATCATAAGGACAAACAGTAATGAAAATTGCACTATGTTCAACTGGACCTAGTGAAACGCACCATATAAGTGAAAGTCTTGGTAAATGTCCAACATTTATCATTTATGATCATCAATCATTAACATTTATGCCTTTCAAAAACAGTGTAATACTGCAAGATAGTGAATATGGACCAAATGCGATAAAAATATTACATCAAGAACACGTTGATGTGTTAATTACCTGTAATATTGGGAAAAACGCCTTTGAAGAAGCAACAAAATTAGGAATAAAGATCTATAAAGCTCAAGATCATATGACTATTAAAGACTCCATATACGCATATTTTAATAAAAATCTAAAAGAATTACATACTTTCAATAAATTTACCCAAAAATAAGAGTTTATACTCTTATTTTTTAATGTTTTTTTGTAATTGTTTGCTACAATAGAAGTATATTTGAGGTGATGTTATGAAAAAAATCACGTTTACAACGATTGAACAGATGCCCGATGTCAAACAAATCAAGGATTTACTGGACATATATTCCAAGGAGACCCTTCTTACATGGGCAACAAAGTGTTTTTCAAACTTATTGGAGTATTCTTCCATCAACCCAGAAGCAAACGCCATATACGAGGAAATTCAAGGTCATAATAATCGACCAATCCCTGTACCCATTGCCCGAAAGATGTCGTTACGTGTTCATGCAATTGCCCGATCAATGGTAGAAGAGAAAGATATTTATCTATACCGTGCTTTAGGTCATACCATTGCTACAATTCATACCAAACGTCACAGCTATGGATGTGTTTTATATGGGGTGAAGGCGTTATTTCATATGGATCACTCCGACATTACCATTCCTAAGTTCACAAAAGAAAGTTTAGTACTCCTAACATCGATGGAAACCATAAAAAAATAAGAGAAAATTCTCTTATTTTTTATTATTTTTAGGATGTAAAACCTTCTTTATCCCAATATTACGTTCCATTAACGCCATTTCATACTTTCCAGAAGGAACACCAGTAAAATACCTTGTTTCCAATAGTTCATCAGGAAGATATTGTTGGTACACAAGCGCTTCATCATATGAATGGGGGTATAAATACGGTGCTTTCTGTTCAAAATTTGCAACATTGATCAAATGATTGGGGATTTTTGGGGTTATTCCTTTTTCAATATCAGCAATTGCCGCATCAATTGATACAACCGCACTATTTGATTTCGGACTTAATGCCATGTCAATTACAAGTAAACTAAGCGGAATACGAGCTTCTGGGAAACCAACACGCTCACATGCATTTGCACAAGCATCCATTTTTGTAATGATTGTTGGATTCGCTAAGCCAATATCTTCATAAGCGATTACTGACATTCTTCTTAAAATACTACTTAAGTCTTCCATAACAATCAAACGAGCTAAATAATGGAGCGCAGCATCGACATCACTCCCACGAATCGACTTTTGAAAGGCACTTAAGACATTAAAATAGTTATCTTCATCTTTATCAAGAGATAGATTCGGCTTTAACAACACTTTTTTTGCCATCTCTATGGTTATTTTTGTGTTTGGGTAACTCATATTTAAAATTTCTAAGGAATTGATTGCAGAGCGAATTTCGTGGTTACTAGCTACCGCAATATATTGATATACTTCTTCATCAACGGAAGCCGTTAATTCATCTTTAAACGCTACTTTGACTTGTTTTAGGCGATTGACGATGTCAGATGTGGTAATCGTATTCAACTTAACTACATGCGTTCTAGAACGAACTGCTGGATTAACACTATGATACGGATTATTTGTTGTAAGTCCAATAATCGTAATATTGCCATTTTCAACATGTGGTAACAAATAATCTTGAATATCTTTGTTCATACGATGAATTTCATCAATAATCACAAGCGATCCATAATGGATACTATTCTGAACAATTTCGCTTAATTGAGCCTTTTTATCGGTTGAAGCATTAAATTTAAAGACATTAATACCATATTGTACCCCAATTGCTTCCGCAATTGTTGTCTTTCCAACACCTGGCGGACCATACATAATCAAAGAGAACATGTTGCCATGTTCTAACATCTTCCGAATAAAGCCATCTGGCCCAATTAAATGGTCTTGCCCAACGATTTCATCAAATGTCGTTGGTCGTGCACGAAAGGATAACGGTCTTTTTTGTTCCATATAATCACCCTCTAAAATTATAACATATATAAATATATAATAATATATATAAGAATTCACTTTATCGTTTTCATATATTATTTTTTAAAACATGGTATAATATTGGTAAAAAGGGGGGATTTTATGGAATTATTTTTAAGAAATTTTACTCCAGTTATTTTACTTGCTATGATTAGTTTAACGCCAATTTACATTATGCGCGTCGTTGCTTTTATTCAAAAGAAGCATTTTTATGACGAAAAATACACGACATTGGTCGGAATATTAACCCATTCTACTCTGTTTATCGCCTTTTTAACGACGTTAATCGTTTTAACAAAGAGTTTGGGAAAATACGCGGTTTATGTCTACATCGTCTTTGTAGTAGCATTAGTTATTCTCTTTTTCATGTATCGTTTTCAACATATTCATACAAAGAGACATCGTTATAAAGTGCTTTACAGCGTCTTTCAAAACAGAAAAGCATTTACTCAGTACTTAGAATCAGAACATTTACTTCAAATAGATGTCTCTGAAGGGGCGTTCTCTTTTGTTACACGCATTAAGTTTGATCGTATGGAGATTGACGAAATTGAGGCACAGTTTAGGGCTCTCGAGGCACAAGATAACCTACTACATTCATTTCAATCTGTCAAAGCCTATCTCATTTTCATCTTAAACATCGCAATGAGTACCATTTCAATTGCAGCGTTCGTTTTATTCTTTATGTTACTTGTAAATATGTAGTTTTTGCTAATAGATATTATTATATATTATATAACATGTATAAAAAAAGCCACTTGCTGGCTTTTTTTATTCCTATTCAATTGCACAAGAGATTAGAAAGTGTTAAAATACGGTTACGAGGTGAGATGATGGATAAACAAACATTAATTAGTGAGATAAAACGTCTAAAGAAAGAGAAAAACGCCGTTTTATTAGCCCATTATTATCAAGAAGGCGATATTCAAGATATTGCCGATTATACAGGAGACAGTTTATATCTAAGTCAGGTAGCTAGCCGCACCGATGCCGATATCATCGTTTTTGCTGGTGTTCATTTTATGGCAGAAACGGCTAAAATACTAAGTCCAGAGAAAAAAGTTCTCTTACCTGTTGCCGAAGCTGGGTGTCCAATGGCAGAAATGGTCACAGAAGCTCGCTTAAAAACATATAAAAGGAATAATCCTGATCGTATTATTGTCGCATATGTCAATTCAACCGCTAAAGTAAAGGCTTTGAGTGATATTTGCGTGACAAGTAGTAATGCTGAAAAAATTATCAAGCACTACAAAGGACAGAAACTAATGTATGTCCCAGACAAGAACTTAGGGACTTACCTAAGGGAAAAATATGATTTAGACATGGAAGTTTGGCCGGGATTCTGTTGTATTCATAATGATTTGACGATTAACCAAGTGACCACTATGAGAAAGAAATATCCGAATGCCGAGTTTATTGTACATCCTGAAGCTAAATTGGAAGTTGTCAAACTGGCTGACTATATTGGAAGTACAAAAGGATTATTAGAATATACGATTCAAAGTGATCATACCGAATTCATTGTTGGAACCGAAGATGGTATTATTCATACAATGCAAAAAGCTTCACCTCATAAAACTTTTCACATTTTAACGCCTAATCTACGCTGTTTTGATATGAAAATGACACATTTAGAAGATATCTATTACGCATTATTAAACGAACAATTTGAAATTGATGTCCCTGAAGACATTCGTAAACAAGCATTTATCGCAGTTGATAAGATGCTAAAACTAAGTTAGGTGATACTATGAAACAAATTAAAACTGATATCGCCATTATTGGCGGAGGTCTTGCGGGCCTTTATACAGCCTTAAATATCGATTCTAATAAAAGAATCGATATTGTTGTGAAAGAAGACCTCTTTGACACAAATAGTCGTCTTGCGCAAGGTGGAATCGCCGCAGAGTTAACAATTAACACAAAAAACATTGAAGAACACATCCAAGATACGTTAAAAGCTGGTAGTTTCTTGAATAATGAAGTGGCAGTGCGAGTTTTAGCGACAGAAGCCAACAAAAACATCCAAAAATTAATTGAATTTAACGTTGCTTTTGACAAAGATGAAGAAGGAAACATCTTGTTAACTCGCGAAGGTGGCCATTCAAGTCGCCGTATTTTACATGCTGGTGGTGATTCAACCGGATTTGATATTATGAAAGCCGTTGTTATTGAAGTTAAAGCGCGAAAAAACATTCACATTCATGAAAATACAATGGCACTAGAGTTGATTCATGAAAATAATAGCTGTTTTGGCATAAGTACGCTGAATAACAATGGTGAAACAATCCATTTTTTAGCTGATAGTGTTGTGTTAGCAACTGGGGGAATTGGTAATATCTATGGATCAACAACCAATTCAACTAGTGCAACTGCCGATGGTATCGGAATTGCGTATCGTGCCGGTGTAGATATTGAACAAATGGAGTTTGTACAGTTTCATCCAACTGCATTTCATAATGAACACACCGCATATCGACAAAAGTTTTTGCTTACTGAAGCCCTTCGTGGCGAAGGAGCATACTTGTTAAATAGTGAAAACATCCGTTTTATGGAAAAATATGATCCGCGTCTGGAATTAGCGCCACGTGACATCGTTTCACAAGCAATTTACCGTGAAATGTACGATACCTGGACAGATCATGTCTATTTAGATACTCGTCACTTAGACAAAGAATTTCTTCATAGTCGTTTTCCGACCATTTATAGCCATTTAAAAGAAAATGGTTACATCTTAGGCGTTGATTTGATTCCTGTATCACCAGTCCAACACTTTATGGTTGGTGGGATAAAAACCGACATTGATGGCAAAACATCGATGAATCGCCTTTATGCTAACGGAGAATGTGCATCAAACGGCATCCATGGAGCGAATCGTCTGGCCTCAAATTCGTTATTAGAGTGCATTGTCTTTGGATCGCGAATTGCACAAGACATCAACACTAAAACGACGTTAGACGAAGAATTTACCGTGAATTTCAAGCAATTTGAAGTCCGAAACTATAATTATATCCCAATGAAACGCAAATTAGGGCAAGTAATGGACGAATACGTTGGTATTGTTCGCACAAAAGAAGGTTTAAACTTTGCATTATCCCAAGTAAATACAATGCATCAAGACCTTCTACAGTATCCAAACAACAATAAATTCTATTTTGAAGCATTAAACATGGTCGAAACAGCGTTATTGATCATAAATGCAGCGATAACCCGTACAAAAAGTATCGGTTGTCACTATCGTATCAATTAAAATGATTCGAAATTATCACACACATACACACTTTTGTGGCCACGCTATAGGCAATTCTTGGGATTACACAAAAGAAGCAATCGCACAAGGCTTACAAGTAATCGGGATTAGCGATCATGCCCCTTTAGATACTGTAAAAGAGCCCCATGTCCGTATGTTAGAAAGCGAATTTATGAACTATATCGCCGATATCGAGGCGGCACAAGTCCTTGCAAAAGGCCAAATAACGGTCTTAAAGGCAGTAGAGGTCGAATTTTTCTATGATCATGATGAATATTATAACTATTTACGTTCTCATGTTGATTATTTGATTCATGGCCAACACTATATTAACGAAAATAAAGGCATGGATGACTTAATAAGTGGCTTTGCCCTCCGCACCAAGGAAGAAATCTATTGTTATAGAGATTACCTAATTAGTGCGATGGAGAGTGGATATTTTGATATTTTTGCCCATCCCGACCTCTATTTATGTGGTTATAAGGTATTTGACGAAGCCGCAGAAGAAATTGCCCATCAACTATGTCAAAAGGCTTTAGAGACGAATTCAGTATTCGAATATAATGCTAATGGCTACCGACGTGGCAGTGCTATAACACCATTAGGACCACAACCACAGTACCCTAGACAAGAATTTTGGAATATTGTAAAGCAATACAATGTAAAAACAATCTTGAATAGTGATTGTCATAACCCTAAATTTATATACGATGATATTATTAAACAAGCTGAGGCAGATTATCTTAAGTTAGATCTAAATGATATCGGAGAATTACCACTCAAATAAGTAATAAAACAAGGAGGTTTAAGACCTTCTTTTTTTACGGCCAAATTTGCGCTCTCATCGTTTTTAGTTAATAAGGGTAATATTATCTCATATATTAAAAACAAGCCAATTATACGCGAAAAAAGCACTCCCATTTTTGACCTATTAAAAATAATAGAAGTAGGTCAAATTAAATATAGTCATGAATATAATTTGAGTATGTTAACTTGATGTATTTAACTGAAGTTGATATATTTTTTTAGATAAAGTAGTGTATAAAACACATTTTTTTGAAAAAAGAGGCAATTTACGGATTTCCTTTTGACTACCTATAATATATATTATGTTAACCTTGATGTAATACCTTTATTAAAGCGTTTGTGTTGTCTTTGTTGATAATGTGTAAAATCACATTCTAAAACCTCTCTCAAAAAAAATACCTCTCTTTTAAAATCAAATTAAAGTGATGTTTGACGTTTCATTTTTGTTGTGATTAAAATGAGACAAATATGGTCTGTTTTATTACATGATAAATCGCATCAAAATATTGGTCATTATGAATTGGTTTTGATTTACTTCATTTCTGATTTGTTAAAACGAAATTTCTCGTATTTTTGGTTTTGAATACTTTTTCAATATTTATCTTCTTTTTTATGTTGTTTGTGATATATTATATTTGAGGTGATATTATGAACAAAGTTGCACTCGTATTTACAGGTGGAACAATCGCAATGAAAATTGATCACAATTTACATGGTGCAATCCCTAGTTTGTCACCAAGTGAAATTGTTTCAACTTTATCAGGAATTGATGAATTTAACAATTTAGAAGTTTTCGAGTTTTCAAGTAAGCCTAGTCCGTTCATAACTGTTCTGGATATGCAAGCTTTGGCAATGAAGGTTCAATCGTTCTTAGATCAAGACAAATTTTGTGGTGTTGTGATCCTTCATGGCACAGATGTTCTCGAGGAGACCGCTTTTTACTTGAATGCCGTGATTAAATCAAATAAGCCTGTCGTATTAACCGGTTCGATGAAAAACGCGAGTGAGTTCGGATATGACGGGTTAACGAACCTTGTTTCTAGTATCAAAACGTGTATGAGTGTCGATTCAATGAATAAAGGAACACTTGTTGTGATGAATGATACAATTAATAGTGCTGTCGAAGTTACAAAAAGTCATACCATGAGTTTGGATACATTTAAATCAATCGAATTTGGTCCTTTGGGAATGATTGATCATCAAGAAGTTATCTTTTATCGTGGTCTTACCCACCATAAAACCTATAATTTCGATAATATTGTGAATAGTGATACCTATTTAATTAAAGTGTATGCTGGTATGGATGGTGATTTGATTGAACATTATATCCAAAAAGGTGCAAAAGGAATTGTTTTAGAAACTTTAGGACGTGGGAATGTCCCCCCAATGATGATTGAAGCAATTCAGAAAGCAATTGATTTGGGAATTGTGATTGTATTGGTAAGTCGTTGTTATTCCGGGCGTGTCTTAGATACATACGCTTACCCAGGTGGTGGCAAAGACTTAACAAATCGTGGATGCATCCTTGGTGGTAGTTTCAATGGCCAAAAAGCCCGAATCTTGTTGATGCTGGCGATTAGTAATCAATATACTTCTGAACAAATTAAGAAATTGTTCGCATTATAAACAAAAAGAGCTAAATATTAGCTCTTTTATTTTTTTTACAAGTTATGCGATTGTAAATGAAGATTGGCGAATACCACGCAGCCATGACAACCATCGCAAATAGGATACACTGGGTCGCATAGATTAGATAATTATCATTCGCAAACATCAAGAATGGTGTTTCACCTGGTTCACGCAAATACATATAGTTCGCACCCCACCAAAAATTGATTGGGATAATGACAAAAATGACAACGATTGTTAGCAAAACAAAGCTTTTCTTAAACGATTTGTTCGTTGGGACATATCGATGAACAAACATCATATACATAAACATCCAGAAAAATATCATGTGTGATAAAAGGAATTGATAGTACCGAAAGCGATCAGGCCCATATGGAACATCTGGGAATAACACACTCACAAGGCCACCTATCGACCAAAAATATGCGATTTCAAATACTTTCCAACTTTTTGTGAACATGACATAGATTCCTAAAAACAAGCTAAATGCACATAACCCAATTGGCATATCCTGTGGGAAATGCCAACCACCATTCATGGCTTTCCAAATATGAAGTGATAATTCCATTATAATACCAAAAACACCCATGCTATAACGAATCCATTTTTCATATTTGTAGTTTTTCAACTGATCACGGAATATATAAATTAAAATAACACCTAATGTAATCAAAACCAATGGGATAATATGCCAAATTCCAAACTCAACAAACAGAATTCCTGGCTCATCACTAAAAAACATTACATTCCTCCTATTTTAGCATTTGTGCTAAAGCATCTTTTAATAACTGATTTGTTGCTTTTGATGGATCTAAGTTCTTCAATGCTTTTTTAATCTCTGTTGCTCTATAACCAAGTGACTGCAACGCCTCTTCAACTTCACTGATATTTGAAGACTTCGCAAAGCTCTGTTCACTAAAATCAAGTTTCCCTTTTAAATCCAAAATGATTTGTTGTGATGCTTTGGGTCCAATTCCAGGGAATTTCCCCAAAAACTTCGCATTTCCAATTTCAATTGCTCCAATGACATCATTAACATTCCCTGTTGCAAGGATTGCCATTGCGCTTTTTGGTCCAATTCCTTTGACACTTAATAGTTTAACAAACAAACTTTTTGCTTCTTTGTTCTTAAATCCGTATAAAACAAACAATTCTTCACGGACATGGTGATAAATATATATTTTATCTTGTGTATCAATTTTGTATTCATATGGGTTGGGAGTAAACACTTCATAGCCAACACCTTGAACATCAATCGTAATACTGGAAGGACTTACTTCGGTAACCGTTCCTTTAATATAACTAAACATACAATCACGCTCCTGAGATTATTATATCATAATTAAAACGTTTATGATGATGTCTTTTTGTTGTTTGACTTATTTGTTATTTTTGCAAATAAAAAAGACTATGAAATAGTCTTTTTTTAATCTACAAATTCAAATTCATAATCGAAAATACGCACGGTATCCCCGTTGTTTACTCCTAAATCACGTAAATCTTTATCAATTCCCAAACTACGTAATTGACGGCTAAAGCGTTTGATTGATTGATCTTTACTAAAATCTGTCATTTCAAAGATTTTTCGTAAAGGCACGCCTGTTACTTCATAAACCCCATCATCGGCCATATGAATCTCATATACTTTTTCATCTTTTGTGAAGGTATACTCAACAATGGCTTCATAATCAAGTTCATCGTATAGATCAAAACGCTTTGTTTGATCAAGTAAATCAGCAGTCTTATAAACAAGTTCATTGATGTTTTCCTTTGTTGCAGCGCTTACTGGAATAATCAAATAATCTTCCTTTAGTTGTTGTTTAAATAATTCTAATTGCTCATCTGCCCCTGGTAAATCCATTTTATTGGCAATAATGATTTGTGGGCGCTTTAATAAATCGTATTTATACGTTTCAAGTTCCTTATTGATTACTTCATAGTCATGGAACGGATCGCGTCCTTCACTTCCCGACATATCAATAACATGAAGAATAACCCTCGTGCGCTCAATGTGGCGTAAAAACTGAAGCCCAAGACCTTGTCCCAATGATGCACCTTCAATCAATCCTGGTAAATCTGCCATTACAAATGAACGCTCATTGTCTGCTTTTACAACGCCTAAATTAGGAACTAATGTTGTAAAATGGTAACTTGCGATTTTGGGACGACTATTGGAAACCATTGATATAATGGTTGATTTCCCTACACTAGGTAGTCCAACCAGACCAACATCAGCTAAAACCTTTAGTTCAACACGAATGTGTTTGACGACTCCAGGTTCACCTTTTTCAGCTATTTCTGGGGCTGTATTACGAGAAGTAGTAAATTTTACATTTCCTCTTCCCCCACGTCCACCTTTACAAACCAAAACTTGTTGCGAATGTTCTGTGACATCCCCAATTACCAATCCTGATTCGTCATCGTAAATCGTTGTACCAATTGGAACACGCACAATTAAATCTTCGCCACCAGCACCATTCATCTTTTTAGGACGACCATTTTCGCCTGGTTGTGCGCTTAACTGTTTATTGTAATGAAGATCAATTAACGTACTTAACCCTTCATCACCTTCAAAGATGACACTGCCACCTTTTCCACCATCGCCACCAGCTGGTCCACCCATTGGTACGAATTTTTCACGGCGAAATGCAACGATTCCATCGCCACCTTTACCGCTTGTTATCTTAATATTTACTAAATCTACAAACATCTTGATCCCTCCTAAAGGGAATTATACCACTCATATAATTCTTGTCTGTTTTGAAAAACAAGTACTTGTTTTTTATTTTGATATTTTTTAATTGTCGCAATCAAATATTTTGCTCGATATTTATAATACGTCGCAACATACTTTAAAAATACTTGATCCACGCCTTCAACACAGCCTTCAGCCATATCGGAACGCGTTTGGTGTTTATACTTATGCGCTCGTTCATAAATCCCTTGAAGACTTTTTTGTTTTCCATAATTCAAAAAAATAATCGTGTCTGCCAAATCAAGGCGATAAGTAAAGTGTAAATTATTTGAATAGTTCCCATCAATCACCCATGAACTGTGTTTGGTTAGAAACTGTTTCATATACTGATCAAATTCTTCCTTCGAAATGTTTTGCCAATTTTTTTTCCAGTATACTGAGTCTAAATGTAGTTGTTGGATTTGTAGTTTGGTACCAATCATTCGACAAAGTGTTGTTTTCCCTGTCCCACTACCACCTAATATTGCGATTTTCGGCATTAGATTGTGATAACTTCCACGGTATCATCTTTTTGTTTGGTACTTAAGTATACTCCGGTGTACATTACTTGTACCCCAAGGTTTTCTAATGTTTCTGTTGCTCCAACTTTATCAGCACACATCTTACAAGCATAGACTGGAATCTCATTTTTGATCAAATTCATGACACGTTGTTGAATCAACGTATCACTCATAATTTTTTCTTGTGATGCACCCCATATTAATACTTCAACACTATCAAACCATTCGTGTGTCTTCGCATTATATGCATACGGAACAATAAAATTATGAATATCCGTTTCATTGTCTGATTTCCAAACAATTACCAAATGTTTATTTGTCATATTAGTCCTCCAATACTTTCTCATAAGCAATTCGATTAATCACTTCTAAGTATTCTAATTCAACATACCCATTTTTATTCAAAAAGGCACGCATTTTATAATTTTCTGGATGAGTATCAATCTTGATTGATTCAAATGATTGTTGCAGCGCAACTGTTTCAGCATATGCAAACAATTTCCCTGCAATATTCTGACGTCTAGCTTCCGGATCAACCAAAACACGGTGAATTACCATACTTTTTTCTTTCAACCATGAATCAATTGTTTTGTATGGGGGATCATTTTCTTCTAACAGTGTTAAACACCCTAAAATTTTCCCGTTTTCACGATACACGTAACATGCTTGTTGTTCAACATCGTTGATGAAGTTCACTTTTCGTGGATAAGACAAATTCCATTGGGGAATTTGTGAAAGATTCATATCAGCAATTACCTTAATTGCTAATTGGTCTAATTCTTCTAAATCATCAACAATCGCAACATCTATCATGATTATACCTCTTTATCTGTGTTATAGATATTATATAGCGTTTCATTTAAAATGGCAAACCACTTTGTGATTTGCCATTATATGTATTATTCTGGGTAAACTGAAGCTTGTTTTCTATCTCTACCAATTCGTTCAAATTTAACGATTCCGTCAATTTTACTAAACAATGTATCATCGCCACCAATACCTACATTAGTACCTGGATGAACTTTTGTTCCTCTTTGACGATAAATGATAGAACCAGCTGTACAGAATTGACCATCAGATAATTTAGCTCCTAATCTTCTACCAGCTGAATCACGACCATTTTTAGTCGATCCAACTCCTTTATGAGAAGCCATACATTTTAAGACATTAATTTCTATTAACATACTAGTCACCTCCATATTATTTTATTCTAACCATTTATTGTTGAAATTACTAATTTAGTATATGGTTGTCTGTGTCCGTTTTTACGTCTATATTTCTTTTTTGGTTTGTATTTGAAGACAAGAATTTTCTTTTGTTTTCCTTGTTTTTCAACTACGGCATCGACTGTTACTCCGTCAAGGTATGGATTACCGATTCTTAATGAATCTCCACCAACCATTAACACTTTATCAAACGTATAATTGTCTCCAGCTGTTACCTCTAATTTTTCAACATAGATAACGCTACCTTCAGAAACTCTTACTTGTTTTCCACCTGTTTCGATCACTGCGTACATAAAGCACCTCCTCATTTTATTTTAGTTAAGACGCGCCATTAAGGTAGCTTTATGCTTTAAAACCTTTTCTGTGCGGTATGCCTTTATTCAGCGTAAAAATAATACCAAATAACACAAGAATTGTCAATGTTTTTTACTTGCTATTATGATGAGCCTATTTCATTATACATAATTCCATTATAAACACAAGTTTTTTCAATCTATATAATGATTTTATATTCATATATGTTATAATTATACCAGTTTATAATAAAGGGGGATTATATGAAAATTAAACCACATGGAGCATTTTATTTAATACCTATTGGATCTTTTGTATTAGGAGGAATCATTTCAATAGGAATATTCATTTCTTTGGTTTTATCATTGGTGGAGGGATTTCATTTTATTGATTCAACGACAAATGCGTCGATTATAGTTGAATCTGATAGCGAGTTAATGATTTTATTATCACCTGAATTAGTGATCGAGACCCTGCAAATCACCACTAATAGTGTTGTGTTTCAAACTGTTCAAGGTGATTATACTGTGACAGTTTCAACACCAGTTGCTATCGGGGATTTCTACTTTGAAGAAATACAGGGTGTAACGACATATGAAATGAATGGATTTACTGGAGCAGTTAACTTTATTGTTGAAGAAGGTGGAACATTCACTTTTCAAACAGACGCTCCAGAAAACATAATTACCGTATCTGAGTTATCCGGAACTGAAATGGTGGGAAAAGTATTCGGAGCAATCGCAGCTGGTGGAATTGGATTTATTATTTCTGTAGTATCTTTTATAATTATTTTAATTAAACGTTCAACTTCAAAAGGTCAAATGCAACAATATTTAGCACAACAGCTACAGCAATCTGCTTTAGCACAATCTGATGAATATTCATTTGATAATGAAAAGGTTGATTCAAATCGCGAAGACACATCCGATGATAACCCATATAATGATTTTTAGAATTAATTAAAACGATATTTATCTAAAATACAATTCAAAAAAGACCATAATTATGGTCTTTTTCTTATATTTGACGATGTTCTTTAAAAGAATAGTAGCGATCTCTTCCAATAATGATGTGATCTACTAACTGAATATCCATCATCAGACTATTATCATAGATTCTTTTAGTAATATCTAAGTCTTGCGAACTTGGAGTAGGATCTCCGCTTGGATGATTATGTACCAAGACAATACTTGCAGCACTAAATATTACTGCATATTTAAAGATTTCACGAGGATGAATCAATGAACTATTTAAGCTTCCAACAAACAGTGTCTTCTTCTTAATTAATTCCCCTTTTGTATTTAAATAAAGAGCAACTAGCTGTTCTTGTGTCTTTAATTCCAATTCAGTTTTCATATACTGAAACACCTTTTCTGGACGATTCAACATGGTTTGTGGTAAAAACGCTTCTGTATGTGTTCGTTTCCCAAGTTCAAATGCAGCAAGTAATTGAATAGCTTTACTTGGCCCAATCCCTTTTATTTTTATTAAGTCCTTAATTGCTGTAGAACTTAATTCCTTAAGTGTTTGAAAATGATAGAGAATATTCTTACTTAATTCAATCACACTTAAATCAGTACTTCCAGTTCTCAAAATAATTGCAATCAACTCATAAGTTTGAAGTTTTTCAGCTCCATACTCGATAAAACGTTCACGCGGTCGTTCCAAGATTGGCATTTCTTTAATCATAAACATTTTTTTCACCTCAAATAATAATACGATTTATACCGGAATAATTCTTTTGTAAAATGACAAACATTTGATATAATGTGTTAGAGAAGATTATCATTAATGTGTTACGCCATCCTCTATCAATCTCATGTGAGGACAATTCTGATAAGATCGCGATACCATGTTAAGATAGAGTTTTCGTTTGAAGCTATGATCAAAATATTTATAAATAGTAATTAGGAGGGTCCTATGCGTGATCTTATGAAGAAGCAATTACGATTCAATCTCTTGATAGTTAGTTTTTTGTTTATAATAGCAACTGCTTTGGGAGGCTTGTTAGTCTACAAACTATTTTTTCAAGAAATTCCGTTGCTTGATACCCAAGATGGTCTTGTCCTTGGTAACTATCTAACAATTTTATTCTTTACAATTGGTTTGATCGCTTTTACAATATCGGTAATACTGTATAAAAGAGCACACTTACTAACTGAACAACAATTGTTAGTTACCTACATCTTTTTTGGAATATTTCTTTTACCTTATACCTTGATGCTATTGATTTATGGTATTATGGTGGCAATCGATCAACCAAAGTTAAAGAGAACATTTATCCTTACAGGGATTATCTCATTAATACTGTATTCCGTGGCAATGGCAACGTTAATTCCTTCATTAAATGTTTTATAAATAAAAAGGCACTCATTAGAGTGCCTTTCTCATATAACTTACAAAATACAAACTTCCTGTAATCAATAGAATTTCTTTTGGTTTAAGATGTTTCAATTGATTATAAATAACATATGCATCTTTACTCATATGTTTATTTTTATGTGTACTTACTGCATAAAGGTTTTCCGCAGTTTCACAACGAGGGTAATCAAATTCAGTGAAATAAATTTCATCAGCAAATTTCTCAATCTCTTGAATGATATCAAAATATTCTTTATCAGCCATTGAAGTATATAGCACTGTTATCTTATATCCTTGAAATAGTGTCTCCATACTTTGACGCAAGGCAATTGCCCCACCGACATTGTGTGCTCCGTCTAAAATGATATTACCAAAACGTTCCATACGTCCTGGCCAATATGTATTAATTAACCCTTGTAGTAAGTCGTTTTTGTGAATAACAAGCTTTTCCATTTTTTCTAATTGCAGCATGATTTCAATTGCTAATGATGCATTAACAACTTGATGGGTTCCCATCATACTAATTTGATATGGATTGTTTCTATACTTAAAGTTGGTATACGAACCATAATCAATATCGCTGATATCATCCTTCGAAACACGTATCAAATCACTATGACGTTTTGTTGTATAAGTTTCAAAGAGTTCTAATAATTCTGGATCTGATACAGCGGTTACCAAAGGGACAAAGTCTTTGACAATCCCTAGTTTGTTCAATGCAATTGATTCCAGTGAATCCCCAAGAACGCCCATATGATCAAAACTAATTGATGTGATTGCAGCAATCATTGGTCTTACAACGTTTGTCGCATCAAGTGTTCCTCCAAGGCCAACTTCATAAATCACAAAATCAACATCGCGGTCTGCGAAAAACAAAAATGAGATTAATGTGACCAACTCAAAGAAGGTAATTGTTTCTTGATACTCATTTTGAACAGTTTGATGTATTTCATACATTTTATTGATATAGAGTAATAATTCCTCGTCAGAGATATCATTATAATTATATGTGATTCGTTCATTAAAACGAACAATATATGGGCTTGTATACGTTCCAACATTATAACCATGTTCCAGTAACATATAGCGCAAATAACTTACCGTGCTCCCTTTTCCATTTGTTCCAGCAATGTGTATAACTGGTAACTTTTGTTCGGGATTTCCCAATATTTTACAAGCAAGTTCCATTCGTTTTAAATCTAGTTTATCGCCAAAACGTTTGACAGATTCGATCCATTGAACCGCATCGCTAATAGTCGTAAACATATTATTTTAACTCATCCAATCGTTTGATAATTGTGTTGTATTGCTCACGATATTGTTCCAATTTATTTTGTTCCTCCAATACTTTATGTTGTGGTGCTTTGTTGATGAAATTTGGATTTTGTAACATTCCTTCACAACGTTTCATTTCACCAAGTAGTTTGTTGCTTTCAGCTTCTAAGCGAGTAATTTCTTGTTGTAAATCTACCAAAGAACCTAGCGGTATATAAACCTCTAAATCGCTTAAAATCACGGATACAACGTCCTTTTCAGGTGAAACTTCTAACGAAATTGTTAAATCTTCAGGATTTAGGAATTTTGCTAAAATCGTATCATTGTCTTGTAAAAGTTGTAAAACATCTAGTGAATTTGCTTTAATTACGATGTTTACGGCTTTACTTGGCGCTACATTATACTCGCTTCGAACATTACGAACCGCTTTAATTAGCTCTTGAATAATAGAAAATTGCGCGATTGCCTCTTTATTTTCAAACTCATCAATAGCGTTTGGCCACGATGAAATCATGATACTTTCCTCTAGATGAGGGATTTGTTGGTATATTTCTTCAGTTACAAACGGCATAAATGGGTGTAGTAGTTTCATAATATCTAGTAAAACATAGCTAAGAATGCTTTTTGTGCGGTTAATCGCTGTTAAATCATCGCTATTTAAAGCGATTTTTGCGATTTCAACGTACCAAGCAGCAAAGTCTTCCCAACTGAAACTGTGAATACTTTTTGCAGCTTCACCAAATTCAAATTTATCGTAATTATAATCCATTTCAGTAATGGTTTGGTGGAGTTTAGCGAGAATCCAGCGATCAACAAGTGTTAACTCTTCGGTATCTATTTCAATATCTTCCACCGTAAAATCGCCAAGGTTCATTAATGTGAATCGCGAAATATTCCATAATTTATTAATAAAGTTCCATGATGACTCCACTTTCTCAATTTCAAAGCGTAAATCCATCCCTGGAGCACTATTTGTTGTTAAAAAATATCGTAACGTATCAATTCCATACTGTTCTTTTATATCTAGAGGATCAACTCCATTACCAAGCGATTTTGACATCTTTCTGCCGTCACTATCACGAATCAAACCGTGAATCAAACATTGTTTAAAAGGTGAAACATCTGTGAATTCTAGTCCCTGGAAGATCATTCTTGCAACCCAGAAGAAGATGATGTCATACCCTGTAACCATAACATCATTTGGATAATAACGTTGTAAATCATCTGTCTTTTCCGGCCATCCTAATGTGCTAAATGGCCATAATGCAGAACTAAACCAAGTATCTAATACATCTTCATCTTGTGTCCAGTCACTACCTGGAGATTCTACTTGTACTTTTACTTCTTCTCCTTTATACCAAGCTGGAATACGATGTCCCCACCACAATTGTCGACTGATACACCAATCAAATGTTCCATCCATCCAACGTAAAAATGTTTTTTCAAAACGCGGGGGAACAAACTCCACTTTACTATCATTAGAAGCACGTTCACTCAATGGCTTCATATCAACAAACCATTGTTTACTCAAACGTGGTTCAACAACAACACCAGTTCGTTCACTATGCCCAACATTGTGAATCAGTTTCTCAATTTTGCTACACAATCCTAGTTCTGTTAAATCTTTTACACAATTTTTACGGCATTCAAAACGATCAAGCCCAGCGTATTTATGAGCAAGTTCATTCATTGTCCCATCTTCATTCATACATAGTGGCATATCTAAGTTATGACGACGTCCAACTTCAAAGTCGTTTGGATCATGAGCTGGTGTTACTTTAACACATCCTGTTCCAAACTCGCGATCAACATAATCGTCTTCGATAATCGGAATCAAACGATTGGTTCCTGGAATATATGCTTTCTTTCCAACAAATCCTTTAAATCGTTCATCTAATGGATGCACCATTAACGCTGTATCGGCATACATTGTTTCAGGACGGGTTGTCGCAATTTCCATAAACCCACTTTTATCTTCTAACTCATATTTAAAATAATAGAAGGCACCTTCTACTTCTTTATGTTCTACTTCAATATTGCTTAATGCCGTTTTGGCTTGTGGATCCCAGTTAATGATACGTTCTCCACGATAAATATATCCTTTTTGATACATTTTGATAAACACTTCATTAACAGCTTGATTTAATCCCTCATCCAGTGTAAAACGCTCTTGATCATAATCTACACTAATTCCTAAAGCAGCCCATTGCGCACGAATATGATCGGCATATTCTTTTTTCCATTCCCAAGCTCTTTCTAAAAACGCTTCGCGACCTAGTTCGTAACGATTCGTTCCTTCTTGACGTAATTTCTCATCAACTTTGGCTTGTGTTGCGATGCCGGCATGATCCATTCCTGGTAAATATAATGCATCAAATCCCTGCATTCTTTTACGACGAATAATCAAATCTTGTAATGTATTATCCCAAGCATGTCCCAAATGGAGCTTCCCAGTGACATTTGGTGGTGGAATCACAATCGAAAACGGCAATTTTGAACGATCGCCACTTTTAAAATATCCCCCTTTTAACCAAAAATCATACTTATCTTGTTCCACTGCCAAATGATCATACTTTTTACTTAGTTCTTTCATCATATTCCTCCTATACTAATAAAAAAGTCCGTCCTAAATAAGGACGAACTATTATAATCCGTGGTACCACCTTTGTTCCTAGTTTCCTAGGCTCTCAACCCGTTAACGCACAGGATACGTCTTTAACTACTCTGATTCATTAAAGCTACTCCAAGGCTACCTTCAACAGTGTTTCATCCTAGTTTCCACCAACCACTAGGTCTCTGCTATGTCCGACTGTTTACTCTTCCTCTTCGCTGTATTTATGCATATAGTATCATAAGTCTAATCTATTGTAAAGATTGTTGTTTGCGATTTCGTATATTTTTGATGTGAAATACGCATTTCTGTGAGACCCTTATATGAATCTGCTATAACCACATACTTACAAAACAATAATTGTTGTTCAATAAAGATAAAATATCCCATCCAATTGAGATATGGTATAATAATTGCAGGGTGATAATTTATGATTAAATTAGAAGATTTAAAACAATATGAAGCATATATTATTAACATGCGCCGTGATATTCACAAACATCCAGAGCCGGGGTTCACAGAAACAAGAACATCGTCATTAATCGAACAAGAATTACGTCACTTTGGGTTTGAAGTAACAACTGGAATTGGAGTAACAGGATTAATTGGAGTTTTAAAAGGTTCCAATCAAGGAAAAACAATTTGTTTACGCGCTGACATTGATGCGCTTCGTATGCAGGAAGAAAATGAAAGTCCATATAAAAGCATCAACGAGGGTGTGATGCATTCTTGTGGTCACGACACTCATACAGCAATGCTTCTAGGAGCTTGTAAATACTTCTCGGAACACAAAGATGCCTTAAAAGGAACATTAAAAGTTGTGTTTCAAAGTGCCGAAGAAGGACCAGTACCAGGTGGTGGAATCAGTGTTGTTGAGGGTGGGCACATTGATGACTGCGATGGTGTCTTTGGTTTACATATTACAACAAGGGATCGTTTAGGAACAATTGTAATCAAAAAAGGACCAGCGATGGCTGCCCCTGATGAATTTATTATCAATGTTATTGGAATTGGTACCCATGCAAGTGCTCCACATACTGGAAACGATGCAATTATTATCGCTTCCCAACTTGTGACAGCATTCCAAACGATTATTTCTCGCAATATTTCACCAACGGATAGTGCTGTCATTACCGTAAGTACAATCCATGGGGGAACAGCGTTTAATATTATTCCTGAAGCTGTCAAACTAACTGGCACTATTCGGACAATTAATCCAGAAACAAGACAATATATTTTCAAACGTATGGAAGAAATTTGTTCATCTTACGCAACGATGCACCATGCAACAGTTGATTTAGAGATCATTCCAGCATATCCACCGTTAATCAATGATTATGAAATGAGTGATTTTATCATTGATTTAGGAAAACAACTTCTCGGTGAAGATAACGTCGTTGAAACATTAGAACCTTCAATGGGTGGGGAGGACTTTGCATATTACCTCCAACGCAAACCAGGTGCATTCTTCTGGCTAGGAGCTTGTAAAGAAGGAGACTGCTTCTATAACCATAATCCGAAGTTTAACCCCGATGAATCAGCATTTCTTGTTGGAACTGCAATGCACATAAATACTGTTATTGAATTTTTAAAAAAATAAAACGTTCAAATTTGAACGTTTTTCTTTTTAAAATAATCTTCGTACTTTGAATTGTCCTTTGATTGTATACTTTTGAATCATTTCAATGATTCGCTCTACATTATCTTCACCAACAAAGGCTTTATTGATTAATAAACTACGACTTTTGTTGATATATATGTAAATGTATTTCTTTGTATCATATACTTTATATAACTGATCCCAACCAAGTAAGAATTCCCCTTTATCACTTGCGGTGTTAATTCCTTCATAGCTAAAGGTAAATGTTGTTGCATCAAACTCTACCTCAGGATTTTTGAAAATACTATTAATACGAAATTTAATTAAAAAATATGTCGTTACAGGATACATTGTTAAATAAATAATTGCGATATATTGAATCGCATCAAGAGGCATCCCAATTGTCATAATAAGTGATGCAATCCCGAATGACGGAAACAAAATATTTAATCCTAAGAAAAATCTCGATTTGATCATACGATGCCAGATTGTTTGTGCTAATACATCTTCTTTGTTACGTTGATACGTAAATGTTATTTCATTCATTTTCATTCTCCTTTTTTTCATCTAAATTGATACCACGATAATCCTTTTTACCGGTTGCTTTTACTTTATATAGTTGTTCATCAGCCTTTTGGATTGGATAATTTATCTCGTGATCCGCTGTAGGTGATAAGACACTAAATCCAATACTTACTGTTAAAAACTCATTTTCACGTTGATAATGGGCAATTCGCAAATCATGAATTGCTTGCAAAATTCTTTTACAAAGAATTTCCGCAGCTTGATAGTCACTATTTGGTAATACAACCAAAAATTCTTCTCCCCCAAAACGTCCGACAAAGTCAAGCGGTCTCATACATGATTTTTCAATTGCTTTGGCAACACGTTTTAAGATGCTATCGCCATGAAGATGTCCGAAGGTATCATTATACATCTTAAAGTCATCAATATCAACCATTAAGAATCCAACAGAATGTTTCTCACGTCTTCCCAAACGAAAGGTCTTGTCTAAGTTTTCAAACAAATATCGACGGTTCGCAATTAACGTTAAATCATCTATTCTTGATAATTCTAATAATTTTTCATTTTGCGCTTCTACTTCACGGCATACATTTTTATATGGCAACACCACACCTTTTTTAATTGTGATATGATAGAGTATCCCAAAACTACCAAATTGCGTGAGAAGACTTAAAATATTGTGATATGGGAAAAATATCATTTGTAGCAAGCTAGATAGAATCAACATTCCCCCAATTACAAGATAATGAACCTTATAGCACAGTTCCTTAGGTTCTTTCACCGTTAGTTGTTTAATCATTCCAGCTAGCAATAACACAATAACAAGCCCTTGAATGATATACAACATATTCCCTGCATCAAAAGACTCTGTATATAATGCGAATGAAAGTCCAAACACTTCAATTAATATCAATAATCCTAGTAAAATACTACCTTGGATTATTGCTAATCTTTTTATTTTCATCTTTTGTTCTTGTTTTAATATAACAATCCCCACAGCATATATTGCTGCAAAATAGATTGTTGCTAATTGATAATATATATCAAAAGGTTGAGTAATAAAAAGGCCGTCTCGTTCATTTACAACATATAGGAGATGAAGTAAATGGAAAATAACAACCACCAATAGTGATAACCCGATAAAAACAAGGGATTGATTTGTTACAATGGTTTTAGTATTCCAAATTAATAACACTATCGTAAAAGATACACTTATTATAAGTAATTCTAAGATTATATGAGCATATGAGTATTCCAGCCAAAACATAAACAAGAGGACAATAACAACCACAATACCAAAAATCCACATCAAACGATTTTGTTTCATATGAAGCACCACCTTTTTCGTAAGAATTATATCATAAAAAACGATAATTAAGAATCTAATTATCGTTTTTATTATCCAATTTCGTTATAAAAACTAACTTAAGTTATAAACAAAGCCATCAATGAATTCATTTATAAATTTTTTCGTTGCTTGAAGCAACGCCGTTTTTTTCTCTTCGCTAACGCTTCCTTGGAGACTATACATATAAACAACGCCAACAATAAAAACTTCGATTTGTCCGTTTATCATTGATAAATCCATTGTCTTTAATGTCTCCAAACGCGGATCCTTCCTCATGCTTTTGATCAAATTATAAACAAGTTCCTCACTCGCTTGGTAGTTTCTGTTGATTTTTACAAAATCCATATAGAATTTTGGATATGTTAATCCATATTCCAGTAATTTCAAATGACGTTCAATGAAGTTTTCAGATTGAATCGCTTCAAAGGCTTCAGTAATAGCAAACAAACTTAATTCTTTGATCAAATCCTCTTTAGAATCAAAAGAATCATAGATTGGCATAACACTACACCCTAGTTTTCGGGCTATCATTCTCATACTAATTGCTTCGAATCCTTTTTGTAAAGATAATTGAAAAGTGGCTTCTAAAATTGCTGATTTCGAATAGACTTTTGTTGCCATAACATCACCTCTAAATCAATTATAACACCTGTTACATATAAAACCATATTACTTTTTAAAAAGTGCTATATATCAAAAAAAGACAACATAATTGTTGTCTTTCAAAATTTATTGATTTAGGAAAGCTGTATAATCTTTAACACATAAGTCGTATGCATCTTCAAACTCTGAATCTGTATTTTGAGATTCTGGATGGTCCCTAAAATATTTCACTGCCTTTGCTGCAACATCTTCATAACGGATCGTTGCCTGAAACAGAGGGGCTATCTTCTTGATTTTTGTATTATCAAATATCGCTGTATGAGATTTATCACCAAGCAATGATCCTCTTAACGAAGGTAAGTATTTGATAATCACTTCAGTTGGTACATGAACAATATGCGGTATTACATCAAGTTCTTTGGCAATAATGTCTGTCAGTTGTTCCCATGTATAGGCAAAATCACTTGTAATATGGTATGTTTCTCCATATGTTTGTTTATTCCCAAGAAGCATTACAAACGCTTCTGCAAAGTCGGTATTATGCGTTATT
This sequence comes from Candidatus Izemoplasma sp., assembly GCA_041554935.1. Lineage (GTDB taxonomy): Bacteria > Bacillota_I > Bacilli_A > Izemoplasmatales > Izemoplasmataceae > Izemoplasma. The sequence goes on from JBFFLJ010000001.1 coordinate 91,329, forward strand.
GTCCACAAACTTGTTCCATCACCAGGAATGATAATTGGTTGATTGTTTAACAAGCGCTTGATAAGGGCATATGGATGTTTACCATCATAAACACAAGCCATTAATTTATGATCATTGTATGTATGAGAAGGACGAACAATTGTTACATTAAAATTGTCATCATGAAGATTGTTTAAGTACTCTTCACATCTTTGTTTGTTTTGAGAATAATCCCAAAACGGATTACCCAGTGGAACATTTTCTGTGATTGGGAAAATAATCCCTGGTTTTTGATACGCACTTGCGCTACTAATGAAAATATATTGCTTTGTGTGTCCTTTAAATATCTCATAATCACGTTTCACGTGTGATTCATCAAATGCTATCCATTGGACTACTGTATCAAAATACAAATCTTTAATTTGTTCTTTAATTTCTTCTGGTCGATAGATATCTCCAGTTATAACACGTACACCATTAGGGATATTACTGTTATTATTTCCTCTATTTAGTAAATATAGGTCAATCCCCATTGCAACGGTTTTCTTTGTTACCGCTGTGCTGATTAGTCCGGTTCCCCCGATAAATAGTACTTTCATATGAACCCCCTAAATAAATTTATCCAATATGTTATAAACTAAATCTTTATTTTCACCCGTTTCACTACTATATGGGATAAACAAATCATTAGAATGGAGCTGTAAGATTTGCTTAATCACTTTTTCTTGTTTATACCTTCTTGTTTTTGGAACTTTATCCATTTTTGTACCAACGACCAAGACCGGAATTTGATATGTTTTTAAATATTGATACATTAAGATATCATCTTCGGTAGGTTCATGACGAAAATCAATCAATTGGATTACAAGTGATAATTGTTTACGATACACCAAATATTCCTCGATCATTCGCCCAAATGCTTCGCGATCTTTTTTACTTACTCTAGCGTACCCATAACCTGGAACATCAACGAAATAAAATTGATCATTAATTTTATAAAAGTTTAGTGTTTGTGTTTTTCCTGGGTTACTTGAAACATATGCGACCCTCTTACGTCCTAAAATGCTATTGATAAAACTACTCTTTCCAACATTGCTTCTTCCTGACAATAATATCTCAGGAACTGTATCAATTGGATAGTGTTCATTCAATACTGCACTCGTTGTAAACTCTACTTTATCTATTTTCATACAATCACCTATTTTCTCTATACATATCATACCATATTTATGTTTTTTTATGGAAAAAACCGACAAAAAATATGATATAATATAAATGGAGGTGGGAATCCATGGAGGAAACAAACAACAATATAAAAGAAGTCTTAACAAGAATTCTCACAGAGCGTCAAAAAAGAATGACTGTGATGAGTTTGTTACTTAGCGCATTGGTTTTTACTGTTATTTATGGTACACTTGAGAATCCTTTTCAATATACATTTAGTAAAATTGGAAACCGTTTTGATCCAGCATTACGTGTCATGTTTATCATTTGGGCAAGTTATACTGGTTTTTGTATTCAGGCGGCAATTTTGGCTCTATTCCGTTTAGAAAATTATACGAGGAAGCGAAATTATACATTTATTATTTTATCGATTGTCTTTTTAGTCTTAACCGCAATGGCACCATCACTTGATCATTTACCGCTATGGATTTGGGTTCACATTATTACTGCGGGATTATTTGGGTTATTTATCACATTAGGATTCACACCATTTATGAGATGGGTTGCACAAGAAAACCCGCGCTTGAGACGTATTGTATATATTTGGCTAGGAATCATTTGGGGTGGATCATTCTTGTGGATGTTTGTATTAGGAAATACAGGAGTATTTGAATTATGGTTCTTTGGGAGTTTTATTGTCTTTTTACTTTATCTATCATTAACTTTATTTGAAGAACAAATCATCAAAGAGTCCGTTCATTTATTTCGTGATGAAACTGATATTAATCAAGCAATTGATGTTTATTTTTCGAGAAAAAAAGGAGCCTAGGCTCCTTTTTTATTTGACATTTGGTAGTGTTACTACAAAATCGTAAAACGCTTGGTAATCACCGATATAATCCGCTGTATTCTCAACATTATTTTTATTCAATAAATGATCCGTGATGATATATGTTTTTATCCCAATCTTTTGCGCGGGAAGATCATCACTCAAATCATTTCCAACCATCAAGCAATCTTCGGGTCTCTTAACAATGTGGTCCAAAACCTCTTGGAAATATTCAATAAACGGTTTATTGTATTTGTTTTGTTCAAACGTTGACATATACAAAAAATCATCAATATCAATATTCCCCCATTTTAAACGTCGTAAATTTGCGACTCTTGGGAATAAAGGATTCGTCGCAATGCAAAGTGTATACCCTTTTTCCTTCAAAATCTTGACACACTGATTCATCAGTGACGAAGGGGATGTTGATGCTTGGACAAAATCAAAATGATTTATATAAAAGTCATTGAAACGATTTTTATAGACATCAATATCACCATCTATTAGTCCTGCGAAATGTTCCATAAAGTTTTCTTCGTTTGTTTTGTCATTTTTCATTCTTGCCATATAGTCTGTTGCTTGTAATATATCACCAATCAATTTTTTTGGTTCTATCAGATCACTAAAATACTCGCCAATATGGTAAAAGTATAATTTCATAAAATGATCAAAATCCATTGGTAGTAATGTTCCATCTAGATCAAATAATATTGTGTCAATCATGTTGCACCTCTTATCTTTTGTCTTTAAAGTAGTCTAACTGCGACAAATTGCTTGTCACATGAAATAGCTTATAATATTGTTTCAAATGTAGAAACAATGGTTCGTGAATATCTGCCGGAGTATTGTGATAAATGGCATTGAAAATCAAATGGACGTCTTTAAAGATAATATCAATATAAAAAGGACCACTCTCAATTGTTTCTAAGATAACAAAATTTCCAAAACCATTTAATTTCATCCTTGTAATATCTTCATATAGAATGCGCTTTGTTTTGGGAGATAATACATTACGACCTTCAAGACCAGTTTTATGAACAATCACAAACCCAATGATAAAACTAATTCCAAAATAGATCAAGAATATTCCATAGATGATACATGGGATTATAATCATCAGTTTGTTCACTTCTCTAAATGAGATTATCAAAAGCAAAAACGGTACAAAAATCAAAAAGAAATTTAACACATAAAAATGTTCGCGATGCTTTTGCCCTGGTTTTGTTATTCCTTGATCGAACTGAAAGATTAACCAATACAATATGATAGTATTGATAATCAATACTCCAATTACCACAAAGGCTTGCCGTGTAAACTGAATAAATGGTTCATCTGGAATAAGTAACAACCACACTACATTTGCGGTTACAAGTCCAAAGATGACCAATTGTTTCAATGACTTACTCATAGATAACACCTTCAATCCTACAAAAACATTGTATATAGAAACAATGCTTCAATGTCTTTGCCACTTATTATAAGAAAGTTGTTGGTTGAATTATTGTACTCCTTTGATATAAGCTTTGATTTCCTGAATCAACAAGTCGATATCCTCTTTCTTTATATCATTATGAATTGCTAAGCGAAGAAATTCTTCTTTGTATCCCCCGATTAATATTCCTTTTGTTTTTAAATACTGTCCTAACTCGACAAAATCGATTGTACTTTTTGTAAATACCATATTAATTTGAAGGCGATGACGATCAACTTCAAATTCTGGCAATATATCTAATTGATTTGCCAAATATAATGCGTTTTGATGATCAATATGAAGACGTTTCGTCATTTCTTGTAAAGAAATAATTCCTGGTGCAGCTAAGACACCCGCTTGACGCATTCCGCCACCAAGCATTTTACGTCCTCGACGTGCTTGTTCGATAAATGCTTTGGTTCCACATAGAATACTACCGACAGGTGCAGCAAGTCCTTTTGATAAACAGAACGTTACACTGTCACAATACTTCGTAATATCTGAAACATCCACTTGTAATGCCGTTGCTGCATTAAAGAGACGTGCTCCATCCATATGAACTCTTAAGTTGTTTTCTGTTGCTAGTTGATATACTTCTTGTAGATATTGAATTGGTAATACAACGCCACTTCCATGGGCGTTTTCTAGACAAATCAACGAACTGTCTGGGAAATGAATATCATTTCCTCTAATACCATTATTTATCTCTGATAATGGCATCATGCCATCTATTTCATCAATCAAATGATAACTTACACTACTCAAAACAGCGCTTGCGCCAACTTCATAGTGTTTAATGTGGCTTTGTGCCCCAACAATGATTTCATCTCCACGTTTTGTGTGGGTATTGATTGCAAGTTGGTTCCCCATTGTGCCACTTGTCACAAACAAAGCTGCTTCTTTGTTTGTCATTTTTGCCGCAAGTTCTTCTAATTCGTTAATCGTTGGGTCATCACCATAAACATCATCACCAACGACAGCATTAAACATTGCTTCACGCATTTTTAATGTCGGTTTCGTTACTGTATCACTACGAAAATCAATCATCTAATCACCTCGTTATTATTATATCATAATCCTGATAACATCTTACAAAAAAGAGCCAATGGCTCTTTTATTTTGTTAATTCTAAGAATAAATCAATTTCCTCTTTGATAACTTCTAAACTGTTATTCCAAAATTCTTTGGTACTTAAATTAATACCAACAAGTGCAGCAACATCTTCAACAGACATTTGTCCTGTTTTTTGAAGTAAAGTATTTATTTTTTTTACAAATGGTTTCCCTTGTTTGATGAATTCTGCATAAATTCCTTTTGAAAATAATAGTCCAAATGCATATGGGAAGTTATAAAATGATAGACCACCACTATAATAATGTGATTTATTCAACCAACCATATGGCATCAAATAGTCTGGATCTAATCCATCACCATATGCTTCAATTTGAGCATCGGTCATCATTTTATTTAACATACGTTCATTTAAAGGTGTATTTTTGCTTTGTTCAAAAACATTTCCTTCAAAAATGAAGCGACTTAATATATCTACAATTACTTGTGTGCTTCCTTTTAGTGATTGTTCTAGAATAAAGATTTTTTCATCTTTGTCTGCTTCATGCAAAGCAGCATTCTTCACAATAGTTTCACAAAATGTTGACGCAGTTTCTGCGACAGGCATTGTATAACTACTATTAAATAGTTTTTCTTTAAAAATTTGTTCACCGTGATACGCATGCCCTAGTTCGTGAGCTAGAGTAATGACATTTCCGAATGTTCCAGTAAAGTTTGTCATAATACGAGATTGTTTGATTGGATGAATGTTACTACAGAATGCACCACCACGTTTACCCATTCTTGGTGTAAAGTCAATCCATTCGTCCTCATATGCTTTTTTCGCAAGGTTTTCTAACTCATCATCAAATGTTTTAAAGTTTTTACAGATAAATGCAATTGCTTCTTTTTCTGTAAAAGTACGATTTGATTCACCAACCGGTGCAAAAATATCATAAAATGGTAATCCATTCTTATGTCCAAGCATTTCCCCTTTACGGCGAAGGTATTTACGAAATTCTGGTAAGTAATCCTGCATACTAGAAATTAAGGCATCTAATGTAGAACGCTTCATGCGAGATTGATATACTGCTTGATCTAAGGCACTTTCAAACCCACGCATTTCTAAGAGGGTATTCACTTCTTTTTTTACTCCGTTTAATGCATAAGCGACACTTGGTGCAATACTCGGATATGCATTCATTTCTGCCTCATATGCTGTTTTACGAACAATGGGGTCTTTCTCCCCAGAAAGGTTACGAATAGTACTAAGTGGTAACTCTTCACCGTTATATGGCACTTTTAATGTCGCGGTTAATTCCCCTTGAAGTTGGCTCCACATACTTGAAGAAGTTTGTTTCATTTTACTAATCAAAATTTCTTGTTCATCACTTAATACATATTTACTCCCATCTACAATTCTTAATAAGTAGTACTCAAATTCCAGCAAATCACTGTTATCCTTGATTAGCTGTTGCAAATTTGGGACGTTTGGTAACCATTTTGAAAATTTAGCTGTTGGAAGAGCAGTTTTTGCTCCCATTGTTTGAAGTTTACTCATATATTTTAGAGCCTCTTCATTCGTTGCTTCAACGCTAACACTTAACCTAGCAAAAGTAATACTTCTCATAAAAATAATTCTTAGTTGTTCACTTTTTGATAAATAATTTCTAATTTTTTGTAACGCATCTGTGGTATCGTTAAATTCACTTATTGCAAATTGATTTAATTGTGCGATTTGTTCTTCAATTAGAACCAATGATTCTTGAAACTCTACCGAATCAAACGATGTAAATAATGCATCTAAATTCCATTTTCTCATCTCTCAATCACTCCTCATTGTCTTGATTATAACACAATTTTCGCGTTTCTATAATACGCAAATCGACAAAAAACGTCATAAAAAAATTCTTAGTGATTAGCTAAGAATTTTTTAACATTATCAACAATAATATTGGTGTTATGGAATGTGTCGTCTCCAAAGCGATAACTGATCATCTCAATAATGTTGAGATATAATTTTAATCCCGCTAATGCGCGTAATCCCAAATCACTGTCATAGACACCAAACGCATCAATAACATGGACGAATAGTTCTTCTGGAAATGCCGGGCGCATTGTTTCTAATATTCCCTTTTTATTGTAGAATAATCCTTCACTTACTGCTAAGACGTGCAACATTCCAAACGTTAATCCATATAGTCCATCAATTAATTTTGAGGGGTTGTTTAAGATCAGTCCATTTAGCGTTTTGTTGACTTCTTCAATCCAATCAACGGTTTCTTTGTTGACGTATTCAACAATTTCTTTATGAAAGTGTTGATTATATTCAATAAGAAAGAATTCATCTCTAAACGCTTGAAATGCTTTCTCATCGCCCCATAAAAAGATAGCATCATCTAAACTCGGGTGCGCTTGAATATATTTGGAAGGATTTGTTGTATATTCTTGTTGTTCTAAAAGACTATCATACTTGATTGAAACATATATACCGTCAACATAGCGGTTGATAAAGCGACCAGGAGAATCATCTTTATAGGCAACTTTAATATCAATATCACTATACTTTGTCTCGCGATTTCGCACATAACTTCCAATTAAATAAATATACGCTACACCTGTTTTATCAATGGATTCAACAGCATTTAAAATTCGTTTTTTCATACACTTACACTTTCTTTGGTTAAACCTTCTTAATTCTATTTCTTAACGCTCAAAAAATCCTTTAATATCTGCTAAAATTGTTCCGAAGTTATCGGGATACCGATGTGTTAGTCCTTCTATCAATTTGTAATGGAATGGAATATGGTTCATTTTCAACTCTGCAGTTAATTGATTTGCCCATGGTAAACATGGTTGATCTTGGCTCCCACATACAATATATATTTTTGTTTTTTTGGTTTTCAGTATTTCCAACTTAACTTGAAGTTCTAGGAAATTTGGTAACCATGGAGCAACAAGAATAATCCGATCTGCGAGTAATTTACCCTCAATCAAACCTTGTAAAATAATGCTTGCTCCAGCACTAAAGCCAGCCAAGGTAATATCTTTTGGTTGAAGATTGTATTTGGATACCAGCATTTCATAATGGGTTTGAACTTCTGCAATTCCATGCGGAATATCATTCCAAACATGGCCATTCGCAAAAGATATTTCCGAAGAAATTGGTATAGCAATTACAACATTTGGACATGTTTCATGATTCCAATGTTGTTGAACTCCACTTAATGGTTGATTATTTCCGTGAAGAGCAAGGACTAGTTGTGGATGATCAAAGTTTGCTGGTTCATTAATGATTAGTTGTGGTCTTCCACTATAACGATGAAGTTCTTCACGCTTTTGACAAAGCAAAAGAATCTCTTGAAACGTAGGATCACCTTGATATCGTAAGTAATCTTCATTTTGTTTCATATAAGCTGTAGGATACCAGTATTCTTTTTCTAAAACAGCTTCTTTTAGAAGATTGTACCCTAGTTCATGGTTGCCAAGTCGAAATGCCAAAGAAGAATGTAAATTATATATTGTCGCATTTATCTCATCAAGATCCTCTAACTTAGCAACTAAAAAATCAAAGCCTTCTTGAAATTTTTCAGCTAAATATAGTTGGTATGTTTTCTCAATTAAATCTGCTCCACTAATTTTATTCATTCTTAAATCCCCCAAAGCAATAATTGATATTTCCTTTATTATTATACCATTTTTCACAACTAAAACATATCAATATTCCAGAATTACAATCTGATGATAAAAATAGTTCACAAAATGTGAACTATTTAATTTCAACTATTCTACTCGTAAAGCTTCAACAGGATTTTTCTTAGATGCAATTCTTGAAGGAATAAATCCACCAATAAATGTTAATATTGTTGATGCGAGAACCAACAATACCAAATGAAGTGGATTTGATGTAGCGACAGACGCAAGTGATGGATCAACATTTGCAGCAATCACATTAATTGGGAAGGTTAATAAATATGTTATACTAATTCCCATTAATCCAGCAAAGGCACCAATAATAATACTTTCTGCATTAAAGACACGTGAAATATCCTTTTTACGTCCACCAAGTGAACGAATGATTCCGATTTCTTTGGTTCGTTCTAGGACACTAATATATATGATGATTCCAATCATGACACTCGAAACAATGAGTGATATGGAAGCAAATGCGCTTAACACAACAGATATTGAAGTAATCAATGTTGATAATGTTGCACCTATTGCTTCTGCTAAATCAGTTTCAAATATTTTATCATCAAGGTCTTTATCTGCGTTATATGTTGCGATATATTCTTTAATCGTTGTTTTATTTTCAACACTATCACTATAGATTTGAATCAAGTAAGGGTCTGTACTGTTACATCCAATATATGATAAAATCCCAAGTTTTTCTTCTTCTGTCAATAATGATAAATTAAAGACACTTGTATCCAACGTTTCTTGCGCAAGACAAATATCAGAACCACTATTGACACTTAATAATTCATCTTGTAAATCGTATAAGTATAGTAACCCCGTCGGTCCGTAAGTCATTGTTGAGTCTTTTGCTTGGACAATACCAACGATTTCAATTACAATTCCATTGTTTTTCACAGTTTCTAAATCACTGTAATTAGGAACAAACAAACTACCTTGTTCGACGTATAAATCATTGTTCTTCGCAATATAAAGTTCTGTTCCTGTAATATCACTAAAACGTAATTCGCTAGATGTATCAAATCCTAAAGCATCTAATACCTCTTTGTTAACAACGTTCCATTCTTTGATTTCTAAAACAACTTGATAGATGTTCGTTGGGAATGATCCGTCTTTTAAATCATAATATTCCTCAAGTTCATCTTCCGGTGTAATAAAGCTTGAAAATCCGACATCGTCTAAATTCACCAACTCAGTAGCGCCACTCTCAGTACTTAATATCACGGGAATATATCCATATGTGTAATGAATGTTTGTATAAATGTCTGAATTCATGTTTTCCAAATATGTAATAAATTCATTCGTAATAATATTGGTATGGACATCCATACTAGAATCATAGATTACAATTTCATCTGGTTCATAATCTTCTGGTTGAAAAACAGATGCACCAGCACGATCAAAGCCAATATTCATTTCCGATTTACCAATTAAAATTGGCAATCCGACCAACTGATCACTTTCAATATCATTGATTTGTTGGGAAAAACCATTACTGATCGCTAAAACTAATCCAACGCCAATAATCCCAATACTGGAAGCAAACGCTGTAATGACAGTTCGAAACTTTTTCGTTTTTAAATTATTAAACGATAATTTTAACGCTGTAAAAAAACTCATCGAAGTTTTGTTTGCCTGGTACCCTGTATCTTCACTTACGACAGGTTCTTTTTGACTATCTGCTAAGATAACTCCATCTTTTAATTCCACAATACGCGAAGCAAATTCATCGGCATATTGCTGGGCATGAGTTACCATTATAACCAATTTGTCTTTCGCCACTTCTTGAATTAATGTTAAGATTTCATGAGCAGTTTTGCTGTCAAGTGCTCCCGTTGGTTCATCTGCTAAGATGATATCAGGATCATTGACAAGTGCTCTAGCAATTGCTACACGTTGTTTTTCTCCCCCTGAAAGTTTATTGGGGCGTTTACCAAGTTGTGATGCAAGTCCAACTCTCGTTAAAACTTCAATTGCACGTTCTCTTCTAATTTTTTGATTAACACCAGAAAGTGTCATTCCCAATTCCACATTATCTAAAACACTTAAATGACTAATTAGATTGTAACTTTGAAAAACAAACCCAATACTATTATTACGGTATGCATCCCAATCTTTTTCACTAAAGTCTTTTGTTGATGTACCATTGATAATTAAATCTCCAGATGTATAACGATCCAATCCACCGATAATATTTAATGTTGTTGTTTTCCCACAACCACTTGGTCCAATGATTGCGACAAATTCACCTTTGTTTAATGTTAAACTGATATCATTGACAGCTCGAAATTGTTTTCCAGCTACTTTATAATCTTTAACAATATTTTTTAATGTCAGCATTATCTCACCTCTTTGAATATTATACACTTTATTTATAATTTTGCTAAACAATATGACCTATAAAAAAAGCGAATAAATCGCTTTTTATGCATTTCCAGAAATTGTTATGTGATGAACATCATCTAAATGTGATTCTAACCACTTTGTAAATTCTAAAAAACTTTGTTTAATTGCGATATTTAGTGTTCCATAATCCTTAAGGTATTGCTCTATATTATCCTCAAATCCAAGTTTTTCACCAATCACAGTTAAATTGTCTGCATCATCAATAATACCTTCTAATACCTTAAATCCTTTGATAATTTTACGCCATTCTCCACTTTCAATGCGCACATTCGTAAATGGACGATACTCACGGTAATAACGGAAAATCGTTGGTTCGAAAATCGCAAAATCATGTTTATTAAAATAGACAGACGTATCTTTGAAATGTTTTTTCTTTTGTTTTCCTAATTGAATTTCAATGTAGTCTGTCCCATTTAATTCATCAAGTCCATACATTTGGTACGGTAACGATTGATCATTTGCTTTCATAAAAGCCTCTTTCTTTCCGATTTTACTCGGAGGCAATATCTTCGTAAAGTGTTATGACACATCCATTTTGTCCAAATTCATCCTCTAAATAATGAATAACACTTTCTCCGTGAAGAAATGCTTGTTCTTGGATAGTATTTAATTGTTCATCCCCTTGAAGGATGTCGTCAATATAATATAAATAGACACCGTCTAACTGGTAGACAAATGTGTATGAATGTTCTGTTTTGATACAAATTGCTTGTGATGAACCAGAAGGTACTTCCATTTCATCAGGTGCTTCTAGTAATTTTGAAAGACACCCTGAAAGAAACATCAATACAAACAAAAGTAGGACAATGAAGATTGTTTTCATATCCATTCCCTCTTTCTAATCCACTTTCAGTATACCACTAATATCCAATACTTGTTATCTTTATCGCGATAAATAAAAATAGGAGTGCAATGCACTCCTATTTAAACGCTTTTAAAATAATTTCATCAATTGTCGAAACAGGGATAATTTCCAAATTATCTAAGACATCACTTGGAATATCCTCCAAGTCTTTTTTGTTATCAAATGGAATCATAATTGTCTTTAATCCACTACGATGTGCAGCAATTGATTTTTCTTTTAATCCACCAATTGGTAATACACGTCCACGTAATGTAATTTCACCAGTCATTCCTAGGAAATGATCAACTTTTTGATGTGTTAAAGCTGAAATAATTGCGGTTGTAATTGTGACACCCGCACTTGGTCCATCTTTTGGAACAGCACCTTCAGGAACATGAATATGAATGTCATTATCTGAGAACATTTCAATATCAATCCCTAATTTTTCAGCATTTGAACGAACATAAGATAATCCTGCTTGAGCACTTTCTTTCATAACATCGCCAAGTTTACCTGTTAGTACAAGATTTCCTTTTCCTTTGTAGTATGTTACTTCAACTGGTAAGGTATCTCCACCAAATTGTGTATAGGCAAGTCCAGTTACAACACCAACTTGATCTGTTGTTTCTGCTTTGGTGTTACTAAAACGTGGTTTCCCTAAATATGTTACGATATCATCTGTATCAATCAAGACTTTATCCTTTTTATCACCTAAGATAATTTTAATAGCTTTTCTTATCAAAGAACCAAAAACACGATCTAACTGACGAACGCCAGCTTCTCTTGTATAAGAGCGGATTAGTGCCATAATTGCATCATCAGTAATTTCAAATTTTTCTGGCAACAACCCGTGTGTTTCTAATTGTTTATTGATTAAGTGTTCTTTGGCAATATTGAATTTTTCAAGTTCTGTATAACTACTTAATTCAATAATTTCCATACGGTCACGAAGTGGTGCAGGAATATTTCCTAAATAGTTCGCAGTTGCGATAAACAGCACTTGTGACAAATCATATTGTTCTTCTAAATAGTGATCACTAAATTTCGCATTTTGTTCTGGATCCAATACTTCAAGTAATGCCGCACTCGGATCACCTTTATAGTCATATCCTAATTTATCCACTTCATCTAATAAGAAAACAGGATTGATTACTTTTGCTTTTTTCATACCTTGCAAGATACGTCCTGGTAAAGCTCCTAAATATGTGCGACGATGACCTCTAATTTCTGATTCATCTTTCACTCCACCTAAACTCTGTTTGACAAAGTTACGACCAAGCGCTAACCCAATACTTTGTGCTAACGTTGTTTTCCCGACACCAGGAGGCCCAACTAAACATAAAATCGTTTGCGGATTTTTCCCTGTCAATATTTTAACAGCTAAGTATTCAATAATACGTTCTTTCACTTTTTCTAAACCAAAATGAGTTGAATCAAGAGCATGTTCTGCTTTATTGATATCATTTTCATCTTCGGTTACTTCACTCCAAGGTAATTCCAACAAGAAGTCAAGATAGGTACGAATCACTCCGCTTTCTCCCGAAGAAGCCGGCAATGTTTCATAACGAGATAATTCATACATTGCTTTTTCTTCAATATGAGCAGGCATTTTTTTATCGATGATTTTTTGTTTTAACTCTTCGATATCTGATTCTTTTTTAACTTTATCCCCAAGTTCTTCTTGGATTGCTTTCATTTTTTCGCGTAAATAGTACTCTTTTTGATTTTCATCAATATTTCTTTTCACTGTCATATTGATGTCATTTTCAATTTGTGACATGTATTTTTCTTTTTCAATGTCTTCAAGTAAATAGGTAAGACGTTTATTAAGTGATGCTGTTTCGATATATTTAAATTTTAAGTTTTCACTAATTTTTAAATTTTCGGCAACAATATCACATAATTTATCACTAGAAACACCATTTTGAATAGCTTCTAAACTTTGTTTTGGATTTTTAAGTATTGTTTTAGAATTGTCGATAACTTGTTTAGCAAGCATACGAACAAGAGCCAATTCTTGATCAATATTATCTTGAACTGTTGGCATCGTTTGGAATCTTGTGATGAAGAATGGAGACGTTGATTCAATTTGCAAAATTTCTGCGCGTACAATTGGATCAAATTTTACTTTGAAATTGCCATTTGGTAATTTTATTTTTATTCCGATTTTCGCAACAACACCATATGGTAATAAATTGGTTTCTGTTGGATCATCATGCATTGGATTTTCTTGAATTAATAGCAAGGCATAGCCTGCATAATTTTTTTCTGCTTCCAACAAAGCATTTTTACTGACAATACGTCCCACTTCAATACGTAAATCAGTATGAGGAAATGGCGCAATTCCACGAATTGCGATGCTTGGCAATAATCCTTCTGTTAATACGTTACTTTTATACATAATATCACCTCATATATTCTTTGTTTGATACTTATATTATACTCTATATTTGTGTATATTCAATGAATATACAGTTGTCATCTTTATTTGACTGAAACCTATTATATGCGAAATAGATTGATAAATAAAGCAATATGACTTAAAAAAATCCACTTTTTACTAGTGTTATTTTTCTTTACAATTAATATTTGATACTTATTTTACATCATCGAAGACAAAAGTTTGAATAGCGTGAGCAAAACCATCTTCTTTACAATCTTTGCTAATGTAGTTAGCAGCTTGTTTTAATGATCCGATAGCATCTCCCATTGCAACACCAACTCCTGCGACTTCAATCATTGTCGTATCGTTATCTTGATCTCCTAAAGTGATGACATCTTTGAGATCAACGCCTAAATATTCCGCGAGAAATTGGACGGCTCTTCCTTTTGAAACATTGCTTGGTCCGACATCGATGAAATCACTTTTGCTTTGTGAAACCGATACACCTTCAACACGTGAGAGTTCCTTTTTAAGGGTATCGTATTTATCAACGTCTCCTTCAACAACTAAAACTTTGAGAAATTTGTGGTTATTATCTAGTTCAGCTGTGGTATATTCAATAATACACATTCCTTCAGGCACAACTTTAAAGCGACTTAAAAATGCATTTGCCACTTCGTTTTTGGCAATGATTGCCTGATCAGTATATATCATAAATGTGCTGTTATTTCGTAAACAAATAGCTACAATCTGTTTGACAATATAATCACTAAATGTGTCAAGATGAATTGTTTCAAAGGTGTGAGGATTTCCAATAAATGCCCCATTTGACGAAATCAAAGGGATATCAATTTGGAGTTCCTTGTATAGTTCTGCCATAAAAACGGTCGAACGACCTGAAGCAATCGTAAAGTAATGGTTGTTGTTTTGAAGTTTGCGAACCATTTCTCTATTTTGTTCACTGACAATTCCTCCTTGACAAGCAAGTGTACCATCAATATCTGATATAATTAGTTTTCTCATAAAATCACCTATTCCATTATACATTAAAAGAAAGAAAACATCACAATTATGTGATGTTTTTTCATTTATTTAATGATTAAACTATCTACTAAGAAGTCAATTGTTTTACGATATACTACTTCGTGCTCAATTGCTTCTGGGTTTACAGCTGCTTTCACTTGTTCGATCCCCATCTTGTATTGAGCACCAATTTCTAAGTATTTTGCATCTGTTTCTTCTTGTGTTGCTTGAATATTTTCCGCAACGGCAATTTGTTCAATTACTAAGTTGTATGATAAAGACTTTTGAGCATCTTTCATTAAGTTTTCATCGAATTGTTCTTCGGTTAACCCACTAAATGATAAGTAAGTTGCTAAATCTAAATTGTATTGTTTTGCTTGTTGAACAACATTGTCTTTTAAACGGTTTTTTTCTTCTTCAATCATTTCAACTGGAAGTTCAAATGATGCATTATTCGTAGCTTCATCAACTGCGAAATCTACTTTTTTATTTTTGTATTCTGTATCTTTTTGAACTTCTAATTTTTGTTTTGCATCAGCTTTTAATTCTTCAATTGTAGAAATGTTTTCTTTTTCCAGTTCTTTCACAAATTCATCTGTTAATTCTGGAAGTTGTTTCACTTTCATTTCATGAAGTTTCACTTGGAAAATAGCGTCTTTTCCTTTTAATTTCTCTGCTTGGTATTCTTCTGGGAATGTTACTTTAACATCACGTTCTTCACCAAGTGTCATTCCAACCATTTGTTCTTCAAAGCCGGGAATGAATTGTCCACTACCGATTTTAAGTTCGTAGTTTTCAGCAGTTCCACCTTCAAAGAATTCACCATCAATACTACCTTTGAAATCAAAGATTGCAGTGTCTCCTGATTCTAATGAACCTTCTTCTTTTAATACCAATTCAGCATTTTGTTCTAATAGTTTAGCAACTTCTAGTGCAACATCATCTTCTGTCACTAATTCTTGAAGTTGAACAAACTCAAGATTTTTGTATTCTCCTAAAGTTACTTCTGGTTTTACAGCAACTTCAGCAACATAAGTAAATCCTTTTCCACTTTCGACTTTTGTAATATCAAGGTCGATTTTTGGTTGTGCAACAACAGTAATATCATTGCTTGTAACAGCTTCGATATATGTTTCTTGTAAAACGTGGTTGATTGCTTCTTCGTATAAGCTTTCTACACCATATTTTTGTTCAAAGATATTTCTAGGAACACTTCCTTTACGGAATCCTTTTACTTCTATTTCATCCTTAATCGCATGAAATGCATGATCTAATCCGTGAGCGAATTGTTCTTTTGTTACTTCAATTTCAATACGGACTTTGCTTCCTGATAAGACATCAATTTTTGCCATTATATATTCCTCCTAATAAAAACTCCGTTTCATTATAACATAAATCACTTATTTGTAAACAATTACACTAAATCTTTCGTAAACTGTCTAAAATCTCGACCATTGCCCACGTATCTTGTTGACAATAACGGACTAGAGCTTGTTGTTTTTCCTGCAATTCTGAGGGTTCTAGCGATGGATAAGATGCATAGGCATAAACTGCTTCCATCCCATTTCCAACCGGCATGCCTTTATATGTCAGATTACTAAAGATTGGTAAGACTTTTTTAATACTAAAAGATCCACTTAAATCCTCATGATAATAATTAATTGTTTTTGCTCGTTCACTGTCATATCCTAGTCCTTCAAATAATTTTGAATTCGTTTTTACAACGTGCAATAGATCAAATAAACGATCATTAATATCCAGTAATTGATCTTTATATTCGGGATAAAACTCCGCAAGTTCTTTAATTCTTGTTTTTTCAAACGCTTCATTATAAACCATCACACTACCACCATCATCGCCAATGTATTCACACAATTTTTGAACAAGTTCAAGACGATTATCATTGTGATTTTTACTCAAGTATTCAAAGTGATCACGTTCTTTATGACAAACTCCTGGTTCTCGTTCAATATGGATACTAAATTGAAATAAACTTTGCATGTATGGTCGTTCTCCTTTAAACCGTGGGAATGGACAAGGAAAACTTTCAAAATCAAGATGATAAATTGGATATGTTAAAGTATCGATTGCATCTTTAATTTTGGAATAATCAATATATGGTTTCTTTGTCAATGCAACATCTTTTTGAATTTGATTGTTGCGGCGGTTCAACCAATCATCAGGAATATCTTCCATTTTATAGTAACCTTCTTCAATCAGTTCAAAGACTTCATATGTATCTCCTGATGGTGTTTTGAAGCCATGATGTTTATCAAGATACATCAACAAACTATTTTTTTGAGGAAAACGATCATAACAAATATCTTTATAAGCACACTGACGCATTTTTTTGAGTTGACAATGTGGACCTAACGGGACACGTTTTTCATCATCATTTATAATTCGTTCAATTACGACATCAATTTCTTGTTGGATTCGTGGTAACAGTTCTTTGGTGATGGATGTTAAATCAATCAAACATGTCACATCGTTTTGATAAAATGGTTCCCCATCAATATATGTCCCATCAAAGACATACTCATGATTTAAAACTGCTAAGTAATATTTTGCATCTTGAACATCCTCTTCAACAACAAAGCGTTGAAACGCTAAGTCATAGACATAGATTCCAGCACCGTTACTCGCAAAACGATCAAAGAGTTTATTGCGTTGTTTTCGATACTTATCATTTGATAATAATGATGGGTTACGTTCTTCTTCAAGATGTAATATCCCCTCACTATCTTTATAAAAGATACTATATTTTACTTTCTCTTCTGTATAGGATAATCCCATAAATTTATTGGTCGTTGTCGCTTTTGCTTCGATGATTCTCACAACGTTTTCACTTTTATTGTAGATATCAACGTAACACTGTAAGATAAAGTTTTGATAATCACGCATAAATAATTTTTGTTTCCCATATTCGAGTGAAAAGCGGGTGTCACCACCAAATAATTCCATAATCTTACTCGCTGCCATGACTTCAACTTTATTATAATATGGCATCATTGTTTCTAATTGTGATAAATCCAGGTCTAAAATAGATTCGTCAAAATCATCTTCGTACTCTAGGGAGTCTAACAAATCATAAAAACGATCTTTTAACACATCATCAAGATCTTTACGCTTATGAATATGGTTTAAAGCAGGATATCGATTACATCTAATATACTCCATATATTTACTTTTGGTAAGATTCATATTCATGTGTTATTTCCTCCTTATTACAAACTATTGATTAACCCTAAAAACTCGCGATTATGGATGTTTGGTCCATACTCGTGTTTTGTCATATTATTACTTAAGATGTCTAACAACACATCACTAGATAACCAGACATGTTTTAATCCCAATTCTTGTTCTTCTATGGTTAATGAAATTTGTTTTGTGTCTTTCACATAGTCACATAAGAAATAGTAATTACTCCATTTTGAATCCGTAAAAAACTCATTAATCTTTACTGTTTCTTTGGTAACTGTGACTTCAATCCCAGTTTCTTCTAATAATTCTCGGATAACACATTCCTCTTTTGTTTCACCAGGTTCTAAGCCACCCCCAGGAAATGTGTAAATGTCATATAATGTATTATGAACAATTAAAAACAAGCCATCTTTCATCACAATACCACGGCACGCGGTTCGGTGCGGAACGTCTAATACATCATCTACTGTTAGGCCATTATCATAAATATCGATTTCCATTTTTTTACCTCGCTAAAGAAAAATGCAGATTATCCTGCATTCTTCATTACTTCTTCAATTTTGTCTTGCAGATCACTAACTTTAAACGGTTTCAACATGTAATTCGTTGCACCGAGTTCGATAGCTTGCATCACTTCATCTTTCTTTTCAACTTTAATTAAAACTATGATTTTTAGTTTAGAATTCATTTGACGAAGTTGAATTAATGTTTCTCTTCCACTTAAAACAGGCATATTCCAATCAAGGATAACCAATTTTAGTTTATCAATATTTTGTGCCAAAGTAAGACCTATTTCGCCATTTTCCGCTTCAAAAAAAGTATAATTTAAATCTAAAACACAGTCTTGAACAATCTTGCGAATCGTATCAGAATTATCTATACACAAAATACTCATCTTCTACACCTCATTTTTGATATCACACATATTTTATCATATATATTTTTCTTTTTAAAGATATGATAAAAAAAATAACAGAAATCTGTTATTTTTTAATCAGTATATTTCTCGGTCTCATGTTTTTTGTTGCGTTCTCAACTAAGTAGGTGATTACCTCAGGTTCCATTTGATTTTTAATAAATAACAATCCTCTTCGGTTTTTTAGAAAGAGAAAAATGTACTTACGATTTTCAAATAATGTATAAAACTCACTCCATACTTTCTTTGATGCACCATCAACATTATTGAATGATAGTCCGGTATCGTTCAAGATATAATCCATATCAAGTGAGTCTTTGCTTCGATTATACATTTTGATACCACTTCGCTTGAGATAGATGTAAAGCAACCCGACAAATAGTATCATTCCCAAAGCATAATACAATTGTGTATATTCTTGTTGGATAATTGGCGCAACAATTAAGAATCCAAATAAAATGACTAGTAATAATGCATTCATTGGACGTTTAAAAATGCTCAATAGATGAAATTGATAAAAGACTAAAAAGTCTTCTTGATTTACTTTTTGACTAAATTTATATTCCATATTTTATTCCTCCTAAATAGATTGTAGCATAATTTAATAAGAATTCAATCACTCGTTTCATCTAATCTGAGCGATCACTAATCATTTCATTGATTTCAGTAACCTCTTCATTGGTAAAGGTATCCGACTCTAATGCTTCTGATAAGGGTATTTCTTCAAAACCAAGTTTAACATAGTATCCACTATAAACAGTATCCTCTGTGTCTAACTCTTGATTATAATAAAGGACATATTCATTGATTCTACCAACTTTTTCAAATCCTCGTAAATTCATATAAAAGATACTCAGTAATGCGATTACAACTAGGATAAGAAGGGTTGCGATTGCTCGTAATGTCGACAAATCATCACTTCCTTAATGAAATTATTTTCTCATCTTGACTGTTCATTCCTACTGTTTGTTGCATAAAGATTATATCATAGATCCAGAAATAATGATAAGTGCTGAATAAACTATCTTGTAATTGGCTTGATAATTTATTATAATACAATTAATAGAAACACAAGGAGGAAATCATGAAAAAACTTTATAGTACAATCGCTTCAATCTTAGGATTTGCAATCATTGTTTTATATGCATTAAAAAATGCTGCAGCATTGTTTGATTTTACGTTCCAAGGTATGGATGATATTCTTGGTTACTTCAATCTTGTTCAACAATATTTGGTTTATGCTTTAGCAGGGCTGGTTGGTCTGGAATTAGTTTCTGGAAAAAAACTTGTTGCATTCATCTTTTTCATCTTATTAGCATTTGTTGTTGTTACAACATTTATGCCAGACGTAGTAAATACATATTTACCTGTTTAAAAACAGTGTTATTCAAAAAATGCAACCAAATGGTTGCATTTTTTATATACTTTTTATGTTCCTTCCTTATGATAAATCATAAAGATGGGAAAAAATCTAAAAGAAGCGTTGTAACACCAATAATTAGGAGAGTAATTACTCCCATATATATTTGAATTATTATTAATGAAACAGCAATTATGAAAGGATTATCATGCTTGCGTCTCCAAATTCCGTAGATTATTAATACACTTAGTAATCGATATAACAGTATGTAACTTACTGTTGTATAAAGCAATGCAGAAATAACAAATGATGATAACGATACAATATAATACTTCATTGTGTTTTTTGTTATTTTTTTATCTGAAGTAAATACCTTTGCTTCAAATAAACCAAAAAATATCATTAAAATATAGAATAAAACTTTAAGAAAAATTATATCTGAAGAGAAAAAAATAGTCATAATATCATTATAAATAATTAATTTGTCTAAAATTAATTATAATCCCCTTTCTAGTTCAACACCAAAGTATAAAATTGAACTCGTTCTTGTTTAGATTTTTGTATATTCTTATACTTTCTAATGGTCATAATTCATTTACAATTGTGTCATTTGATTTATCTTTTAATAATTATAACACATTTTGAGTTATTTTTAACCATACGATTAATAGAATAGGGATGTTTAACAACAAGAAATCAAGTGAAACACAATTAAAGTTATATTATTAGGTTAATATCTTCCAACTTCATTACAATTAATCCTTCAGCGTATTTTTGATGGTTATGCTGGAGGTGTCGCATTTTCAAATCCAATCATATCCCATACAGCATTAAATCGTAATTCATCACCTAGGACGATGACATTCGTAATTTGGTTATCATAAAACGTGTAATCTCCTATGGTAATGACGCTTGCTGGAATTGTCAGACTTGTTAGTTGATTATATCTAAATGCACGTGAACCGATTGTTTCGACTGAAATTCCGAGTATCAAACTTGTGAGTTGATTACTATAGAATGCATTTTCGCCAATTGCTGTCACGTTATTTGGTATAACAATACTTGTTAAAAGATTATACTCAAAGGCTTGATTCCCAATCGTTAATAAGCTGCTTGGGAAAGAAATGCTTTCTACATCATTATATGCGAATGCATAATTTCCGATTGTTGTTACACCATCAGGAATTGTCAAACTGGTTAAATTATTATCATAAAAGACAAAGTCATCAATAATACTTACATTATTTCCTAACGTTAAACTCGTAAGTTCATTTCCATAAAATGCTGCTTCTGCAATTGTTGTGACACTATCAGGAATAACCACACTTGTTAATAGATTTGTTTTAAATGCTTCCATTCCGATTGTTTCGAGAGAAATCCCCAGTGATAACGTTGCTAATTGATTGTCACGAAATGCCATGTTTTTTATTATTGTGACACTATCAGGAATAACCACACTTGTTAGTTGATTAGATCTAAAAGCCTCAAATCCAATTGTTTCAACTGCATTTCCAATTATTACATTCGTTAATTGATTATTGGAAAATGCAACATTTCCAATCGTTATGACACTATCAGGAATAGTCACGTTTGTTAATTGATTATAAGCAAAGGCAAAATCTTCGATTGTAGTCACACTGTCTGGTATTATTACGCTTGTTAGTTGTCTATTATTGAAAGTATGCGGTGCAATTGTGGTAACTGGTAATCCATTAATTACACTTGGGATCACAAGATCTTTTGGGGCAGTATAACTATAACTGTTTATCTCAATTTCAGTGTTACCATTAATTTCTGTATATCCAAAATATGCAACACGTATTTCTGCACGTAATTCACTGATCAACTCTAACAAAATGGTATCATCATAATCTTCGATCGCTGCAATTTCTGTTTCTAAATCAGTTAGTAGTTGTAACACATATGTATCATCGTATTCTTCCATTGCAGCAATTTCTGTTTCCATTGCCGTTATTAGTTGTAGTAAATAAGTATCATCGTAGTCTTCTATTGTTGCTAGCTCCCCTTCTAAAGCAGTTATTTGTTCTAACAAACTTGTGTCATCATAGTCTTCTAAAGCCTCTATTTCTCCTTCTAAAGCCGCTATTCGATCTAACAGACTAGTATCATCATAATCTTCTATCGCATTTATTTCTGCTTCTAAATCTGCGATTTGCTCTAATAAAACTGTATTATCTGTGGCACATCCACTCAGTAATATAAATAAAATTAAGTTCATACTAAAAATTAATCTTTTCATAAATCGTTTCTCCTTTTTTTATTGAATATTTAGTTTAAACAGCAATAAAAAAATCCCAAAGAAACTTGGGATTTATCAATCTATGTAATTTTTTAGTTATGTCTTGGACTCTCTTCCCAAAATATTTCCTATATAGCAATTGTATAATAGTTTTATAGTTATTTCAATAAATCTCATACGTTGTATCCGAAAAATAATGAAATATTATTTACTTCTCCTATTGCTTTGTTTATTACTTTGTCTAGAAAAGCTTTTTGGTTCTACTTTTTTCTTATTAGAATTTCTTCTTGGATTCGAGTGGTTTTTTGTGTTCTTGTTTGATGGAGTGTTACTTTTCTTTTTTGGGGGAGCGACTACTATCTTTGAGGGATCAAGTGATAATTTAGGATCTTTTGCCATCGGAATTTTCATATTGATATGTTTTTCAATATCTAACAATAAATCATATTGATTTGGAGAACAAAAGGCAATGGTTACACCATTATTTCCTGCTCTACCAGTTCTTCCGATACGATGGATATACGTTTCTGGAACTTCTGGTAAGTCATAATTGATAACATGTGATAATTCATCGACATCAATTCCACGAGCGGCAATATCCGTTGCAACTAAAACTCTTATTTGCTTCTTTTTAAACTCATTTAGGGCTTTTTGTCTTGCACCTTGTGATTTATTGCCATGGATTGCTGAAGCGTTAATTGAAGCATTGGCTAAATGTTTGACGATATCATTTGCCCCATGTTTTGTTCTTGAGAAGACTAAAACAGATTTTAGTTCTTCATTTTCTAACAATTTAATCAGTAATTTAGCTTTTGATTGCTTTGATACATAGTATACTGATTGCTTGATGACATCGATTGTTTCTTCAACAGGTGTAACTTGAATTCTTACGGGATTTTGTAATAGTCCATTAGCAAAGTTTAAGATTGCTTTTGGCATTGTCGCAGAAAACAACATTGTTTGTCTATCTCTTTTTACCATGGATACAATTTTCTTAACATCATTAATAAATCCCATATCAAGCATTCTATCTGCTTCATCTAAAACAAGGTAGTTTACATGAGACAATGATAATTTTCCTTGTTGGATCAAGTCAAGAAGTCGACCTGGAGTAGCAACGAGAATATCGACACCTCTTTGTAAATCTCTTACTTGTCTTGCTTGTTTGATTCCACCATAAACAACAGTTGAGTTGATGTTTAAAAATTTACTATACTCAACAAAATTGTCATATATCTGTAAAGCAAGTTCTCTTGTTGGCGCAATAATCAAGGCTTTTATCTTCTTCTTATTTGTGTTTTCTTCTCGTTTTTCCAGATAAATATTTTGTAAGATTGGCACAGCAAAAGCAGCTGTTTTTCCAGTTCCTGTTTGGGCACTCCCCAAAACATCTTTTTTATTTAGTAATACTGGTATTGCCTTCTCCTGGATTGGGGAAGGTATAGCATAGCCTTTGATAGCTAGTGCCTTTAAGATTGGTTCAATTATATTAAGATCTTTAAATTCCATTAAATGTATACTCCTTATATGGATATTGTATCAAGTTGTTTCCAATAATTATCCATTTCATTATTTGTAAACCTTAACAAGCATACCACAAGTGTCTCATATATCAAAATAAAAGTGTCGAAATGTTGAAGCCATCAAATAAATAAAAACAATTAAACACGATATATAGTAGCTTCTTTATTAGAAATCGCATAATAAAAAAGCCCTTGTGGGCTTCTTTGTGATATAAATGCATTTCTAGAGGGATTTTAATCTCCGACCGATGACTTATAAATAATATTATCTCTATTTATCGGTGTATTTTATGTACCCTGCAATGAAAATAGCGGCAAAAAATAATTGTACTGGAATTGCTGATGTAATATCGGTTGCTTGAGAATCAATTATACTCACCAATGCAATTACAATCATCCCAAGTCCTCCTAAAATAATCATAGTTAAATTTACTTTGTTATTCATTAAAATCAACTCCTTCATGCAACATTGTACCATAAAAAAAGAAGTCAGTAAATGACTTCTATTATTGTGTTTTGGTGTTAGAAACTAAAATACATTAATTTCATAAATCTTAATCCTATAAATCCATTGCCCAATCTGAGACATGTAACCCATACACGATTTCATCAGTATAAATAGGAACTCCAAATTCATCATTACGAATGAAGAATCTTTTCTTAAATGTTCCTTCTTTTCGTAAACCAATTTTCTCCATGACTTTCCAAGAAGGAATATTTTCTGGATTACACGCTGCTCTAACTCTATTTGCTTTTAACGTGCTAAATCCATAATTGATTATTGCTCTACAAGCTTCGGAACAATAGCCTTTGTTATGATAATCAGGGTTCAAGATATAACCGATATTATATTCATTATTAACTACAGGGTTGGTTTTCCCTAAAAAGATATGTCCAATTACTTTTGGATTTCCTTTTATTCTAATCGCATAAAGAAGGTTGTGTTCGATCAAAACCGATAACACCTTTGAAAAGCTCTCTTTTGTAGGATACTCTTCTCTTTCGTATCTCATCACTTCTTCATTTGATACATACTCATACATATCATCAAGATCATGTATTGTCGCATATTCAATAATCAGTCTTTTTGTGTCTATCATGTTGTCACCTCTTCATCCAATATTATCATATATAAATAAGTCCGTACAAACGAAACTCATTCTGAAAAAAAAGATAAGGTGCAAATTATTTCGATATTGTTTCTATGGTATTTGGAGACCGAAAATGAATTTACATACCTTTATCTCAATCCTCTACAATATATCCAGAATCTGCAAAATAATCTGTCATTTGAGTGTATGATGATTCCATAGTAGATATTAACCCGTTACATAAAATATCTTCACCAATGGTACAAGTTGTTGAATTACTGGAAAAATCATATGTAGCTTCAACATTATTTCCAAATGAATCAATATAAACAGACATACTACCATCACCAGTTAGTTCTACAAAATCAATATTCACTTTAAATTGGGTCTTTTCAACAAATCCATGAACAACCTCAGATCGATAAAAACTGTACTCATAAGTCTTGTCTACTAGGTCATATTTATAACTATAGTCATCATCTTCGAAGATGCAACTAGCTCGTTTACATGTCCACCCATCGTTTTCAAGAGTATCTACTAAAAGCTGATCATTAGCATCTAGGTTAACACACCCAGTTAAAAATAATAACCCAAATAGAAGTACGGCAAAGAATTTTTTCATTACATCATCTCCTTATTCTAATTATATCATATTAACAAAAGTCAGTAAATGACATTCTTTTTCCCAAATGAAAGTGTTGGAGACCACTTGAACACGTTTTTTATAGAACCAAAGAAAATATTATTGATACAACTGAGAAAACTAAAGCTATCAGACTTATATTCTTCTTAAAACTATTATCTTTGTACTGAGTGATCCATTCATTAACTTCCTTAGGTAATAACACTAAATTATTCGTATCATCTGTTTTCAATGTTAATCTTTGTAATTCTTTTATATCATTCTTAGTAAGTGCTGCACTTTGAATCCCAACTAGATAGTCATTTGATACTTTGGGATCATTTCTTAGTAATATTATATCTTTCATGAATTTATTCAAGACTCTAAATTCTTTTCTTGTTAGCATTTTGCTGTTCCTCCTTTATTTTATTGTCTAAATTGTATTAAATGACTCATTATAGTTCACTTTGTAAAATTACATCAGTTATATAGTAATAAAGATTCGAACAGTGTAATTTCCAGACTCTCAGATAGACACATTAGTACTTGCGACACGATTCAAAACTTCAAAAACTATTTTTATTCTACGATGAATGGCTTAGAAGAACTTTTGTTACTTATTAACCACTTTATAATGTGCTTGAATGATATCTGTACAATGTATAAAATGCAGTAATTCCAAATCACAACTTAACTTAATTGACTGAAATGACAATTCTTATTGGAACTTCAGTATATTTTCTGATTATGGGAACTCTATTTTATGTTCTTCATATCTTAAAAAAAGACAAACAAAATACTTAAGGCGTTATTTGGTTAGAGCAAGTCTTTCAACAAGTACTTTTTTGGGATACTAATTGACTATCCGATGAATCGTATAAAAGGAACTATATGTTCCTTTTTTTGTTTATTA
This sequence comes from Candidatus Izemoplasma sp., assembly GCA_041554935.1. Lineage (GTDB taxonomy): Bacteria > Bacillota_I > Bacilli_A > Izemoplasmatales > Izemoplasmataceae > Izemoplasma. The sequence goes on from JBFFLJ010000001.1 coordinate 118,063, forward strand.
TATATTATTTTGATACATTTAATAGAATTACAATTTCTCTCCATTAAACATCAGAATCTCACTGTCTTTATTTTCATTCAATATGGCATTCAAAATCTCTTCTTTTCTACCCTGTAAATCTACATCTGAATCGACTCTAACATCCTTTATTTCATTTGGACCATATCTAAACTTACCATATACTGCACCTTTGATAATTCCGTCTATTAATAAATACTGTAAGATGTCATGTTTTTCGTGTTTATATTTCAACTTCAATTCATCTTCTTTAGACCTAACTAAAAAATCATTGCGATGTAAAGCTAATACAAATCGGTTTATATCTTCATCAATGTTTTCAAGATTATATACATCTTCTTTTAATAGGTAAGAATCATTCAACTTAACTAATACGCCATTATTTACCATCTTATCTAGTACATTCGAATAAAGTTTAGCTGGCACTTTGAAATACGATTTAAGATCAGTTTTTGTTATAGATACATTTCGATATACAAATCTATTAATTAACACTTCTAATGCTTGTTCTTTTGTGTATTTCTCCAAGTTTAATTCTGGGAAGATTTCTTCAATCTTATACCATGCACGATCCCATTCTCCATCATACTGATCTTCGTAAATCAGAAATGCCTTTTGCAAATTATGAAGTGCGGGAGTAATCTCTTTTGTAAGCATACCTGTAAACTCTTTCATTTGATGAATATTCATTGGTCCTTCAGTTCTTATCAAATCTAATAATACTTCTACATTTCCACTATATGATTTCATTGGTTTTTGATATAAACATGCAAACAGCTCAAAATCCTCATTCAAAACCCAACCAAGATTACCACCATTAAATCTTCCCTTTCTAAGTGTTCTATCTCGTTGTCTTTTACGATTGTATTCAATATCGTTGAAGTTCGCTCTAAATGTTAAGGATGGAGGATCTCCAAATCCTTTCCAGTAAACATTTAATCCTGGTTGTAAATCTTTATACAACTTATCATATTGTTTTAACTCTGACTTATTTATAAGATGTTGTCGTCTAAGTCTTAAAGCTACTACTTCTTTTGAAATCATAATATCCTCCTCTCGAAACTACCTAACTCATTTATAGATGCTTCAGACAGATCAATAAAAACATAAATCAAAAAAGTTGACACCAATACAATCACAGTTCCGAAATAACACTTTACTTCTTTACTATGACTCATTTTACCATCTCCTTCTTTATTATTATAACATACCCAAAAGGCCGTGGCTCTAGGGAAATAAAAAATAGTAAAACCTCAAATGGCTTTACTATTTAGTTTTAAACTGGCATTCCGTGAAGGATTCGAACCCCCGTCCGAAGGCTTAGAAGGTCTCTACCTACTCTTTAGAAGTTCAATTAGTCCCACAGCCTCTATAACACTAAAATTAAGTATCATAGTTAAAAAGAATGTAGATTCTTTACTAATAGTAAAATCAGCAATTGGCAGAAAGTCAGTAAATGTAATTGAAGCTCCATACAAAATGATAATACCAATGTACACGATACACAAAATTAGATAACCTTGATTTTCTTTGCGCTTATTATCATGTTTGACCAACTTAACAATATGATTGATAAGTAAGAATAATACTGCTATTGGAAATAGTAACAATGAATACCACCATGGACTCTCTAAATAAAAATGTATTGTTAATATGTCAATTAGCATAAATGATGCAATTATCGGAACTAAAAGAATTTTTTTCTTTTTTCTATAAAACAATATACAGAAAGTAATCAATATGCTCGTGTGAAATATAATACTTGAATAAAGACCATTCAAATAATATGTTAAACCCAATAAAATCAACACTATTGCACTTAAAACAGCAATTTTTATCTTTAACTCTTTTGTCATAATAAATCATCTCCTTCTGCTATATTTTACCACACCATTTTTATCAAGTAAATAAAGAACATGTGGGACGGTGCTCTAAGTAAAATAAAAACAACCAATCCATAAATGGCTTGGTTGTTATACTATTTAATGGCATTCCGGGAGGGATTCGAACCCCCGAACGACGGCTTAGAAGGTCTCTAAATTATGAGTATCTGTGTTGGAGAAAGAAA
>JBFFLJ010000002.1:0-72400 GCA_041554935.1 Candidatus Izemoplasma sp.
AAAAATCCTATATTTGAAGTACTAAGTGTCGCGTTACTATGTGCCTCGCTAACAATTAAAGCCTCAACATCAGCAGCAATCGCAACTTCATCGATATCTAATTCTGGACTATCTAACGTTGCTTGAATACTAGCTTTAATCTCATCTACAAAAGCTTGTCCTTCATCTGTAACCATTTCTTCTTCTGTTCTTATTGGATCTAAAGACAGACGATACCCATCGAAATAGTCTTGTGCTGTCAACATTGTTTGAGTACTAATACTTGTTGTAATAACTGAATCATCAATAATATAGTCAAAATAACTATTCAATCGTACTTCAGCAAGCCCTGCGGCAACAAGTGGATCTTTGATTGAGTCATAGTGAACTAAATCCAAATCTTCTTGTGCACGTAAACTTGTATACTCAATATCATAATAATAATTATCGATATCAGTTTCTGTGATTAGTGATGATAACGTAATTCCTGTACCTTGTAATGTTGTAATAATGCTTTCAATATTCGCGATATCCAGTGTATTCATTTGAATTGTTCCAACACTTCCAAGTAATGTCACACTTGCGAATGATAAATCAGTTAGTATTGAATCATTCATTGTAAAAGTATTTGATACTGCAAATAATGTTGTCGTTAAGGCTTCAATCGGACCACTTAAGGTGACATTATCAACCAATCCTGTAATTGTTACTGTATCAACATTATTTGTATTTGTTATTAAGTCACTCATTGTGACATCTAAAACTAATTCCGTAATCGCCGAAGCATTCAATGCCACATTACCAAGATTATTGATTTCAACATTTAATATTTCGGTTCCTGGATAGTTAATCGTAGTATTAGATGAATTTGTACTTCCTACGACAAGCGTTGAGCTTCCGACATTATATACTTGATTATCTGTACTAACTGTAAGATTCAATGTTTTCCCTAAACGAAGTGTTTCGGTTACAACATCTGCTTTGGTACTTAACGAAACATTAGAAGTCGAATCAAATGTGAGAGTATTTATTACAACATCATTTGTTGCCAATGTAGTTAATAAATCTGATGTAACATCTACGTTGTCAATTGTTCTAATTCCGATAAAGAATAATGTTTGAATTGTACTTGAATTAATGAATATAGAATTCGCATCTAAATCCACAGTAAATAATCCAGAATCTAAGTCTTGTGTTAAGTTTACAACATCTGCAGTTCCACTGATAGAACTTAAATTAGGGCTGCTAATATTAAATGTTGTTGTCGCCCCGGTAACATCAACACGATTAACATTACTCGTAATATTAATCGAAGCTTGTGTAGTATCCACAAACAATGTATTTCCTGCGTTTGAAGTAAATGTTACTGTATCAACATCTGTTGTAAGTGCAAAATTATTCAAAGGTGATGTGATAATAAGTTCGCCCACAGACCCCAATGATGGTGTTGTATCAACATTCGCAAGAGTTAATCCCGTAATTTCAGCAGTTCCGACAGATAAAGTGTCGAAGTTGATACTTGTTAGAGTGTTATTTGTCAAACTAAACGTTGCCATTTCCCCATCAATATCGAATGCTGTAGTGTTGTTTTCAATTACAACATCCGCATTCGGACTATTAACTACTAAGGCGTTTAGATTTGGCATATATAACGTAGCACTGATCAAATCAGGATCAGTGATTGACATACTTGTTTTAGTGCTTGTAACAACAAGATTATCGACTGAAGAATTTGTAAAGTCAAGTGATGTTACATTTGTGTCAGCAAGTTCTATCGAGTCAAAATTCGCACCTGAATTCAATTCTAAAGTAGCCATTGTTGGCATTTCAAATAATAAATCCCCTGCAGTTCCAGCTACCAAATAATCAACTGCAGCAGTTGTTACATCGAATGTAATGTTACTTGTTCCCAAGCTTAAACTTGTTGTATCTAAATAACTTCCGTGTAATGTTACATCTGACGCTGCTGTAAGTGTAATATCTGAGGTTGTTGTAGTAACATCAATTGGTATTACTGCACTTGTTTCTAATACGAGATTAGTCGTGAGTGGAAGATCGCCATTGAAAGATGTGAATCCACCAATTACTTGTAAATTAGATAAACTTGCCCCTGTAATATCAAGACTATTACCTCCACCGTTAATGGTTAATCCTTCGACAGATGCAGTGCCCATTAATAAGGTTGCAACATTATTGTTGTGTAATGTAACGTTATTTATAACACTACTGCTTGCAATACTTAAGGTCGTTACATCGAGACGTAGTATTGTAATTCCACTAATTAAATCAACTGTCATACTACCTGTTTTACTGCTGATAACTTCTAATTGATTAGTTCCTGAATCTGCAGTGATACTAATAAAGTTATCGCCGTTAATCAAGGTTGAAGTAGTATTTTCACCTGAATAAGACAAGGTTGTACTATTTGTATCAATCAAGACACTATTAATTGTAGCCCCTGAAGAATCAAAATTACTGATAAGGTTTGCGGAAGACGCGTCAAATAAATGAATAGTTGATAATCCATCGATTGTAACGTTTGTACCGGCATTATTTTCTAACTCAATATCATTCAAATTCAAATCAAACGCCATTGCTACAGCTGATGATGAGATTATAGCATCACTGTTAGCATTATCAATTGTAATATCATTCGCATATGGTGCTGTAATATCCAAACTCATGGGTTGTGTTCCTGCGAATGACAACGTAGCTTCATTTGTTGTGAGTGATGTTGAATCAATTGTTGCAGTACTATATAAGATGGTTCCAATTGATGCTCCGTTTGATAAATCTAATATTGAAATATCAGAAGTAGCACTGAATGTTAAATTCGGAACATTATTTCCGTTTAAAACAAGACTGTTCGCGTTAATATCTAGTAGCATACCACTTGCTATGCTTGTTGATAAATCAACACTTGCACCCGATGTTAATAACGTTCCTTGTGTCATTGAATCATCAGTTACTGTTAGAGCATTTATATTGGATCCTGTTATTTGTAAATTACTTACCTCTGTAATAACTGTCGCCGAAGAGATTGTTGATGTTCCTAATGTTATTGTGTCAACATTTTGCGATTCAACATTCAAAGAAACGACTGAGCCACTAAGTGTTAGAGTTTCTAATGAATTATAGTTTAAATGAACTTGCGCAGCATTTGCATTAAGAACTAAATTCGGAACCAATGTATTAACATAAAGCGCTGCACTACTAGCTTGTACATCAAGTGTGTTGACAAGATTATCATAAATATGAATTTGTGTAGCAAATACTGTAATATCCAAGATAGTTACTAGGGTATTCAATGTCAATGTATCTGCGTCATATCCTCCTGTACGCTCCGTATTAAAAGATGTAAATGTATTTGAATTAATAATGACATCCTCGGCATTAAATAAGCCAAAGTTTGTTTCAACGAGATTGCTACTGTTGATTGTTAAATCAGCAATATCACCATCAAAAGATATCGAAGTGTTTTCATTGTTGATTACAACATTCGCATTCAACATTAAGATTGAATAAAATTCACTATCATTAGTAATTGTAAATAATCCCGATACTGAGCCACTCATATCAATTTGGGCATCTGAAGCAATATCGATATTTACTGTGTCAACTGTGTTCTCAACTGTCGATACAGTAAAGTTAGAAACATTAGTGTTACTCAAATTAGTAATATTTTTTGACAATGTATCAATATTAATTGTATCTAAAGATGAGTACTCCAAAAATAAGGAATATGTGTCATACTGTGGATTGCTTAGAGTAATACTTGTCATTAAATCAAAACTTAAATTATCAAAATTCGGTTCAAGTTCAATATCGTTAAGAACAACGAGTGATTGAAGGTTATTGAACGAATTAAGAACATAAATTTCTCCTGGAAGTTCAACACTAAAGCTACTTACACCGTTTCCATAAACATCGAAACTATTTTTGATATCTGTTAAAGATGAATAGTTATTCAAATACGTTGAAGATAAATTCCAGTCTAAGAAATTATTAAAGGAATTGTTAATCTCCGTAATACTATCTGCATTATCAAAATTGGCATTATTCAAATTATCCAATCCATCAAAGTTATTAATGATTGTTGTGGCAGAACTGTCTAACGCAAAGAATTGAAGTTGATCGTATGTTTCAAATACTGAAAAATCATCAATACTTTGAACACTTTCTAATGTTAAAGAATTTAATGTTGATGCACTATCAAAGGTAGTGAAAACTGCTAAATCAAGCATATCAACACTAATGGTTAAATCTTCAAGATAGTTAATGTGTTCTAAGAAATCAATATTATCTAATTGATGTCCTGATAAATCCAGATTTGTTAAAAGACTACTCGTGAAGGATTCAGGTGAAATAGATTCAATAAAAATGTTCTTATTCGTTGTAAAACTATGTGCAAATGTTGTTAACCCAACATTTTGAAAACTGTCAACAATACTCGTAAATCCAAGATCATCCATCACAACTTCTTGAAGTAATGGAAGATTATTTATACCATCGATAGTTGTCAAAGTTAAAGTTGTTCCATCTGATGATAGTTGCGAGCTAATATCAAGTGATTCTAGTCCAGTAATACCGTCGATAAATTCTACAGAAGATAGTGAATTATATGACATATCTAAAGATGCGACAGTTATAATTGATGAAAGGTCTAATGTCGCAATATAATTGTTTTGGAGGTTTAGTTCTTCATTAACTGTTGTCCCTCCAAAACTATCTGTTATTGATGTAATATCATTGTTTGATAAAAATAAATTCTTACAAGAGACATTATTGAAACTACCTGTCACGGTTTCAAAATAATTACCTGAAATTACAATACTATCCTCGAAATTCACAGAAATATCATTAAAAGAATTGCTAATTATTGGTACTGCTAATAACGTTGTTTGATCAAGGATCGCGATTTGCTCATAATTCCCGACATTGAAACTATTGGTAATACTACCGATTTCTCCACCATCAAAACTAATAACATTTGAACTGCGGTATGCCGCAAAGATATTATTAAATGAATGATCAATTGATGTAATAACAGGAGAATCAATTAATAATGTTGACAACTGTGCTAAATCATTAATACTTCCTGAAATGTTCACGATGTTCGTCCCTGTCAAATCAATGAAGTTCAGGTCTGGTAAATCAATAAATGCATTTGTTAATGCATTTGCCGTTGTAATATCTTTCGCAACAACTTGTTCAAGGTTATCCAAATCATTTTGGGTTGTCCCTTCGATAATTGTTAAATTTGATACAGGATTGCCAGAAATATTAATTTGGCGAAGGCTTGGACTTCCTAAAATGAAGGAAATATCACTAATATTATTGTCTTGAACGTAGATTGCTTCTAAATCAGGCAATAAATTAAAACTATTGATATCAATCACATCAATGTCCATATTGCTTAAATCAACAATCCCTAAGTTATCGATATCATTGAATGATCCAAGTATTTGGGCATTATTACTAAGTTCAAATCCTAAATCAAGAGTATATGTATCATCAATGATGTCTAAACTAGGTACATTGTTAAACGAATTTGATATCAGATTAATCTGATTTGGGTTCGTTTCAGCTAAGATTGGTGGATCTACTGTATCATCCGCCTCAACAAAGAGGATAAGGTTCTCTAAATTAGGTAAATCAGTAATCCCACCCAACTCTACCAATCCATTATCATTCAGTATTAACGTAGTTAAATTACTATGTCCTTCAACACCATAAGTGTTATCTACAATATTATTGCTATGTAAATCTAGTGTAGATAAATTTGGCCACACAGATTCAATTACTGGAATATAGGTTATTTGATTTTCTGATAAATCAATGAATTGTAAATCCGGTATGCTAAGTAAATCTTCAAAATCTATTAACAAATTATGACTTAAATCAATTTCACTAAGATTTACCATTCCTGATAAATCATCGATGTTATCAATTAAATTGTTGTTTAATTTAAGTTCTTCAATTGTAGTATAAGCCCCAATTGGAGTAATATCTGTCAGTAAATTATTCTCGATGTGTAAAGATATAAGAGGTAAGTTCTTACCTCGTAAATCTTCAATAGATGTCAAATCATTATCATTTAGTAATAAGGTTGTTAATTCAGGAGCGTTTTCTAAACTCGAAAAGTCCGGAGAATCCCCGGTGCACCCTAGATCATTAAAACTTAAATCAAGAGTTTCCAAAGCAACTAAATCATCCAGTGTACTTAAATCACAAATTTGATTTTTTGACGCATTAAAGGTAACAAGATTACTAAGTCCGCTTAAATCATCACCCAATTGGATAATATTATTGTTTGAAACATCTAAATCTTTCAATTTATTCAAATTGTTAATTGATGGGAAGAATGTAATTTCATTATTCCTTAATATCAATGTTTCAAGATTAACAAGATTATTTAATCCATCGATATTTACAATTCCGTTATCTGAAATATCAAGATATGTTAATTTTGTCATTTCTTCAACACCATCGACACTTTGAAGTGTCTTTGTGTTTGAAATTGTTAGTGCATTTACTTTACTCAAATTACTAAAACTACTAATGCTAACAACATTGGTATCAATAAGAGAAATTTTTTGAATGTTCTTTAAAGCACTAATTTGACTAATATCTTTGAATGATTGTCCAATCAATGTTAGTGAAGTTAAATTTTGAAAACATTGAATTCCATTTAAGTTTACTTCTTTAGAAGGGTCATCCACTTCAAACTCTAATTCGATTTCAGAAATAACACTTAGGTAATTCCTTTCATTCACTCCACCAACTAAATCATACAAATCTCTAGAAGCGGTTGACATAAAACCAGAATATGTACGACAGTATTCTGGTAGATATTCATTTTCAGCACTAGAGCTACATGACGCCAAAACAATGGCTAAAAGAGCCATTATTAGCAATGAAAATATACGAAGTGATCGTTTCATTATTCCACCTCTCTTAATATATCAATTGGTTTTGTGTTTGCTAATTTGCTGACGTTACGATTACTAAAATATCCAAGTAAAACAAAGACCATAACGACATAGAACGCCAAATTGAAGAAACTGATATTGGTAATTGTATGATCGTCTCCAAGTGATAGTTTCATTCCTGCGAATGTGATAACACCACTACCTTGGTTTATTGTGCTTAAAAATACTTCATTAATTACGTTATTTGCAAAGTAGATGAAGAAGATGCTCATGATGGCAGCTAACACAACTTCAATCACAATTTCAATGAAGAATAAGTATTTAATATCTTTAGATGTACTACCAACACTACGATAAATACCAATTTCACCAATACGTTCACTCAATATAACTTGAAGTAAGATATTAAAGAAAATAATACTAATCAACATCAAAGCGTTAAAGAATACTCCAAAGAGAATTCTGATACTGTTTAAGTAATGGTAACTCTCTGTATTTACTTTACACCCTGAATAATCAGTTAATGTGAATACATCACCAAGAAGTCTAACATCACCAAGATCGTTAGAGTCATTTAATATATTATCAATATTGTATATTGCACAAACTTCTCCTTGTTCAATATATTCTGTTCTTGTGATTCGATAGTCCTCTTCAATTGTTGCTGAAACATTGCTCAATGGATCAACAAAGTAATCAAAAGCAATATTAATTAACTCAAAATCTTTTTCTGTGCGAATTCCACTTGCTAAGTTAACACTATAGTATCCTGTTACATTCTCAACAGTTGGAGATGGCTCAAATAAATCATTATAAGATTTATAATCCAAATACATAATTGCTTCGTGTTCATTTTCTACAATACCAGTTATTAACATTTCTTTTTGAGTTAATTGATCTTTAAATATCCCATTTTCAAAATAAGATGTTCCTTGCGCATCAGCATCATCATACAATGCTCGATAAACACGTTCAATATAATACTCTCCAAACGGAGGGATGTATCCATCAACTGCTTCGTTTTCATCAACAAGGTAGTAAATCGCTCCACTACGGAATAATACATCAAAATACTCTGGATTAATATTATTTACTTGGTCTTTAAAATTATCAATATAATCAATATATTCTTCTATTGAATCAAAATAATCTGTGAATTTATCATCTTCTAATGTTTGTTCGCAACGGTATTGATAATTTTCATCTAGATCATCGTAATAGTAACAGTAATCAGGAAGGTTAAGATTCAAGAAACGAACCTTTAAAGCATCTGGAGTGTCAACTGTATTCCCTGTAATAATAGTTCCATCAGACAACTCAATTAAGCCGTCTAAATATTCTTCAAAGTTATAGATACCAGGTAACACATCAAATGTATATGTTGGTAACATCATTGTATCTCCAACAAAATCATTTAGATTTAATACATTATCATCAATCCTGAAATAATCACGATAGAATTTGCTGGTAACCATAATTTCATCATAATCGTATGGGTAATCACTATCTCCAATAAATAAGTCACTATAACTATATTCATCTATATTACCAACATCAATTAAGCGTAGTTTATATTCTCCTAAAACATCAGGGCGTGAGTAAATAGTACCAACGTGTTCTACGCCACCACTCTCGTAACTGAACGCCATATCTGCGCTGTTTCCAGCAATAATTTCACTTTGTTGATCATAAAAATATGACAAAAATGAATTGTAAATCTCATCATTTGCTTCTTCAAAACCATCCCGACTGACAATTTCATCGAGAGATTCAATACTAAACGCGTAACTATTCGTCTTATTTAATGCTTCAAAGTAAGCATCATATGCGCCACTAATTCCTCGTTCTACACCATTAAACAATATTGTAAAACTAAATGCCAAAGCTAAAGATAGGGCTGTAAAAATTGTTCGTAATAATTGTGAACGAATTTTTCGGAATGTAAGTTCGAACTTATCTTTTAAACTTAAATTTGTTGGTTTCGTTTTCTTATAAACATTTTGATAAGTTTGCGGTATATTTTCACGAATTAGATCGCTTGTAAAACGCCCTTCAGTTAATTCAATAATTCTTGTAGCGTGATCGTTAGCAATTCCGCGATCATGCGTAACAACTAAAACAAGACGCTCTTTACTAAGACCTTTAATCAATTCGATAACAATTTCACTTGTTTTATGATCAAGTGCTCCTGTTGGTTCATCTGCTAGTATTATATCTGGATCTTTTACCAAAGCTCTCGCAATCGCAACACGTTGACGTTGTCCACCACTTAACTGATTTGGTAATTTATGCATATGATCTATAATTCCTACTTGTGTTAATACTTCTTTTATTTTGGCATCTTTAATTTTTTGATTCATTGTGTTTTGATATTTCAATGCTATCTCAACGTTTTTATATACACTTAGATATTCAATGAGGTGGTATTCTTGAAAAATAAATCCAATTTTTTCATTACGAATAGCATCCCAATGACCTTCATTAATATCAACGATGTTATTCCCTTCTAGGAAATAATCACCTCCATCAGGACGATCTAAACCACCTAAGATATTGATAAGAGTTGATTTACCACTACCTGACTTACCTACAACCGCAACAAATTCTCCACGTTTAAAGGAAGTAGTCACTTTGTTAAGTGCTACAATTTTTCTTCCTTCTTGAGTTTCGTAAATGCGTTCAACATCTACTAAACGTAATATAATATCGCCACGGCTCATCCTAATCACTCACTTCTTAAAGCATCAATAGCACGCATATTAGCGGCTCTAAAACTTGGAACTAAAACACTGATAAATAAGAATCCAACTGCGCCAAGTATGACAAATACACTAAAGAATATTTGATAACTAAACATTTCATTTACACCAAATATGCTCTCAAATACCGTTAAATCAACAACAATATTTTTGTACAGCAGTTTAAATCCAAGGGCAATTCCAACAAAGATAATACTATTAATCAACAATATCCTTAGGGCAATTTCTAATGTTTCAAATACAAACATATTACGAATTGATTTTTTACTTACCCCTATACAAGAGTAAATCCCAATTTCCTTGATTCTTGAAACAACACTACTTGCGACAATGTTGATATCAATAGTTCCTGATATAATAATTAAACTCGAGAAAATCGCTAAATAGATATAATAAAGCATATCTTCTAAACTTCTCGTTTCATAGTATTCACGTAATTGATCATTAGAAACAGTCGCATCTAATGTTTCTCCTAAGGCGCTTAAATCAATTGTTTGATCAATATCATTCACATAAAATGAGACATATGAATCATAATATTCGTCAGCACGTGTAAAGAATTTATCATATTTTAAATAATCAATATAATCGGTAAAGCCTGTAACTGTCGTAAATATATGTCCGGTATAATTTATACCGTTATAAAATGAATTTAATACTCCTGATATTTCAAAACCTTTACATTCAGAAGAAATAACACTTAAAGCAGGCATGCTATCATCATCAGTTAGAAGTGTTTCACCACATACATACAATGTTTGCCCAATAAATTCATTAAGTGAATCAACATCTAAAGTAGCGCCTACATTATATTGTTTTCCTAAACTAAAGGAATAAAATCTGGTTAATAAAAACTCACTGCTAACAAGAACTTCAAAATCTTCATCTGGATATGAACCATATAATATTTGATTATTCAAATAGAAATTCGCTTCTTCTTCTGGTAATGTTACTAATTTAGGACTAAATACCCCTTTATTAACTGCGTTATCACTTGATGTTAATTCAAACCTAGTAGTATCATTTACCAAATATAATTCCTGTAAATACAGTTCATAATACATACTAGTCTCATTAACAATATCCATCGCATCTAATGTAGCCATTGCTGTTGTTTCATCATCATAATCTGAAACAAGGAACTGTTGATAATTATTGTTTACATCGAACAAATTAAAGTTATAGGCTGTAATGTTTTTCATTACTATATTCACTATTAACAATAAGCTAATACTAATAATAAAGCTTAATAAAATACGTCGATTAATTTTTATTTTCTGTTTATAGTTTTCACGAGCAATTTTTCTTGTAAAAACAGGGTTGTTACTTATATATTTACGTTCCAGAGGAACGTGGCACATTTGTCCCACTATCAAATCTTCTTCCATCTCTGGAAATTGCTTTAATAGACGCTTTCTAAGTCGTTTACTTACTTTTGTTTCATACATTAATAAACGATTTGCAGAATCGCGTTTTATGCTGTTTTTCTCTTTTACAACTTCATCACTGATAACTTCACCATCGTGTAAACGAACAACTCTGGTTGCATTTTTATATGCCAAATCTTCATCATGTGTAACCATAATGATGATTCTACCTGGAGCAAATTTTTGAATTAGAGCCATAATGTCTTTAGCTGTCGTGCTATCTAATGCCCCTGTTGGTTCATCAGCAAGGATGATTGTTGGATTAACAATAATTGTTCTGGCAATCGCAACACGTTGACGTTGCCCACCACTCAATTCACTTGCCAGTTTATCATCGACACCTTCTAACCCAACTTCTTTTAACAATCGTAAAGCGATTTCACGGGCAACAACATTATCGCTACCTGTTAATATTAATGGTAAGACTACGTTTTCCATTACTGTTAGGTGATCAATTAGGTTAAACCGTTGGAAAATGAAACCAATTTCTTGATTTCGTATTTCGCGCCATTTGGAATCGTTAAAATTATCAACATCCATATTGTTGAAAACAATTTTCCCACTTGTCTTGGCATCAACACCACTTATCATATTTAAAAATGTTGTTTTTCCCGAACCACTTTCACCTAAAATAGCGATAAATTCCCCTGGTTCAAACTTAAGACTAACATCCTTTAATGCAATAAAATCGCGTTCTTTTGTTGGATAAACTTTCTTTAATTCTGTTACTTCAATCATAAGTTATCACCATCCTTAATTGCTTTGATGGTATCAATATTGGTGATTTTCTTAGTTGAAACTCTTCGGATGATAAATCGATAGATGAAGAAATAGAAAATCAAAGACACTGCAACGATAACAACGTAATTCATAACAAATACATCATATAAGTTAAAATCAAAGAATAACCCAAGCAATGGCATATAGAAGTGGTTGATTGGAGCATCTGTAAACAAATTCAAGTTACTCAAAATTAGTAAAATTGCTATGAATGACCCATAACTAAAGATGGCTACCCTTGTATTTTCAATTTTTACCATATCATATATATCATCATATGATGTTCCTAAAACACGCAAACTCGCTAATTCTTTTATTCTTTTTCGTGTTGCTGTTTCGTATATATTTCCATATAAATTAATCAGTACACTACTTAAGAAGATAACTGAAATCATTAAAATCAAGTATACAACCGTATACAATATAACCATTACTAAACTACGGACAGCGTTTGTACTAATACTGCTGATAAGTAAATCTAAATTGGTACTTTCCATAAAACGAATAAACCCTGGATTTTGTTCTAAGTTACCAATCATTCCAACAAAAGTATCTAAGAATGGAATGATATCTAATAAGGTTCTTGGGACTACTAAGTAAACAAGGCTTAAGATACTACCATATTCTCGTTCAAAACTAGATACGAGCTTTAAATCATAACTATCTTCATTATAACTTTCATAAAATTGATTATTAAAAAATTGCCCATATTCGTTATAGATGATGCGGTTTGTCGTTTCTTGGTATGTCAAGCGACTAACATCACCAAATACTTCTAAAACATCTTGATATTCTGTATTTAATAACAATCGATTGTATGCAGTATCAGCATCTGCTAATAATGCATCAAAGGTTCTTGTTGAATAATTTATATCTGTTAGAGACTCAAATTCAGTACGATCGTTTATAACCAACATATGTTGTGCCAAATAGTAATCAAGTAAATCCCCATATGTAAGACCCTCAAACATCTCATTATCGATTACATTCCCTAAGAATACAGGACTAGGATTACCACCGTCTAAAACACTTTGAACATATGTAGCAACAAGCTCAGACGCATCATTTAGTGTTGTTATCCACTCTTCAAACTGTAATGAGATGGCAGTTTTGATATCAGCGATATACGTTTCATTAAATTCGGCTTCAATTAAATCTACGTCATTATCATAATAATTTTCTTTTGAGATTTCAGCATATTGAATTGATTTTGTAAAATCACCATATGTAGCGTTATCAACTACTTGGAAATTGACATATTCCTCGGCATCTTTACTAAAAATAAAGCTAAAATTACGACTTGCATTATTTGCAACAAAGACATCATCGCGCATTTCCAAATACGGATTAATATCTCCATCAAAGTTAATCAATCCAACAATAGTAAACTCTTGTGTTAGTGTTTCGTATTGTTCTGTATAATCATCGCCTTCATCGTTAAAAGTAATCACATTACGAGTGATTTCAAGTTTTCGATCCGCTTCTGGCATATCTAAGAATTTATCGGTGATCATGTCACTTGGAATAATTTCCAAGATATTTCCGTGTTCATCTTTGAAATCATCAGGATTTAAAATCTCATAATCAAATAAATACGATACTGGGATAACTACTTCATCATCTGTTACTGGCAATCTACTGTTTTCTAACATGTGATCTTGCAAGATTTCAGCGTTGCTTTCACTGTAAACAAAATTATATTGATAAATACTGTTTGGATCTAAGTCAGCTGTCATGAATTCTGTTACATATGTGTAAGGTTCTGGATGAGTTACGACATTTTGGTAGGTTCGGCTTAAATCAGAGAAAATAATCTCGTCATTTTCTTGGCTCAAAATAATACTTGAATTATTATAGTATATCGCGAAGATATCCTCTAAACCTTGGGCTGCAAGTTCATTATAGAGATACATAATTTTATCTTGTTCATATTGATATCTGAAATATGGATCAATTAGTAATTCATCAAGAAACTTTGATGTCTCAATCTCTGTTTGTGTAAAGTCACTAATGAAATATACTTCTAAATCATGATATAAATCTTGGTCGATTTCATCCATTTCAAACTCGTTTTGTGCAAAATAGAGAACATTTTCATTATTCATCGTTCTTGAATACATCGCTTTTTCATTAAAGCCACCAAATGTTTCAGTAACAAAATTTAATCCAAAGACAATGGTTAGAAGAAATATGGTAAAGATCAATGCACTAAAGACATGTAATCCAATGTTTCTAAAGAATGATTTGTTCGCATAGTTTTTCTTTCCATGAAAATGATCACTCGTTTGCAAGAAGCGATAAATTCTAGTATTAAGTTTAGTATTACGCATTCTTTCCTTAATAAGGCGTTTTTTCAACTCTTCATCTATACTAAACTCATCTTGATTATTGAGTGTAAAGTTCTCTAAATCAACACCAAGATCCTTCAATACTGTTTCCTTATTTTCTGCACTAACATGTTGCTCAATATCAATGATCTTTTGAATTTTTTCATTATCTTCAAAAATCTCTTTATCAATGATTAAATCCAATTCATCAACATTCACTTTTGATGGATCTGTGATTAAATCATTTTTAATGGTATATCCACTTTTTAATTCAATAACGCGACTACCGTAATCACGAACAATCGCTTTATTATGCGTTGCAATGATTAGTAGTTTTGTACGACATAAGTCTTTTAAAAGATCTAAAATCTCTTTACTTGTTCGTGAATCTAATGCTGCTGTTGGTTCATCAGCAATGATTATGTCAGGATTTTTAACAAATGCTCTAGCAATTGCAACACGCTGTTTTTGCCCTCCTGATAATTCATAAGGGAATTTATCAGCATGATCACGTAAGCCAACCAATTTTAAGGCGTGTAATGCGGCGCGTTTACGGCTACCTTGATTAACCACACCAATAACCTTTAATGCTATCTCGACATTTTCTAAAACGGTTAGATTGTTTAATAAAACATATTGTTGAAATACAAAACCGATGCGACGCTTACGTATCGTATCAATTTCTCTTTCTGTTTTTTCACGCATATTTTCGCCATCTAAGATATAATGTCCTGCATATGTACGATCAAATCCGCCTAAAATATTTAATAATGTACTCTTTCCGCTCCCTGATCTTCCTAATAAAACAACAACTTCACCTTTATCCATCTTATAGTTAATATCACTTAATGCGATTACATTATAATTCACTGTCCCATATACTTTAGTTAAATTACGTAACTCAATCATTCTGATGCCAACATCCTGATTGTATTACTTCTAGAGATTGAATAAGCTGGAATTAACGAGCCAATCATGAATAGTCCTAGAACAATCATAAAAATATAACCGATATGGGAGTAATGAATGTGAAAATCAATATAACTTAAATCCTGATTAATAAGTAACGAAACAATAACGCCATAGACAACATGCACAATATTGATAAAGAATTCCAAATAGTCTGCGACAAGAATACTACCAAAATTAAATACACGATTAATCAGTAAAATCAAAATAAAGGTGTAGATTAATGTATCTTTAAAGATTGCGATTGTAAATTTGATTGGACGTAACATAAACAATAAGGCAATCTCTTCTTGAGATGCACCAAAAGCTTTTAATACAGCGATTTCACGTTTCTTATTGATAATATTTATCGTAAAAACAAAGAGGTATGAAATGATACAGAATCCAATTAAGATATACAATATAACTTGAATTAATGATGATATATTTTGTTCCAGAAACTGGTAAATAAAATCTAAGACAATGTTTTTATCAGCAGCTTCACTTTGCACAAAGAAGTTTAAATAGCGCTCTGTAAAGATATCGAGGTTCTGATTGACAATAGAGACAACAATAAAAAGAGTTAAGGAAATACTAAATGTGCGGAATGTTTTCCCAAATTTCTTTTTATCAATATCCATACTTAAAAATGAATACATCAAAAGATTTAAGAATCCAGCAGATTTTTCCTTTAACTCTTTTTTTGTATGAGCTACTTTTTCTTTGGTGTGAAGAATTTCATCTTTGACAACATTTCCATCAACGAGCATAATAATACGATCGCTATAGTTTTTAGCGAATGCTTCGTCGTGTGTAACCATAATTATAGTCTTTGTTTTAGCCAAATTTTGAAGTAATTTCAAGATTTCTACAGCCGTATAATCATCCAACGCTCCTGTTGGCTCATCACATAAAATAATTTGTTGATCATTGACAATTGCTCTAGCAATTGCAACACGTTGTTGTTGCCCACCAGATAACTCTGGAGGTCGCACTTTTGTATATTGTTCTAACCCTACTTTTTCTAGCGCTTTAAACGCTTTTTCACGTGCTTCTTTAAACCCAAACCCGTTTAAAATGAGTGGTGTTGCGACATTATCTAATACACTCATATCTTTTACCAAGTTGAACTCCTGAAAAACAAATCCAATATAATTATTACGAATTGTATTAATTTTTCGAGATTTAAGTTTGCTTATATCGTGGCCATCAATAACAATTTTGCCCTTATCATAATCCAACAATGTGCTTAAAACATTCAAAAGAGTAGTTTTCCCCGATCCACTACGTCCTAGGATCGATACAAAACTACCTTCTTCGATATCTAAATTGATACCCTTCAAAACATGTGTGGTGTTGCTACCATGTGTGTAGCTTTTATGTAAATTCTTAATACTTAAAATACTCATGCCGTCACCACCTTATAACTATCTTACAAAATTATTGTGTATAAATTATGAATTTAGGTTTCTTTCCGCTTCTGTTAAACGCAAATAATTAGGGTTCAATTCGTGAATATTTTCAACTGCGTGAAACATTTTTGATTCGATAATCACTTTCATATTTGGTATCCCTTTACTAACTACGGTAAACGGCTTGTTTATTGATGATTTGTATCGTTCTAAGTTGGTTAACTGTTCCGTATCTTGTTGAGTAATATACTGTTCTTCTATGTCATAAAGACCTAGAAAAGAATTCCCTCTGCGGGCATCTATTTCCGCAAGTACCAACCCGTTTTTTGAAACACTACTTGCCATTAGTGCTAAACTACTCACAGTGAAGACTGGAATTTGATTATTCCAACCAAACATTTTTGCAATTACAACCCCAATACGAAGACCAGTGTAACTTCCAGGTCCAACCCCAACAAAAATTTCATCAAGATCACTTATTTCCATTTTGTTTGTAAGGAAGATTGCTTCAATTTGGTTCATTAATACAACGGAATGATTGTTTTCTCCTGCTTCATAATAACACTCTAACATCTCAAAATTATCAAATAAGGCGATATATAGATATTTCGTAGAAGAATCAATTACTAATCTCTTTAACGACTTTTTCATATATTCCACCTCCATCAATTTTCAATTTACGCTTTTCTTGGTCGATTATTTCAATTTCTATCACTAACTTATTATCTGGCATACTGTCAACAATATTGTTATACCACTCAATAACACAAACCCCATCTCCATAAATGTATTCCTCTAAATCATAATCTGCGCCAATGCCGTTTAAGCGATATACGTCCATATGGTATAAAGGCACCTTTGCATCATATATTTTCATAATCGTAAATGTCGGACTATTTATAACGTCAGTTATTCCTAATGCGGCACCCAAAAACTTAGTAAACGTCGTTTTTCCCGCCCCAAGATCACCTTCTAAGCAAATTAAAAACCCTGGAAAGACAGTTGCTGCAACCACTTCTGCCAATTGCTTCATTTCATCAATGTTGTTCACAATTTTCTCTAAATACATCTCGTCACCACTCAATATTCAATTTGTATATTAAAATATACAATAACATACAAAAATTATACCATAAATTCATGTAATAAATGAATATAATAAAATTTGATATTATGATATAATTTCTTCGAAGGAGTGATTTGATGGACTTAATCTTGTATAACCCACTATCAAAAAACGCAAAATCAAATATTCAAACTCATAAATTAGTTCGCTATTATAAAAAAAATAGAATTCCTTTTCGTTTAAAAAGCATCTTAAAAATCACAGATATTGAAGACTATTTATTAGACAAGGATCACATCGATAAAATCATCTTGCTAGGCGGAGATGGAACAATAAATCATTTCGTAAACAACATCATTAATCTTGATATTAAGCAAGACATATATCTTAAAAGTAACGGTTCTGGGAATGATTTCTTGCGTTCGTTAAAAAATAATGATTCTTTACCTCAACACATTATGGAATCTACTTATGACACTGGATTTAAAACGTATTTTATAAATGGTACCGGTTTTGGTATTGATGGATATGTAGGGTATCTAATGAATGAATCAAAAGGGAAAAGTCAGTTTAGTTATCTAATTAATACGTTAAAAGCTCTATTTAGATATATTCCTGAACCATTGACAATCACAGTTGATGGTGAAACACATCATTATGATAAAGCGTTTCTTGTTACAATGAATAATGGTAGATATTTTGGTGGAGGAATGCAAATTAGCCCAGAAGGGGATATTACATCACCATATTTGGATGTAATTGTAGTTCATACAATTCGCAAGTTCTTAATGCTACCAATATTCTTCACAATCTACCTAGGATTGCACACGAAATTTAAGCGCTATGTTACTCATTTTAAAGGTAAAGTTATTACAGCAACATTTACATCACCACAAATCTCTCAAGCAGATGGTGAAAATTACTATGATGTTACTTCAATTACTGCAAAAGCAAGCGGAAAAACCATTCATCTTCGCAATTATGAACAATAAAAAAAGCGCTTAACAGCGCTTTTTTATATGTTTTTAATATATGCTTCTTTTCCATTTAGGTTCTCTATATGGAACCCCATTCGTTTCAGATATTTTTTATGTTCTAAATGATCAGTAAATACAACCAATTGTGTATAACTCATATTTTTAAATGCTTCTTTTTGTGATGCATAAACAAATGATCCAATCTTGAAATCTCGATACTGTGGAACTACATAATCAATTTTGATTTCTAAAGTGTTTTTATCGTATTCATCAGCTATAAAAACTCCGGCTGGTGTCATATTTCTTAAAATATAGAATTTAACAGCCGCCTCATCAACATTAACGTGCTCATAGTCGACAAAAGAACTTAGATCTTTATCATAAAATTTGAAAAAAGATTTCAAATACTCAGAATTTTGATCAATTTGTAAAATCTTAAAGAAATCTTTGTTTTGATACATCTTCACTAAATAGTATGCATCGATAAAGACAATCCCCATATTCATAGCTCCAGTTGGTATGCTTCCAATTAGAAACCCATATATTCCGAATAATAGTGCTCCGATTAGGTTTATCCAACGGAGTTTTTTAATGGAACTCATCAGTAACGACACCAATACAATGAGTGACGCAATATATCCAATAATTTCTAAAATCATAATTCATTCACTTTCTTTCTTTGTTGAAATTTACGGTGAAACGGTTTTAATTCCGTGATGAGGACTCCAAAAATAATTAGTACTCCTCCAACAATCAAAGCCACAGTAACAGATTCGTCTAGAATCAAGACACTTGCAACAGCGGCAAAAACACTTTCTAAGGCTACAATTAGACTTACTCTAGTTGGTAAACTTAGTTTCAAAGCATAACTTTGCACCAAAAACCCTAGTGCTGTGTTAAATATTCCTAAAACCAAAAGGGGCCAGTATGATACTACTCCAATATTAGGCAACGTATCGAATGATATCATAAATATTGTCGATAAGGCAAGAGAAGTATAAATATTTATTAAAACAAAGAGCGCTGGATCATAATTATATTTCTTTTGGAAATAAGAACCTGTCGTAACATTGAATGCAATCATAATAGCACATATCAGTGTATAAAAGTCGCCAATATTAATGCTACTAAATGAACCATTTTGAGCCGATAAAATATACATACCTAGAATGGCAACCACAATACTAATGATATTATAAGTATTCACTTTTTTACGAAAGAAGATATAGTATAAAACAGGGACAAAAACAATATTTAGCTGAGTAATGAACCCATTGTTAGATGACGTAGTATAGACATTTCCCAACGTTTGAAAATAGAACCCAAGGAATAAAAATGCACCTGTTATAATACCGTATATGATAATTGATTTTGAGATGTGTTTTAGACGTTTATAAAAGATGATTGTCAGAATAATAGAAGCAGTAAAAAATCGTCCAAACATGATGGTGTTTTCTCCGAATCCTGCTGTAATTGCTATATCGGTTATAGGGAAGCCAAGTCCCCAAATAATTGTTACAAGAAATAATGCTAATTCAGAATAATATACTCGTTTATCGTTCATATCTTTTCCTCAAATTCGTTAAAAAGAGTAACTCTTGCGAATTACCCTACTTTAAACGTTTCTTTAATTCTTTTGTCAATTCTTCATATCCTGGTTTTTCTAATAATGCGAACATATTTCTTTTATACGCTTCTACACCTGGTTGATCAAAGGGATTGACACCAAGGACATATCCACTTACTCCACATGCTACCATAAAAAAGTATACTAAGTATCCAAAACTATATGGTGAAATCTCTGGAATATTGATAATGATATTAGGAACTCCACCATCATTATGTGCTAAAACAGTTCCCATAAAAGCTTTTTTGTTTACAAAGTCGACCGTTTTACCAGCTAAATAGTTTAATCCATCTAAATCCTCAGCAACTTCTTGAATCACCATCTCACGTAAAGGCTTTTCGATATTCAAGACTGTTTCAAACATAATTCGTTCTCCATCTTGAATATATTGTCCTAAACTATGTAAATCGGTACTAAAAGAAGCACTCGCCGGAAAAAGTCCTAAATTTTCTTTTCCTTCACTTTCGCCAAACAACTGTTTCCACCATTCACCAACAAAGAGTAAAGAAGGCTCGTAGTTAACTAACATTTCAATTTTTTTACCGTTTCGATATAACAGATTACGGATGGCAATGTATTTATATGCCTCATTTTCTAAACTGTTGACAGTTAAAGCCTCTAAAGCATCTTTCGCTCCAAGCATTACTTTATTAATATCAATATTTGAAGCAGCAATTGGTAAAAGTCCTACTGCTGTTAAAACACTAAATCTTCCCCCAACATCATCGGGAACAACAAACGTTTCATACCCTTCATTAATAGCTAAAGTGCGTAAAGCTCCTTTAGATTTATCTGTAGTTGCATAAATTCGATTTTTTGCTTCTGCTTTTCCATATTTATCTTCCAAAAGTTGTTTAAATACACGAAAGGCAATGGCTGGCTCTGTTGTAGTTCCAGACTTACTGATAACATTGATGCTAAAGTCTTTTCCGGAAATATAATCAACCAAATCTTGAATATAACTACTACTAATATGGTGGCCAACAAAAATAATCTCTAAATCTTCAATTGTTTTAAACTGTTTGTTTAACATTTCAAGCGCAGCTTTCGCTCCTAAATATGATCCACCAATCCCAATAACTAAGAGAATATTTGATTGTTGGCGAATTCTCTTTGCACAAACTTGTATACGGTTAAATTCCTCTCTATCATAATTGAGGGGTAAGTCTACCCATCCAAGGAAATCTTTCCCTTTACCTGTTTTATTATGAAGTATATCGTGAGCCAATTGAATTTCTTTCTCAATTTTTGATAGCTCTGTTACGTCAAAAAACTGCTCTGCTTTGCTATAATCAACTTTAATATAATTACTCATAGATACTACCTCCTATTTACGGATAAATAGTATCATATTACAATTAAAATGTATATAAAAAAGCCTTTACATGGCAAAAATAAAGACAGTGATTATTCACCGTCTTTATTTTTATAATCTTTTATCCAGTTCTGTAAAGATTTCTTTAAAGGAGCAAACCCCATATCTAGTGAAATATCATATCGTTTCTTTCGTTTATGAATTGCTTTGTAACTCAAACTTAGTTTCTTACCATTCACTTTTAAAACGAATAAATCAATAACCTCTCCAAGAGATACATAGTCTTCAATACTACGGACAAAGCCATCGCTAAATTCTGAAATATGAATTAATCCTACATATTCATTATCAACTTTAACAAATGCGCCATATGGCTTGATTGCAGTAATCTCTCCTTTAACAATGTCATTCACATTCATCATTAAAACTCCTCAATTTTTGATTACTCATTTATAGTATATCAAATAAATCAAAATGTTTAAAGCAATAAAAAAAAAGAAAACTCGCGTTTTCTTTTATATGTTTTCTACCCCTATAATACCGGGAACTTCCTCTAACAAAATTGCTTCAATACCGTCTTTTAGTGTTGAATCTAGGGCTCCACAGCCAACACAAGCTCCCATCATTTCAACATAAACAATACCATCTTGGAAGTTTACGTATCTGACATCGCCACCATCTCGTTGTAGATATGGTCTTACTTTATGTAATATTTCTTTTACTTGCTTTTCGATTGCTTCAGAATTCATCGAAATCACCTCGTTTACTTAAGCATACATATTATACATCACAAAAATCAAACTGTTAACCAATATGCTAAAAAAAATAAGGATTATTCCTTATTTATTCTTTTTAACACGAAATACGGCGCATTTGGTGTTGCTGATTCCATTAAGTAATCTGGTATTTTATGGTGATTTTCCTCAGAAAAACCTTTAAATCTCAACATATCAGCACTATAATCTCCAACAATGTACATGTATTTGTCTAAATAATCAACATAACGATCATTAAAAGCTTTTATTTCCAAAGCTTCTTTATAATCTTTAATAATTTCAAAATTACCATGTTCTGTTTCTATCATGTTATTCCTCCTTTACAAGTGGTTTGTTATATGATTTTACTTCTTTATTTTTTATCAAAACCAATATAGTAAATCCTACGAAAACTATTATATAGAATAGTACGGCCAAATAAAAGACATATCTATTATTTATTTCATATAGAAATCCTCCCGAAATAAATCCTAGTGTCATCCCAAGACCCACTACGCTTTGTCTCACACCAACTAAAACCCCTTGGGAAACGCTTTTGTTACTAGACATTACAGAAATTGCTGTAGGCTCGTATACCGCCAACAAAATTGAATAACCAATATAGAATGTATACATCCCAATCAGTGCATTAGAGGTCTGAAATGTTAAGAAAAGTAAAATTGGTGAAAGTAAAAACTGTATTTGCAAGAACCTGAAATTATGCAATCTTTTCAAGAAATATGGCGCGATAAATAAATTAGCTAGTAATCCAATTATTCCAACGACAAATACTAATGTTCCAAGTTGCACAGCATCATACTGCAAATCAATAATATAGTAATCTAAGAATCGTTTAACATTATTATGAGAAAAACTAATAAAGAATGTCAAAGTTATCGTATAGATTGGTACCCACGGGAATTTTCTTATTTGTTTTATATTATCCCAAAAATATTTCCTTGTTAAATGATGATCAATATCAACAAGATCTGTTTTTTCAAAAAAGATATATAGTCCAAACAATAATAAGAGTAACGCTTGAATCAAAAATACCAAATCATAATTGGGAGCAAGATGTCGAGCCATATACCCACCAAGAATATATGCAATAGCTCCACCTAAAATATATAATGAAACTGCATAACTAAGCATTTTATTCCGCTCTTGTTCTTCTTTATATGTATCGTTAATATAGGAATAAATATTTACAAGTACACCAGCACTAAATATTCCACTAACCATTGCTGCAAACAGCAACAAGTAACTGTTGGTAAATAATCCAAATAGTCCTTGTCCAATAGCAAAGCCAAAAAAGATAATTCCTAGTACCTTATTGCGATCTTTAATATCCCCAATCGCTCCCCAGAGTGTTGCGAAAACCAATAATCCAATCCCATTAGCTGCAAAAAAGAATCCAACAATCCCTTCTCGGATGTTTAGACTCGTTGTATATAGGGGTATTGCTGGATTACCTAAATAAAACAGGATTCCAAACCCAAAAGATATTAATAACAGATAACGCTTTGGTGTTAACATAGGATCACCTTCAAGCCTTAAATACGATACTCATCCTCATTATACGCATATTCATCAGTGTAAATTTCTTCCTCTTCTTGTTTTTGGATAACATCTTTCTTATCGGGTAACACAATTGCCAGTACAATATAAACAATTAGCCCTGCCCCTGTAAATATGACTGCTAATGCAGTTAAAATACGAACAATCGAAACATCCATATTCAAATATTCACTGATTCCTTGGCATACGCCAGTAACTTGTGCATTGTCACTAACTTTGTAAAGTTTTTTATTTTCCATAATTACACCTTCTCAACCAAAACAACACTTTCTGTCATGATTGCTTCCTTTCTACCAATTATTCCAACTTTTTCACCTGTTGTAGCCTTGACACTAACTTGAGATATGTCTATTTCAAGTAAATTTGCGATATTTTGACGCATTTTATCTTTATAGACACTGAGTCTAGGTTCTTCTAAAAACACCGTAGAATCAATATTTACCACCTTATATCCCAAACGTTTTACTTCTTTCATTACCTTTTTAACAAGTAAACTACTATTAATCCCCCTGAACTCTTCACTAGTATCCGGGAATAACTTACCTAGATCACCAAGAGCTAATGCACCAATTAATGCTTCACATACTGTATGTAGTAAGCAATCCCCATCGCTGTGTCCAACACTTCCTAATATTGAAGGGATTGATACTCCCCCAATAATTAGTCTATTGTTTTCTTCCAGACGATGAATATCAGTAGAGTGTCCAATGCGAATCATAAAATCACCTCTAATAAATTTATATCATCTAAAGTTGTTAATTTGATGTTGCGATAGTCTCCAGTAACATAATATGCACTTATTTGGTAGTATTTTTCTATTAACCCTGTATCATCAGTCCCAATATAGTGATCTTGACGAGCTTTGATATGTGCATCTAGTAGTAGCTTTTTTTCGAAGGCTTGTGGTGTTTGTGTAGCAATTAGTTTTGAACGATTCAGTGTTTTAACCACGCGGTTTCCATCCACTTCTTGTATCGTATCTTTAACCAATACGCCCATTGTCACGGAACGATATTGGCTCACGAGTTCAAACATGTGCTTAAATGCCTTAAGGGGAATAAACGGTCTCGCCCCATCATGAGTAATTACATAATCTCCCTTGGCTTTATTAAGAGCTTGATAAACACTATCTTGTCGTTCAGCCCCACCAACAACAATAATATCTACAACATCTTCATATTCCTTCAAAAAGAAATCATACTCTTCTTGAGCAACAACTAAGATAATTTCTGAAATAATCGGAAATTTCTTCATTGTGTCAATACTATAATCGAGGATTCTTTTCTCGTGAATTTCGTATAACACTTTATTGTATTTTAATCCAGTTCTTTTACCAGAACCTGCTGCTAAAATGATTGCTGAAAAACTCATAAAATTGCCTCCTTCTAACAATAAATATTTAAAATCAAAAAACTAAACAAGTGCAGCAATAATTCAAAGTTTTTTTTGATATAAATTAATTAAACATATCCATTCTTATATGTGTGGTGTATATTAAAATTTAATAATGTATTTTTTACAATATTTTAAAGAAATTCTAACAATGTTTTTCGTAAAGCCTAACAGATGTAAACATAGTAAAATATATTAAGCTGACTATGATAAAAAAATTTCTTTTAGAGCGATATTTTTAAATGAAATATTTTTTAATAGACCTACTGTAAACTGATTTGAAATGATAAAGTAATGTTATTACAATATTATTATAATTTTTCACAATAATTTTATAATTAAATTCGATCGTAAAATATATAATTGCTATTTGTAGTGTCTTTCAGTGAAACGGACAATGCTTCTTTTGCCTGTTCTAATACTTTATCGGGATTTACACCTTCATATGGCGCAGCAGATATTCCTAAATTCGGATATAAAGTTTGTGTTATTCCACCAAACACCATTTTCAAGTTCATTAAATCACCGCTGCCTGATAAAGCTCTATTTAAGAATTCAAATTTCTTTTCATCCTTAATTAATAATGCGAAATCAATTCCCCCAATTCGATACAAACTTTGATCTTCTTTTATGAAATTATAACGCATTTTTTTGATGTATTCTCCCATCATTAAATCGCCAACTTCACGACCATATTTTTCGTTAATTTTTGGGATGTTAGTTAAGTGAATTAAGATTAAATGGTACGGTGTTTTTTCTCTTGTACATTTCTGCATTTCATTATATAAATTCTTCTCATTTTTTAGAGCGTTCAGAACTTCAATTTCGGTTGTAGGATATTGTTTAATATCAACTAAACTTACCAAGGAAATATATCCAATTTTTTTGTTGATTGAAATTCTTTTTCCTACTTCTTTTACCCAGCGAATTTCATCGTGAATAATGATGCGATAATTCAATGTGTAAATAGGATTTCTTTTTGTTGTTTTTTCAAGGGACGAACGGTATTGAATAATATCATCTTTATAGATTATGCTTTCAAATTCTTCGGTAGTAAATTGATTTGATTCTAAGCCCATTATCGTTATGAAACGGTCTGATCCAAAGATTGTATTGTCACTTTCACGGAAAGAAATACCTTGATGAAGTAACTCGATTGTTGATACAAATCGTTTTCTCAACAGCTCAGATGCATTTTTTACATCATCCAACTCTTTTTCTAATGCATAAAAATCGTACTCACTAATATCTTTTTTAAAATATTTCTTTAGATTCCCCGTAAAGAAATACAATAATATAATTGCTAAAGTCCCATATTGGTAATATTGTCCATAAGTTGAAACCAAAGAATCAAAAAAGAAGAAATAGACAAATCCAATAAGAATAGAACTTGTTATTATATAGCCAATTTCCGTTCTCTTTTTTCCAAAAACTAATATTATTAGTTGATAAAGAACCAGTGCAGATATCGCAGCTAGTAAAACATATAAATTCATAAAATCCCCCTATTCAATATTTCCTGTGATGTATGATGTAGGGTAATAATACATCAAGTAAAACGCCACAAACGAAATATAGTACCCAAGTGATGAATAACTATCAATCATGCGGAAACTTAGAACAGATACGATAAGGAAGAATAGCCCCCAAATAAAGGTTAAACCGCCAGCCATCTTTAAGAACAATTTTGTTTTTGTGTAATCATATCGATAATCAAATTTAATATAACCAAATAGCACAGGTTTATTAAAGAGCCAAGAAATCAATAGAAATAGAGCCAAAAACATTGTTGTATAACTACTGTCTTGTAATTCGTTTAGCTGTCGGACAAAAATACTTGTAAAAAATATTGCAACATACATTCCTCCAACTACATAATCAAAGACACTTATATATGATAACTTTTTGTATTTGTAGTAATCAATAGCGCCTAAAAAAGCAATGGTAAATGGTGCTATTATAAGATAATTATGATAATTTGCCAAGAGATTACTTAACACAAGCACTCCAAACATTGCCATAACAATTTTGATTCCAAATTGTCCTGGTACATAAGTGTGTTTCGAAGATGTTGATGTATCTAAAATCCCCATATCAAAGGCTTCAATAACTTCGTTAAGTAAATCTTCATCACCAACATACTCAAAACTCCCTGCCTCGATTGCTCTTTGAAGAGTTGTATTTCCAACGCTCAAGTCATACAGGCATTCGTTTGTTGCAATTATAATAATATCAGATATATCACTAACACCCTTATAAAGGCGTTGATGTTTGGCTTTTGTACGGATATAATAAGAATCTTTACCAACAAAGAATTGAATATTGCGTTCTGATTTACCAAGTGCTCCTGGTATAAATTGATTAGAAATAATCATCATCAACTCATCATGGGTGATAAAGTAATCATCGTCATCACCACGATATATTAAATCATCAATAATATCGCCATACTCTACTCCTGTTTGAACAATTCCGGTAATTCCTGCTTCAGGTCTTAACCACGAACCAATAAAGTACCCATTAGTAAAGGGATTTATTGTTCGATAATCATCTACATCAAATAAATCGTTGATTGTTTTATTCTTCCAAAACTCATCAGATGCTTTTCCACTAAATAAAAGACTAGAGGTCCCTATTTTCTTTGCAACAATATGATCAACTATCAATGGGAAGTACACGCATAATTGATCAATAACTTGATCAAGTTTATCACGTCTCAAAGTTTCATCATCTAAAAATTCAACTAATAAAGCTCCATGTTTTTCATCACAGCAATCATTATCAATCTGTTTATAGTTTAGAATACTCATAATACGTACATTATCATCTGGAAATTCGCTAAACAAGTACTGTTTCTCGGTAATACCTAGATCCTCTGCTGGTGTGTCTAATCCTAGGTACACTTGATTAATTAATCGATTTTCATTTATTGTTTCATACATTTTTAGAAAATCTTCTTTCAGATTTGTTGCCTGAGGAATGTATTCATCAACAAA
The DNA here is from genome assembly GCA_041554935.1 of Candidatus Izemoplasma sp. Lineage (GTDB taxonomy): Bacteria > Bacillota_I > Bacilli_A > Izemoplasmatales > Izemoplasmataceae > Izemoplasma. The sequence goes on from JBFFLJ010000002.1 coordinate 28,271, forward strand.
ATCATCAATACGCATATTAATAACATAGTGTTTTGCTTGAATTTCAATTCCATCACTATCAATTACTTTATGTATTTGATCATCTTTAAAGATAAATTTTACAATTTTGCGATTACTGAATATTTTTTCTTTTGATTTCGATATTTCGTTTGTGAAACTCTTAACTACATCATTGTAAGAGGCAGAAATAAAATGAGAACCATCAATAAACGTATCAAAGAACTTAATAAAATAGTTGTATGCATTAATTTGATTAGGTTTAAACCCTAAACTGTCATAAACTAAAACAAATTCGTTAATAATATTTTCATCTTCAAAAAATTTATTTAGGACGTCATAAAGACTTAAATCTCCCCATTCAATTAATACAGAGGGTAATGTATTGTCTTCATTACGCAATCTGCGTAACTTTTGAGCTCTATAATCAGTGTAATGTCGTTCAATATTTGTAAACAAGGCATAAATATCGTCACGTAATTTAGGATATCTTCGCACTAAATATATTTTAAAGTCCTTAAGATTATTTGGTCTTTTTACAATTCTTTTGTTTTGATCCACAATCATAGCATATTCATTGTCAAAATAAGTGAATTTTTTGTCTAATCCACATTTTTTTAAGTACTCGTGAAATAAATCTCCAGGATGAACTCCTCCCATGTCACGATTGTAGAAGTTAAAATTATACTTGTTTCCTGAATTGTCAACTAGTTTTGAGGAGTATTGAAGTAACTTCTTACCTCTTGATTGTTCAAAAACAGCTACATTACGTAGCCTTTTTGATAAGTATGTGGCTGTTGTTAGGCTACCTAACCCGCCTCCAATAACGATTACATCATATTTTTCCATTTTATCACCAACTTATAACTACTTATAATTATAACATAATTCATTTTATGAATATATGTAAAAAGAAAAATGCAAGATATTCTTGCATTTACTATTTTTGAAGATGTTTCTCTAAATACAACAATAACGATTCTTTTGATATATCTAAATCAAGATATCCATCAATTGCTACGCTCAAATTACCGGTTTGTTCACTCACAACAATTGTCAGTGAATCAGATACTTCACTAATTCCAATTGCCGCACGATGTCTAGATCCCAGTTGTTTAGGGATATCTAAACGTTCGGTTGAAGGAAAATATGCTCCTGCGCAGATAATTTGATTTTTCCGGATAATTACTGCGCCATCATGTAGTGGTGTATTTGGGAAAAAGATTGTTGAGAGCAATTCTGAATTAAGCGGTGCATCAATAGCATATGCATTATTGATATACTCATCTAAAGAAGTGTTTTTTTCAAAGCACACAAGGGCACCAATCTGGTTTCCTGTTAAATAATCAATGCTTTTAATTAGTTCAATTTTAATGGTATCTTCTAGGGTATTTACGAACAATAGATTTTTACGCAACCCAATTTTCTTTAAAATCAATAATACTTCTGTCTGGATAAGCATCCCTAACATAAGAGTGACTGCAATAAACATAAGAATGTGTTGAAAATCAAATAATTTATCGCTAATGAATAGAACTAGTGAGTATACGTATAATAAAAACGTAACTGATTTAAAGAAGCGATAAATTTGTATGATTGTCTTAGTTTTAATTAATATTGTGAAAATCGCCAATAAATAGATGTTGAGGATAATAAACTCGAAATTTGACACTCTATCACTCCTTTCAAGAGTATTATATCACACTTTTTCTATGCCGATAAGGAATATTGTTATTGATTTTATTACAGTCATATTTTCTGTATTTTTTTTCGAGTTTTTAACAAGTTAGTCCTATGTAAACAATTTCATAGCTGTGTAAATTATAATCACTTTAAACTGTATATAAAATTCAGATGGTAAAATCCCTATATGAAGCGATTTCACAGTAATTTTAAAAAGTCAAGACTTATAATATCAAAATATATATTATATAATTATACTACACTTAATTTTTAGTAATGGGGGTAAAAATTATGATTAAATATAGTGAAACTTTGAAACAAAAATTGAACGAGGATATCACCAAAAACTTCACACATCTCTTCCCAATTACAAACGATATGGAAAAATCTTTTGAGGGCGTATCTAGATTAGTAATGTTGGATCGTTATACCCAAAAAGATTTATCGTTATCAACACTTTCAGTTGGCGATTTGGTAATTGGAGTTGTTAAAAATGATCCTAAGTTTCCTGCAAGGGGAATTGGAAATATCGTTAGTATTGACGGTGATACGGTTCAAATTAAAGTTGAAGACGAGTTTTTAGGTAATGCTGAAGATGCAGATAAAAATGGAATTATCACACGTAATAAACGACAAATTGATAAACCATTAGAATTATATTTTGAACAAATTGCTAAAAGATTAGCAAATCATCTTGGCGAAGGAGAATCACAAGAACGCATAGATGCTTTTTATCATGAAGTATCAACGTTGAACCTTGTCCCAGCTGGACGTGTTCTATTTGGGGCTGGAAGCAATACAAATGTTACATATTTCAATTGCTTTGTAATGCCTTTTATCCATGATTCAAGAGGTGGTATTAGTGATCACCGTAAACAAGTTATGGAAATAATGAGTCGCGGTGGTGGCGTGGGAACAAACGGATCTACACTACGCCCTAAAAACTCTTTAGCAAAGGGCGTTAATGGGAAATCTAGTGGAACAGTAAGTTGGCTTCACGATTTATCAGAATTAACTCATTTAGTTGAACAAGGTGGCTCAAGACGTGGGGCACAAATGATTATGCTAGCTGATTGGCATCCTGATATTGTTGATTTCATTATCTCAAAAATGCAAAATCCTAGAATTTTACAATTCTTAATAAATACGATCAAAGATGAATCAATAGTTAGTGCCGCAAAAAACAAACTTCGTTTTGTTCCTTTAAGCGAGTCAGAAATTGAAATTAACGAATATATTTTAGAACAAGCAAAATTAACTCCGGGTATATTTAGTAAGCAAATCCTTGATTCTGCCTTTGATAACATCAATAAAGGTGGACATTATGAAGTAAATAATCCAGAATTCTTGTCTGGAGCTAATATTTCCGTTGCAATAACTAAAGAATTTATGGATGCAGTAGATGCTGATACAGATTATCCTCTACGTTTTCCTGATGTTGATAATTATGACGATGAAATGAAACAAATTTATGATGAAAAATGGATGCATGTTGGTGATGTTAGAGAATGGAAATCGCTTGGTTATCCGGTAAAAACATATCGCACGATTCGCGCAAAAGAATTATGGAATTTAATTAATATCTGTGCCACCTATTCTGCTGAGCCTGGTATTTTCTTCATTGATAATGCCAATGAAATGACAAATGCAAAAGGTTATAACCAAAAAGTAGTTTGTACAAATCCTTGTGGTGAACAACCACTTGCACCATATAGTGTTTGTAATTTAGCAGCAATTAACCTTGCAAACATGGTTGATAAGGCTTCAAATGAGGTCTTATGGGGGAAATTACAAAAAACAATTAAAGCAGCAATCAGAATGCAAGACAATGTTATAGATAAGACTCACTATTTCTTAGAAGATAACAAGAAACAGGCTCTTGGAGAACGTCGAATTGGTCTTGGAATCATGGGACTTCATGATTTATTGATTTGGAGTAATAAACGATATGGTAGCCAAGAAGGTAATGTTTTAGTTGATGAACTATTCCGTTTTATATCAGTTAATGCATATGAAGAGAGCATTGAAATCGCTAAAGAAAAGGGTTCTTTCCCATTCTTAACAGAACAAGGCAGTGTTGATTTATTCTTAAATAGTGGTTATGTAAAAAAATTACCACAAAATATTCGTGAAGATATCAAAAAATATGGTATTCGAAATTCTCATTTATTAACCATTGCCCCAACGGGTTCAACTGGTACTATGGTAGGAGTTTCAACTGGTTTAGAGCCATATTTTGCTTTTACTTACTTTAGAAGTGGAAGACTTGGAAAATTTATCGAAGTGAACGCTCCAATTGTAGAAGAATACTTATCGTACCATCCAGAACATAGTAAAGATAAGTTACCAGATATATTTGTCAGTGCAATGGAACTTGCTCCAGAAGATCATGTAGATATTCAATGTATTATCCAAAATTGGGTTGATTCATCTATCAGTAAAACAGTAAACGCACCAAAAGGTTACTCTGTAGAAGAAGTTGAACAGGTGTATATGCGTTTATACAAAGGTGGAGCCAAAGGTGGAACAGTCTATGTTGACGGTTCAAGAGACTCACAAGTCCTAACATTATCACGTGATGATGATGAAAAAATATCTTCTCCAAAACAAGTGGATATCGCTGAATTAGGTGTTGAACTCGAAGAAGAGAAAAAGGAACCAAAAGAAGTTAAATCAGCTGGATTACGTAGTGATCGCCAAGATAGAAATATCGGAGTTGAAGCTGGAGATATATGTCCAATCTGTTTAGAAGGTACTGTTGAGAACCTTGGTGGTTGTCATACATGTACAAACTGTAATGCACAGTTAAAATGTGGTTTATAAAAAAAAGACGCTGATAGCGTCTTTTTAATATATAATAAACATAGAGGTGGTATCTATGACAAAAACAATTTTAGTTGGCGCAGACCTAAATAGTAACAAATTAATGGATTATTATATGAAAGAATTGGAAAACCTTGCAAAAGCAAGCAATCTAAATGTTGTATATACAATTACACAATCAATAAAAGGAGTAAATCCAGTATATTATATTGGTTCGGGTAAAGTTGAAGAAATTCAAACTTTTGTTGAAAATCTAGATGCTGAACTGATTATATTTAACAATGAGTTATCCGGATCACAAATTCGAAATTTAGAGCGAGAAATCGGCTGTCAAGTTATTGATCGCACGATGTTAATTCTAGATATCTTTGCTAGAAGAGCATCGACAAAAGAAGCAATGTTACAAGTGGAAATCGCACAGTTAGAGTATTTAAGACCTAGACTCATCGGTCTTACATCTTCTCTTAATCGACAACAAGGGGGAATCGGGTCTAGAGGACCTGGTGAAAAACAATTAGAGTTAGATAAACGAAAACTAGATCATGAAAAATCAAAATTATTGAAAGAACTTGATGAAATTGTCAAATCTCGTAAAATTCAACGTAAAACGAGATCTCGTTCTGCGATTAAGAAAGTCGCAATTGTTGGATACACAAACGCTGGAAAATCTACATTATTAAACAAATTAATTGAAGTAACAAGCAATGATGATGATAAACAAGTTTTTGAAAAGGATATGTTGTTTGCAACTCTTGAGACTTCAACAAGACACATTACTCTCGCAGACCATAAAAACTTTATTGTGACTGATACTGTTGGCTTTGTATCAAACTTACCGCATCATCTTATAGAGTCTTTTAAATCAACACTTGAAGAAATTACAGAAGCGGATTATTTAATACATGTTGTTGATGCATCAAATGAAAATTATGACACACAAATAGAGATTACTACCAATACACTGGAAGAAATTGGTGTTCATGATATTCCAACCTTGTATATCTACAATAAAAGCGATTTAATAGACTACCAAATTCAACCAACAAATTTTCCTAGTATTGTTGTCTCACTTATATCGGAAAATGGCATACAAAAGGTCATAGACTTTATTAGCATCGAACTCTTTAAAGACTATGAAACCGTCACTATGTTGATCCCTTTTAATGAAGGCGATTTAGTTTCTTATTTAAATGAGCATAATCCTATTATCAAACAAGAATACAATGAAAAAGGTACCATTTTAACTTTAGAAATAAATGAGTTACAAAAGAATAAATATGCAACGTATATAAAAAAAGACCTTAAATAGGACAATGTATCTATTTGGTGGAGGTAAAAAAAACAGATTAACATGATAATTCATATTAATCTGTTTTTTTTATTGTTATCTTTTTCGCCCCCACTAAAGAGATTGAATGTTTAAATAGGTCTTTTTTTTAAATATTCTCGATATTTTTCAACAAGTTCTAATAGTTGATTTGCTGAATTAACGTTTGAGATTTCTCGCTTTACTGTTGTTGCGCCCCTCATGCCTTTGATATACCAAGATCCATGTGTCCTCATCTCTAACAAAGCAACTTTTTCGCCTTTCAATGCGATTAACCGTTCCATATGATCAATTATATAATCCAATTTATCATCTTCTGTGATTTCTTTTTGATACTGTCCTGTTTCTAAATAATCCACAATTTGTTTCACAAGCCATGGGTTTCCTAAAGTACCTCTACCAATCATTACAGCATCACACCCAGTCTCCTCAATCATCTGTAAAGCATCTTCTGGAGTCTCAATGTCACCGTTACCAATAACGGGGATTTTCACCGCATCTTTGACAGCTTTGATTCTACTCCAATCTGCCTTACCTGTATACATTTGAGCCCTTGTTCGACCATGAACGGCAATTGCCTTTGCTCCTGCCTTTTCACATAACTGAGCGATTTCCACGTCTTTTATAGTAGAACTATCCCATCCAATTCTCATTTTAACTGTCACTGGTTTAGAAACATTATTTACAACTTCTTTAACGATTTCATATATTTTATCAGGTGATAATAATAATTTAGCACCAGAATCGTTTTTAACGATTTTATTTACAGGGCATCCTAAATTGATATCGATAATATCACAATCAGACTCTCTATCAATGATTTTTGAGCCTTCTACAATGCTTTCTAATTCACCACCAAAGACTTGCATTGTCAATGGATGTTCTTCTTCTACTACCCTTATCATCTTTAGTGTTTTCTCATTTCCGTAGGTTAAGGCTTTATCACTAACCATTTCGGCGTAAACTAGCCCTGCCCCGAATTCTTTTACAATAGTTCGAAAAGCAATATTAGAAACTCCGGCCATCGGAGCAATAACAACCTTATTCTTAATTTCAATATTTCCAATTTTAAACATGTGGTTCACCTCAATGTCTACAAGTATACTCTATTTTACTAAAATGCAAATTATATTGCAATGTGTTTGATTTTATTTATAATATTAGTGTTATAATATGAAAAGGTGATACATATGAAAGATTATTTAGTAAAAGCATATGCTTTTGATGGAACAGTGCGTTTATATACTGCTAGAACAACACAATTAGTTGCAGAGGCTCAAAAAAGACATGACTTGTGGCCAACTAGTGCAGCTGCACTCGGTCGTTTATTGACAGCATCTGTTATTATGGGTGCGATGTATAAAGGTGATCAAGAGTTAACTATCCGTGTTGAAAGCGATGGCCCAATTGATGGAATGATGGCTACTACTAATACATTTGGTGAGGTACGTGGGTATGTTGGAAATCCTCATGTATTTTTACAATACAACAGTGGTAAGTTAAACGTGGGACAATCTGTAGGAAATGGCTTTATTCATGTAACAAAAGATTTAAAAGTTCGCGATATGTTTACTTCTAGCGCAGAGATTCAAACTGGTGAAATTGGTGAAGACTTTGCTTATTATTTTACAGCTTCTGAACAAATACCTAGTGCTGTTGGATTAGGAGTTCTCGTCGAAGAAGATAACTCCATTAAAGCATCTGGTGGTTTTATTCTGCAAGTTATGCCAGGATGCAAACCTGAAACCATTGATTTAATTGAAACAATCTTAAAGGAAATCCCTCCAGTTAGCGAACTAGTAAACGAAGGGAAAACTCCTGAGGAAATGGTTGAATTAATCACAAGAGGTAATTTTCAACTATTAGAAGAACTTGATTTATCTTACAAATGTAATTGTTCAAAACATAAATTTGAAACCGGCTTAATCTCTTTAGGTACTGAGCAACTTAAACAAATTAAAGAAGAAGACCATCAAATTGAAGTTATATGTCAATTTTGTGCAACTCAATATTTATTTGATGTAGATGATATTGATCGTTTAATTTTAGAATCAAAAAGCAAAGGATAACCTTTGCTTTTTCTTTTTATAGTTATTTATGATTCAATATCATAGCGCTTCCCCAGTGATATTGTAATGGAATTAGTAATTACATTATTGTATTTATAAGCTAAACAGTTAATGTTTTCTAATTGTTTCAGAGCCATCGAATAATGATTTCTTCTAAATCAATAAAAAAGCCGTTATTACGGCTTTTTTATATTACTTTCAAGTATCGTTTAATTTCCCATTCTGTAACACTGGTTCTAAAATCATCCCATTCCTTTTGTTTTGCAGTTACAAATTTATCAACCACGTGCATCCCTAAAGCATTACGTATTACATCATTACGCTTCAACTCTTTGACGGCATCTTTAAGGTTTTCTGGTAGATTTTCGATTCCCATTGATTCTCGCTCTTCTCTATTTAATTCGTACAGATTGATATATACGCGATCTGTACATTCCAATTTATTCACAATACCATCCAATCCAGCTGCCAAAATTGCTGTCATTGCTAGGTATGGGTTAGTGGCAGGATCAACACTTCTAATCTCTGTTCTTGTTGCTCTTCCTCTTTTCGCAGGGATTCGAATCATTGCGCTTCGATTAGCATCACTCCATGAAACGTAGCAAGGAGCTTCATATCCTGGAACTAGGCGTTTATATGAGTTAATGGTTGGATTTGTGATTGCTGTGAATCCTCTTGCATTTTTCATTATCCCGGCAATCCACATTCTTGCCACATCGCTTAATTCAATCTCCCCTTTTGGATCATAAAAAGCGTTGTTGCCTTCTAAATCGTTTAAAGAGCAATTTGTATGCATCCCGCTTCCGTTAATATCGGAAATCGGTTTGGGCATAAATGTTGCATGAAGACCGTGTCGCTTTGCGACATTTTTAACAACAAGTTTGAATATTTGTAATTTATCACTTGCTTCTAATGCACTATTAAACTCAAAATTTATTTCATGTTGTCCAGGTGCAACCTCATGATGTGAAGCCTCCATAACAAAGCCGATTCTTTCTAATTCTAGAACGATATCACGACGACAATCTTCTGCGCCATCAACAGGTGCAAGATCAAAATATCCTCCGTTGTCATTAAATTCTAAAGTAGGTTCTCCTTTTTGATCTAACTTAAACAAGAAGAATTCTGGTTCTACCCCAATATTAAAACTACTAAATCCTAATTTTTCCATTTGTAATAGATTCTTTTTCAAAATCCCACGCGGGTCTCCAATAAAGGGTTCCCCATTAGGTAAAAAGATGTCACAAATTAACATAGCTACTTTTCCATATGTTGTTTGTTCCCACGATAATATTAACCAAGTATCCAAGTCTGGATGTAGGTACATGTCTGCTTCTTGAATTCGAACAAATCCATCAATAGAAGACCCATCAAACATAATTTGATTGTTGAGAGCCTCTTCAAGGCTTCTGCCTGGTACTTCAACATTTTTAATAACACCATGGATATCTGTAAAGCATAAACGAACATACTTTACATTCTCTTCTTCTGCGTTTCGTAAAATCTCTTCTTTAGTAAATTTAGCCATTATTCCCTCCGATTGAATAAAAAAAATGGTGTCAAAATGCATAAGCATTACACCATTGTTTTATATTCTTTGTTTTTTATAGACATCTTTGTCCTATCTAAAATTATAAATAGCTCTCTATTAAATGTCAATCTTATTCTTTATGATAAGGTTTACAAAGCTCTTTTTAGATATCCTTCTTTTCATCGATTCACGAATAATATATTGATGGGATTCCTCTTCACTAAGACCTTTTTTCATAAGAATCAATTTTGCTTTTTGTGTTAATTTAAGTGTTTCTAATTCACTTGATACATCCTCGTAATGTTGTTTATAATACAAAATTGATTTCATATACTTTGAGTGACTTTGAAGTAGTTTGACTAAACCATGCTCCATATGTGACTCTTCAATATAGTCGAAGTAGATATCATGAAGTAAATTGTAAATCTCAGTAATGGATGTCGTGTTTGTAATATATATGACATGGATGGATTGTTCTAAAACGATTTGTTCTAGGACTTTTGAGATGTTTGGTATTTGATTTTGATACGTGAATATTATTGCCTGGTAATCGCTTAGATACTGTCTTTTCATTGATGACATGATATCGCCTTTGATATCTTGTTCTAAGAGTATACGTAAAATCCTACGCTCAATCAAACTACCTTCCCCAATAATTGCGACTCTCATAGTATCACTCCTTTGTGATGAGAGATTATTGCTTAATAGTTCAATGGATATTTCGTTGTTAATTCTTTTACTGTATGACGTACTTGTTCTAATACTTCTTCATTGTTAGGATTCATTAATGTATCATAAATACATTTTGCAATGATTGCCATATCTTCTTTTTGGAATCCACGAGTAGTGATTGCTGGTGTTCCAAGGCGAACACCACTAGTGATAAATGGCTTTTCTGTGTCGTTTGGTACAGTGTTTTTGTTACACGTGATATTTACTTGATCTAAAACTTTTTCAGCATCCTTACCTGTTAGACCTGTCAATGACTTCACTTCTACAAGAATTAAGTGATTGTCAGTTCCTCCAGATACAACTTTAAATCCAAGTGACATCAATGCTTCAGCAAATGCTTTTGCGTTTTCAATAACGTGTTGTTGATATACTTTGAATTCAGGGGAAAGCGCTTCATTAAAGGCCGTAGCTTTTGCAGCTATAACATGCATTAATGGCCCTCCTTGAATTCCTGGGAAAACTACTCTATTTATTTCTTTATAAATTTCAAAGTTATTTGTTAAAATAATCCCCCCACGTGGTCCGCGAAGTGTTTTATGTGTTGTCGAAGTTACAATATCGGCATATTCACAAGGATTTTGGTGAAGTCCAGCTGCTACCAATCCAGCGATATGAGCCATATCTACCATTAATAATGCGTTTGCTTTATCGGCAATCTCTTTTATTCGTTTAAAATCAATTGCACGTGGATAAGCACTTGCTCCAGCTACAATTAATTTTGGATGGTTTTCCATTGCAATGCGTTCCAGTTCATCGTAATCAATTTGTTCTGTTACAGAATCAACACCGTAACTAATAAATTTATAATCAATACCGCTAAAGTTTAGAGGATGTCCATGAGTTAAATGTCCACCATGATCCAAACTCATTCCCAAAACAGTATCACCGTGTTTAATCATTGCTCTGTATGCTCCCATATTCGCAGTAGAACCACTATGTGCTTGAACATTGGCATATTTCACATTAAATAATTTTTTGACGCGATTTCTCGCTAAATCTTCGGCCATATCAACAAATTCACAACCACCATAGTATCTTCTACCTGGATACCCTTCGGCATATTTGTTGGTAAGAACGCTCCCTTGTGCTTCTAATACCGCTTTACTAACAAAGTTTTCACTTGCAATTAATTCAATGTGTGATTCCTGACGACCCTTTTCAAGCATCATCGCATCATACAGCTCTCTATCATACTGTTTGATATGTTCCATGATTATTGTTCCTCCTCTTTTATTATATAAACACCAACTGGTTCTGTAAACCGCACTTTAATTAGTTCACCTAAGCTTGTTGGGATATTTTTACCAACATAATCTGCTCTGATCGGTAATTCTCTATGGCCACGGTCTATTAACACAACAAGTTGTATTCTGTTTGGCCTTCCAAGGTCGATAATTGCGTCCATACTCGCTCTTACTGTTCTACCAGTAAATAAGACGTCATCAACCACAACAACGTTCTTAGAGGCTAAATTTACGCTTAATCGTTCAAAAGACTCTACTGTTCTATCATCACGATATCCAGAGATATCTAACTCATAAACAGGGATTTGAATATGTTCAAAGGCTTCAATGTTTTCTTGTATCATTCGAGCAAGGGGTACACCGTTTCTTTTTATCCCTAGAAATACTAGTGTACTTAAATCATTGTTTTGTTCAATGATTTCATGGGAGATTCGCCTCACTGTGCGATTCATTTTTTCTTGATCCATTAATACTCTCAAATAATCACCTTCTTTTATAGACATAACAATATTGTAGTAAATTTATCTCTTATTGTAAACACTTTCTTTGAAGTGTTATAATAGTTTTGGTGATCATATGGATAAAGTAAAACTAAAATTTGTAATTTCATTTGTTTTACTCATCAACACAGTTATATTTGTGTTGTTTTTTGAAGAATATGTTTACCTTCTAGATGACTATCTAATCCCACTGTTGTTTGTGTTGTTTTTAATAGACTCCTTAATGATTTTGATTCCATCACTAAACAAAGAGTTGTTTTCAGGTAAATATTTAAAGAAGTTCTTTAAAGAATACCCCGCTTATAACATAAACAAAATAAAGACATTAAAAAACCGTGAAGATCTTATTGCTTTCATTATTTTTCTAGTATACTTTACTGGTATTACAATAATCGGGTTATCCTACTTGTATTTGAATTGGTTTACTCTTAAATACTTGTATATAATCTTCTTAGCTATCAATCTTGCTGATTACTTCTGTATCCTTATCTGGTGCCCTTTCCGGGTATTATTCCTTAAAAACAAATGCTGTGTTACATGCAGGATTAGCAATTGGGATCGCTTAATGAAATTTTCTTTATTACTTTTTATTCCAAACTTTTATACAATTAGTATCTTTCTAATGGCTCTAATTGTATTTGTAGTCTGGGAACTAACCCATACAATCAGCCCAGAAAGATTTTACACTTTATCAAATGAATCCCTTCGCTGTGCTAATTGTGAAATTCAATGTTCCATAAAAAAATAGCAACCAAACGGTTGCTATTTTAATTTTAATAAATATTAGAGTGCTACGGCTTTGATGATGAAGTAGATAATGAAGATTAATGATAAGATATACATTTCAATACTAACTTCTTTATTTCGTCTTGTTACCAACATTGTTAATGGGTACAATACAAATCCAACAGCAATACCTTCTGCAATTGAATAAGTTAATGGCATGATGATAATAACTAAGAATGCTGAAACAGCTATTACACTGTCATCCCAGTCGATATCTTTCAATTGAGCAGCCATTAAAATCCCTACCATAATTAATGCTGGTGCAGTAACTGCAGCAGTAACAACACTTAATAGTGGGCTTAAGAACATAAAGATTAAGAAGAACAACGCTGTAAAGACAGAAGTTAACCCTGTTCTACCTCCAACTTCTACACCTGCTAATGATTCGATATATGAAGTTGTTGAAGATGTCCCGGAAATCGCTCCAATTACAGTAGCAGTTGAATCAGCAAGCAATGCTTTACCATTGTCTTTCAACTCACCATTTTCATCTAATAATCCTGCTCTATTACCTACAGTAACTAATGTTCCTGCAGTATCAAAGAAATCAATAAACAATAATGCAAATATTACTACAAAGAATTGGAAGTCCCAAGTTCCTTCTGTAAATCCTTTAATAAATTCGAAGATATATGGAGCCGGAGGTACTGATACAACCCCTGTAGGTGTCCCAACTAAGCCAAATATTACACCAACAACTGTTGTTATTAAAATACCATATAAAATTGCACCACGTGTTTTGAGAACATAAAGCACAATCGTAATTATCAATCCAAATACAGATAATAATACGATTGGATCAGATAAGTCCCCTAATCCAACTAGAACAGCTGGATTATCAACAATAAGTCCAGCGTTTTGGAATCCAATAAATGCAATAAAGAATCCAATACCCGCACCAATAGCTAATTTTAAGTTCTTTGGAATAGCATTAATAATTCGCTTACGTACACCTGATAATGATAGAGCAACAAATAATAATCCTGAGATTAGAATTCCTGCAAATCCTTGCCAAGGAGTGTATCCAAGTGTTACAACAACTGTCCAAGTAAAGAATGCGTTCATTCCCATACCAGGAGCAAGTGCAACAGGATAATTAGCGTAAAGCCCCATAATAAGCGTACCAGCAATTGCAGCGATCGCAGTTGCAGTGAAGATTGGACCCCATTCTAAGCCTGTTAAACTAATCATTCCGCCAGATCCATCATCAACCATGGCAGTTAAAGTGTTTGGATTAACAAATAGAATGTATGCCATTGCTAAGAAAGTAGTTAATCCAGCCATAAACTCGGTTTTTACATTTGTATCTCTTTCATTCAACTTAAAATACTTTTTGATAAACTCCATTAAAAAAATCCTCCATTTTCTTATTTTTGTGGTTAGTAAAACATAAAAAAATAAAAAGGGAGAATTCTCTCTTATAAATATTGGTGCATCATAGTCCCAAAATAACGGATCGGGGTAGAGACAATTGAACCTTATTATCAATTATATATGATACTAACTCCGTTAATTGTATCAAAACTAAGGCAGATGCACAATAATATGCGTGTAATTTCATATGTAAAAATTATAAATTGCGAAGATATTTCTTATATAATCGCTCGTTAAGATAATGAATAAGTCCTAATGAAGACACAAAAGACACTAATATAATGAAGCCGCTAACCAACCAAAAATTCATTGGTAAAATGCGTAATAAGACATTAACAGGAATATTATAATCGTCATTCGTGAAAAAGATTTGATGAAAAACTGTAAAGGCGGTGTCAAAATCAATCACCATATATCCCCCCACAAACATCACAAAGAATACCGGAGCAATATATAATTTTTTGTAGGTATCATATCCTGCTTTACGATCTTTTTTAAATAGATAAAAAGTAAGGGATACCGCTAAAATAAGCGATATAATTGCAACAAATCTTAATATAGTGTATAAGTTCTTTACATCTGCCATATGGCTAATTTCGATTGGTATCATTATCACTTCATCACTATCAGGAGAAGCTCCGAATAACAAATCATCGTATCTGTAATTCAAATATCCCATTATATGTTCAGCAGCATAGTCATAATCAAAATCAATATACTGGTGCGATTCATAATGGTCTTTTGATATCAAAAGGTACTGTTTTGTTGTTAGAAGGGATGCAAACAACATAATAAGAAAAATCGGTACTGTAATCATAATCAATAATCGAACTACTTTCATATTTGCCCCTTTCTGGAATAAAAAACCTAACATAAGTTAGGTTTTAATAAATTCCTACTCTCTTATATATAGTTTTAACATTTTGTAAGAAATAATCAATGTTAAATGCATCAAGAATCTCTTCTTTTGAAAGATGTGTTGTAACAAAATCATCTTTGAATAACAAATCTTGATAAGACAATCCGTTCTCCCAAGCATTCATAGCAATAGGTTGCACATGATCGTAAGAATCTTCGCGGGAAATGCCTTTGTTAATGAGTTTTGTTAGTATTCTTTGTGAGAATATAACACCGTTTGTAAGATAAATATTGCGCATCATACGGTCCTCAAATACAGTTAAATTTTTAACAACACCTGTAAATCTACTTAACATATAATCTAGTAACATGATTGCATCAGGCATAATGACACGCTCAACACTACTATGTGATATATCTCTTTCATGCCATAGAGCAATGTTTTCAAATGAAGAAACCATATATCCACGGAGCATTCTAGCTCCACCAGTAATATTCTCGCTACTGATAGGGTTACGCTTGTGTGGCATTGCACTAGATCCCTTTTGCCCTTTGCCAAAAGATTCTTCAACTTCACGTACTTCTGTACGTTGTAGATGGCGTAATTCAGTAGCAATCTTCTCTAGCGTTCCACCAATTAGAGCCAATTCTGACATATAGTTTGCATGGCGGTCTCTCTGAAGTGTTTGGGTTGAAATATTTGCACTTTGAATCCCCAATTTTTTACAAACATAGTCTTGTACATCTGGTGGAGTATTGGCAAAGTTACCGACTGCCCCACTGATTTTTCCAACTTCAATTTCGTTTCTAACAGCGGAAAATCTCTTCAAATGGCGATTTAGTTCATCATACCATAAGGCCCATTTCAATCCAAAAGATGTGATTTCAGCATGGACTCCATGTGTTCTTCCCATACAAGGTGTCTTTTCATATTGAATTGCTTTTTCCTTTAAAACTGCTTGAAACGCTATCAAATCTTCTTCTAATATCTCGTTTGCTTGTTTATATAAGTAACCATTTGCTGTGTCCACAACATCAGTTGATGTTAATCCATAATGAAACCATTTCTTTTCTGAGCCAAGGGATTCACTAATGTTTCTAGTAAAAGCGACTATATCATGTCTTGTTTCTTGTTCAATCTCTAAGATTCTTGAAACGCTAAATTTAGCGTTTTCCCTAGCTTTTATAACATCCTCATTTGGAATGATTCCTAGTTCACTCCATGCCTCAAGACTATATAACTCTACTTCTAAGTAAGCATTAAATTTAGCTTCATCAGTAAATATGTCTTGAACTATTTGGCGACGGTAACGTTCAATCATGATTTCATCAATCCTTTGAATGTTTGAATTGTGTTCTCTAAAAGGGATGTTATTGTCATCGGACCTACGCCACCAGGAACTGGCGTAATGAACGAAGCCTTGTCTTTAATTCCCTCAAAATCAACATCTCCAACTAATTTGCCATCGACACGGTTGACACCAACATCAATTACAACCGCACCTTCTTTAACCATATCAGCCGTAATAGTATTGGCATGTCCAACTGCTGCGACAATAATATCTGCTTTCAAGCATTTTTCTTTTAAGTTCTTAGTTCTTGAATGTGCTATAGTTATCGTTGCATTTTCTTTCATAAGTAGCATAGCTGCGGGTTTTCCTACAATATTGCTGCGCCCAACAATTATTGCATCTTTTCCACTTAACTCAATGTTTTTACTTTTTAACATTGTTAAGATCCCCTTAGGTGTAGCTGGCAACACAGCATCCATACCCATATGCATGTGTGCAATGTTTAGTGGATGAAACCCATCAACATCTTTGCGGAAATCAATCGCTTCAATAATTCTATTTTCATTAATGTGTTTTGGTATTGGTAATTGCACCAATAAGCCATGAACACCTTTATCGTGATTTAATTCATCGATCAGTTGGAGCAACTCTTCTTCTGTGATATCTACATCACGACGTATGATTGTCGACTTCATCCCGGCTTTGATACAAGCTTTCTCTTTACCTGTGACATATGAATGACTTGCAGGATCATCCCCAATTAGGATTACGACTAAGTGAGGAACAGTTCCATATTTTTCCTTTAACAATGCGACTTCCAGGCGTACTTCCTCTCGGACTTCCTTGCTTAAAATCTTTCCGCTAATAATTTCTCCCATATTACTTTTCTCCTTTTGTAGTATACGAATCTTTTATTTCACCATAATATACAACATGATAATTATTAGTGCCATAAAAGCGACTTTTAATGTCTTCTGGTATCAAGCCTGGTTCCATTGCTTGTTTATAGATCACTTTACATTCATAATGTAACTCACACTCGGCAATGATTGGTGTGTTTATCTTAATACCAGGGAGCATTGTGAATTGACACTCTCTTATCTTATCACAATCTCTTCCAGAATGTGTTCCACAATATGCTAATTCTTTCCTTAACTTAGAATTTATAGGTACACTTATTGTAAACTCTAAGCCGTTTTCCACCATATCATAGGTATCTCTACTATACCTAACATATGCTATAAATACTGGCCGATTCCATACAACTGATAATCCTCCCCAAGCGATTGTCATTGTATTCACTTTGTCATCGACTTTAGTTGTCATAAAAGCCCCTTGCTCTAATTGTTCGAACATTTCTTTTGATAACTCATTATACTTGATATGTTTATAGTCCATATTTATACCTCCTTCTCTATTATAACAAGACAATATTGAAATTTAAAGTTAAAAAAGCAACCAAGATTTCTTGGTTGCTTTTTGTCTTATTTAAGCGGTTTCCTATAAATATAACTTTGTGTATTTTTCTTTTAAATAGCGGACATAATACTTTGCATCAAATTCTTCACCAGTGACTTCTAAGAGAAGTTCTTTCGGATCCTTACTACTACCAAATTGGTGAATTTTTTCTTTTAGCCAAGCATTAATAACATCAATCTTGTTATCTAAGATTAGTTGTTCAATATCCAACTCTTTTTGCATCGTATAATAAAATTGTGCTGCATAAGCTGTTCCAAGGGCATAGGTTGGGAAGTATCCTATTAATCCTGCAGACCAATGAACATCTTGCAAAACGCCATCAGCGTTATTTTTCGGCTCAATTCCGAGATATTCCACCATTTTCTCATTCCATATTTTTGGTAAATCTTTCACGTCAATTTCACCATTCATTAATAATCGTTCAATTTCATAGCGAACCATAATATGCAATGGATATGTTAATTCATCTGCTTCTACACGCACAAACGAAGCTTCAACGCGATTAACTGCTTGATGGAAATCCTTTAATGTTACATTGCCAACTTGTTCAGGGAAATGTTTTTGAAATTCACTGAAGTGTACTTTCCAAAACTCTTCACTTCTCCCAATAATGTTTTCGTAGAAACGCGATTGTGATTCGTGAATTCCCATAGAAGTTCCTCCACTTAGCGCAGTATCGTTCCATTTAGAATCAATTTGTTGTTCGTATGTAGCATGTCCTAGTTCGTGTATTGCTGCAAAGATACTACTAAATACCATATCTTCTAAATATCTTGTTGTAAAGCGGACATCACCAGGATGCGTATTCCATGTAAATGGATGTACACTTTGTTTCATTAACCCACTATCACGATCAAAATGGAATACATCTATCAAATAGTCTGCGAAATCTTTCTGTTTTTTCGCATCGTAGATTTTACTACTAAATGCATCATTTAGCACTTTCCCGCTACTTAAGACTTCTTTTACAAAAGGAACAAGGTCTCTTTTTAATGTGTTAAAGAACGCATCATATTCTACCATACTCATACCTTCTTCATAATCATCTAATAAGACGTTATATGGATGATCATCAATTTCATAGTATGAGACGAATTTCTTGTTAAAATCGATAATTTTCTCTAAATTGGGACGAAACATCTCAAAATCATCATTCTGTTTTGCGTCTTCCCATAATCTTTGCGATAAAGATATTAGTTTTTGATACTCAACAAATTCGTTTTCTGGTATTTTTATTGCTTTATCTAATTCTTTTTTAGCCTTTTTAATTTCTCTTTTTGAAATGTCGTCAAGTTCTTCTAGTCTCTCAAATAAGCCATATACCACTTCTTGATACTCTTTAGAAGTATTTAGTTTAAATAACTCTCCACCAATGATTCCTGTTAATTCAGCTCTTCTAGCAAACGCCTCTCTTGGAGCTTCAGTTGCTGAATCCCAACCTACCACGTTTAATACATAAGCAAAAGCCTTTTGTTTCTTCAAATGTTCTCTAAATTCCTTCATCATTACCATGCTTTCAACTCCTTTGCCATAATTATAGCACGCAGAGTTATCAGAAAAAATAGATAAACACTAATTAAATGTCACATCTCCAGAAACTGATTTCTTGCTTAATACGGTTATCTTCTCACCATCTTTTGAATTTGTTATCTCAAAATCACCACTTACGGTTCTAACTGAAGCAGTCTTGACATAAACTTCAGTACCTGATAAATCGCCTGAAACGGCTCTGTACTCAATATGCTCACCAGTTACATCAGTTAATGTTACGTTCCCAGAGACAGTGTTAAAGCTTAGTTCTCGAACTATATTAGTAGTTTCAAATTCACAATCTCCGCTCACTTGTGAAACAACAAGTTTTTCTGCTGTAATACCAGTACATTTCATATCGGCAGAAACCGAAGTTAATTTCAATTGTGAGTCAACTTTAATGTTTGATAACTGTAAATCTCCGCTAGTTGTAGAGATTTCCAGTTCTTTAGCATTCACTTGATTGCATGTTACATTTCCACTTACAATTTTTGTATTAAATAGTTTAACTAATAAGTTGTTAGGAACTCTTATTGCAAAGGATGGGCTTTTAGTAATGCCAAACAAAACAAGTGATTTTAGAGGTTTACGTTCTAAAACAAACGCTTCATTTCTCATTTCAATTGTATAGTCGTTTTCGTTTTTTAAATTTTTAACAAATACTTCAATTGTTTCTTGATCGCTTGGAAAGTATATAATATCTTCACTAACAAGTTTAATTAAAACCTCATTTAAGCCATTTACCACTGAAAAAGATTTTAATAACTCGTATCCATTTAGAACGTCATCTAATACAACACTCTCTACATTTTCTCCAATTTTACTCTCAAGTGAGTCTTGGTATAATTCACTAGCAAGTTTGTTTGGATTGCCAAATTTACTCTCTAAATCATCATCACTAACCCCATCATTTTGCGCTTCTTCTAACATTTCTTTGAAATCATCCATGATTTCTTTTATATCATTTGGTCTAATTCTTAATTTATTCAACTCTGCTTCTAAATTTTTTAAATATGTCTTCATTCTTTTTTCCTCCTTTATTTAAAATTTCATATACTCCACCAATAAATTGATCCCAAGATTCTCTTAATTCCATGTAATAATTGAATCCTGTTTCTGTAATTTTATAGTATTTTCTTGCTGCTCCGATGTTTGATTCCTCTAAATATGTTGTAAAATAGCCGTCTTTTGTTAATCTTCTTAAGATTGGATAGATTGTATTTTCATTCACATCTAGATGTTTAGAGATGTTGTTGATGATTGAATAGCCGTACAAATCCTCCTGAACTAGCTCAGAAAGGACACAAAGTTCGACAATTCCTCGTTTAAATTGTGCATTCATATTATTACCTCCCACACTCATCATAACACACTACTGTGTTCTACACAATACCTTTTTTAAAATAAATAAAAAACACTCTATGAGTGTTTAATATTATTAGAATAATCCCTCTGCATTGCCATCTCTATCAATATTCATCTTCATTGCAGCTGGTTCTTTAGGTAATCCAGGCATTGTCATAACATCGCCAGTAAGTGCAACGATAAATCCAGCTCCAATAGATGGACTTAATTCTCTAATTGTAATAATAAAGTCCTCAGGACGTCCTAATAGTTTTGGATTATCGCTCAAACTATATTGTGTTTTTGCCATACAAACACTTAGATTGTCCCATCCTTGTCGCTTAAATTGGCGTAACTGGTTTTTTGCTGTTGAAGCAAATTCTACACCTGATGCACCATATACTTTGGTTGCTATTTTAATAATTTTAGTCTTTAAGTCATCTTCTTGATTATACATTCTAGTGAAATTATTCTCTTTAGTATCGATCTCGTGAATAATCTTTTTCGCTAAATCCACAGCTCCAGAACCACCTTTTTCCCAAACTTCGCTTAAACTCCAAGGGTGATTGTGTGCTTTTAGATATTCGCTTAAAGCATTTGTCTCTGCGTCTGTATCTGTAATAAAACTATTAATTGCTACGACATAAGGAAGTCCAAATAATTTTAAAGTTTCAATATGCTTTTCTAGGTTGGAAATCCCTTTAATTAGCGCTTCAGTATTTTCTAGTCCAAGGTCTTTTTTATTCACTCCACCATGCATTTTCAAGGCTCTAATTGTAGCAACTATTACGACAGCACTTGGAGTGAATCCGGCTTGATGCGTTTTAATGTCTAGAAATTTTTCAGCACCTAAATCTGCTCCGAATCCAGCTTCTGTTATCACATAATCCGCTAGTTTACGCCCCATATTAGTTGCAATGATACTATTGCAACCATGAGCGATATTTGCAAATGGTCCTCCATGAACTAATGCTGGTGTATTTTCTAGTGTTTGAACAAGATTTGGTTTTATAGCATCCTTTAGTATTAAAGCTACTGCCCCTTCAATATTTAAATCTCCTACAGTTACTGGTTCTCGATCATATGTATAAGCTAAAACAATTCGTTTTACTCTCTCTTTTAGATCTTCTAAATCTCTTGCAAGGCATAATACAGCCATAATTTCACTTGCAACTGTAATATTAAAACCATCTTGACGAGGTAATGAATTTCCAATCCCACCTAACCCTATTACAATATCACGCAACGAACGATCATTCATATCAATTGCACGTTTCCATGATATTCTTCGTGGATCAATATTCAATTCGTTTCCTTGATGAATGTGATTGTCAATTATCGCACTAATAGCGTTATTCGCAGTAGTAATGGCGTGAATATCACCTGTAAAATGTAAATTTAAGTCTTCCATTGGCACAACTTGGCTATATCCTCCACCTGCTGCTCCACCTTTTACTCCCATAACAGGACCAAAAGAAGGTTCTCTTAAAGCAATAATTGCTTTCTCACCTATTTTTGTAAAAGCCTGTCCTAATCCAACAGTGGTTGTTGATTTCCCTTCACCGGCTGGTGTTGGGTTAATTGCAGTTACAAGAATAACTTTTCCGTCTTTATTACCTTCAAGACGCTTCATAACACTTAAATCAATTTTCGCTTTATAATTACCATAAAGCTCTATCTCCTCGGCATCTAATCCGATTTTTGCCGCAATATCAACTATTTTCTCCATCTTGGCTTGTTGTGCAATTTTTAAATCAATATTTTCCATATGTCCTCCTTGTTATTTCTATAAAATGCTACCTTGATTTTCTCACGATTAGGTAAAAATTGCAACTCAATAATAAAACGCTTACAAATTAATCACTAATAAAAATATACAAAGTATAGTATAATATGCCTATAAGAAAGGTGATTATATGAATATTGGAATTGTTGGATTAGGATTGATTGGCGGTACATATGCCAAAAGTCTTCGTAAATACCCCTATCGCATTATTGGAATTGATATTGATCAAGAAACTATTGATTATGCTTTAAAAGAAAACATCGTCGACATTGCTACCGATGACCCAAAAACTGTACTCGGTACTATTGACGTCCTTTTCCTATGCCTATACCCAACTGATGCTATCGCTTTTGTCCGTAAATACGCCACTTATTTCAAAAGTGGAATGATATTATCAGATGTTGCTGGTATCAAGCGATATATGGTAGATGCATTAGATATGTATCATGATGATAATTTCGAAATTGTCTATTCTCACCCAATTGCAGGTAGTGAAAAAATTGGAATTAAACATTCTAATGAAGCCATTTTCCACAATTCAAACTTTGTAATAACTCCTACAAAATACAATACTGAAGAAGCATTAATGTTAATTGAAACATTAGCAAAACAAATGGGATTTAAGAATGTTTCACAAATTAGCGATGTATCGCACGACAATATTATTGCATATACATCCCAACTAACACATGCAATAGCTATTTCACTAGTTAACTGTGATGATGAATCACTTGATACAAAGTTGTTTATAGGGGATTCTTACAAAGATCTCACAAGGATTGCAATGATTAATGAACGTCTGTGGGCAGAACTTATGCTTAAGAACAAAGATTTCTTACTTCGTCGTATTACAATGTTTGAAGATGAGTTATCTATATTAAAAGATGCATTGGCAAGTAAAAACAGTGATAAACTACATCAAATTATGGCTGATGCAACAATTAAGAGGAGTAAAATAAAATGATTGAAAAAGATGTAATAACGCTATTTCCCGCTACTTTATCAGGGGAAATTAAAGCTCCTTCTTCAAAAAGTTTCTCGCATCGTGCAATCATTGCTGCAGCGTTATCCAAAGGAGAATCTCGTATAACAAATCTCGTTTACTCCGAAGATGTTATCGCAACAATAGAGGCTCTAAAAATGATTGGAGTTAAATTTGTAAAACACAAAACTTCACTTATTGTGAGTGGTGTATCAAAAATTAAAGTTAAGCATCATTCCGTAGATTGTAACGAATCTGGCTCTACATTGCGATTTTTAATTCCATTATTTTCGTTATCGAATAAACCTATCTCCTTTACAGGAAAACAATCTCTTTTAAAGAGACCCTTAGACATTTATGAAGAAGTATTTAAAATTAACAATGGGACATTTGAGATTTCAGATACTCAAATCATGGTAAATGGCTCAATTAAGGCTAAAGAGTATACAATCAAAGGTGATGTAAGTTCCCAGTTTTTTAGTGGTTTATTCTTTGCTTTGCCCTTACTGAAAGAAGATTCAACAATATATGTTGATGGAGAACTTGAATCAAAGAGCTATATTAAACTAACAATAGCGGTTTTAGAGAAATTTGGTATTGAGATTATTGAGATTCCTGAGGGATTTTTTATCAAGGGCTCACAAAAATATAAAGCTACAGACTATGATATTGAAGGAGATTACTCCCAAGCCGCCTTTTACTTAGTGGCTGGGACCTTAAATGGTATGATAAATATCACACATCTTAATTTTGATTCCTTGCAAGGTGATAAAGCAATTATCAACATCATTCAAGAAATGCACGGAAAGATAATATTTGCGGAAAACGGCTTTAATACTGAGAAATCAAATACTACTTCTACCGTAATTGATCTCACAGACACACCAGATTTAGGACCTATTGTCGCTTTACTAGCTGCTCTAAGTCGTGGAACAACTCACATTACGAATATTAAAAGGCTTCGACATAAGGAATCTGACCGTGTGAATTCTATTGTTACAACTCTTTCTGCCCTTGGTGCAAATATTACAGCCACAGAGAATGAAATCATTATTATTGGCCGAAAATCGCTTTCTGGCGGCGTAACTGTTGATTCATACAACGACCATCGCATTGCAATGATGCTTGCAATTGCTGCTTTACGCTGCGAAAAAGAAATTGTTCTAACAAATGCCCAAGCAATTAAAAAATCTTATCCCCACTTTTACAAAGACTATCTTCGTTTAGGCGGGAAAATCGAATAGAAGAGATGATGCTATGAAAACAATCGAAGTAACACTTCCCAATAGAACATATAATATATATATAGAATCTGGTATTCTGAGCAATGTTAGCAAATACCTTGATTCTTCTGTTTCGTATGTTATTATCACTGACACAAATATCCCGCAACAATACTATGAGACTCTCCAAAAACAATTAAACGTTCTTTACGTCCATAAAGTTATTCCAGGAGAACATTCCAAATCATTTAAAACTGTACAAGATATTGTTGATAAAATGATGGAAAACGGCATAACTAGAAGCACTAAGATAATTGCGGTTGGTGGTGGTGTTGTTGGAGACATTGCCGGTTTTGTTGCCAGTATTTATATGCGTGGCATTCCATTTATTCAAGTGCCTACATCGTTATTGGCTCAAGTAGATAGTAGCGTTGGCGGAAAAGTTGGTATAAATACGCACTTTATGAAAAATGGTGTTGGTAGTTTTTTCCAACCCGAAGCAGTATTTATTGATCCAAACACCCTTAAAACATTACCACAAAGACATTTGAACAATGGTATGGCAGAGTTAATAAAACATGCATTAATCCGTGGTAAATCGCTTTATTTAGAGCTGCAATCTTCTAAACCTTTTGAAAAGTTAGACAAATGGATTTATCAAAGTATCATGATAAAACGAGATATTGTTATCCAAGATGAGTTTGATCAATTTGAAAGACAAATCCTTAATTTTGGGCATACAATTGGCCATGCAATAGAACAATATAGCAATTATGAGCTCCTTCATGGCGAAGCGATAAGTGTTGGTATGCATCAAATCATAAAAAACACAATCTTTGAGAATGATATTACCAATTTGCTGATTAAATATAACCTTCCTGTTAGTTATGAGTATAATAAAGAAAGAATCATTAATTTTATTAAAACCGATAAAAAAGTATTTGCTTCTTCTATCCACGTTATCTTATTAGAAGAACCAGGAAATGCCTTTATTAAGACAATTAATGTCAATGAAATGAAAGAATATTTATAGGTGATTATATGAGTACATTCGGAGAAGTAATCAAAATTAATCTATTTGGAGAATCCCATGGAAAGGCAATTGGAATCGTTATTAATAACCTCCCTGCCGGTATTTCCTTTGATTTCGACAATATATCAGAGGAGTTATTAAAACGACGTCCAAACTCAAATTTATCCACACCTCGTCGTGAAGAAGATCACTTCGAGATTATAAGTGGCTATTTTGATAATCATACAACAGGAACTCCATTAACGATCTTAATTCCTAATAATGATACACAATCAAAAGATTATCGCACAGAGATCCTAAGACCGTCTCACGCTGATTATACCGCATACAAAAAATATAATAACTTCCAAGATTATCGTGGTGGTGGCCATTTTTCTGGCCGTTTAACTGCGCCATTAGTAATCTTAGGAGCAATTTCGCAACAAATATTGGCTCAAAAAGGCATCAAAGTAGTATCTCATATTGCTTCTATTAAAGAGGTTTCAGATGTAAAATTCAATGATATCCAGATAACTAATACTATTCTACAAAGCCTTAAGGAAAGCCATTTTCCATTAATTGATGATACAGTAAAACCAAAAATGGAGCAAATAATTTTAAACGCCAAAGCACAGTTAGACAGTGTCGGTGGAATAATTGAAACTATGGTTATTGGATTAAAGCCAGGGTATGGAACTCCATACTTTGATTCAATTGAAAGTGTCTTATCTCACATGCTGTTTAGCATTCCCGCTGTAAAAGGTTTGGATTTTGGTGCAGGATTTGATATTACGAAATTATACGGATCTGAAGCAAATGATTTATTCTTCATAGAAAATGGCTCAATCAAAACAAAAACTAATCATTCTGGTGGCATTCAAGGTGGAATCAGTAATGGAATGCCAATTATATTTAAAACAGCGATCAAGCCAACTGCCTCAATTGGAAAACCACAAAACACTGTAGATATTGCTAACATGGAAGAAGTTACTTTAACATTAGAAGGACGTCATGATCCTTGTATTGTCCATCGAGTTATCCACGTAATCAACGCTGTAACTTCATACACCCTTTTAGATATTATTGCGAAGAAAGAAGGACTAGAATGGATAAAATAGCTAATTTGCGTCAAGATATCGATATTATTGATGATCAAATAATGGAAATGCTTAATAAGCGTTATGAGTTATCCACAATGATAGGAACCCTTAAAAAGGCATTAAAAACACCCGTTTTAGATACAAATCGCGAACAATTAATTAAGAACAAAATATCTAAATATAGCCATTCCCCACAAATTGGTGTTGTTTATGACACAATATTGAGTGAATCAAAAAAAATTCAGAGGAGCTGAATAGAATGTATGGTTTAATTGGTAAGTCATTAACTCATAGCTTTTCAAAACTTATTCATGAAAAACTACAACCAATTCAATACGATTTAATTGAATTGAATCAAATAGATCGCTTTTTTACTCAGAAAGCATTCAAAGGTGTCAACGTTACAATTCCTTTTAAGAATCAAGTAATCAAATATGTAGACACTTTATCTAAAGAGGCAACCAAAACACAGTCTGTAAACACCATTGTGAATAAAAAGGGAATTCTATATGGATATAATACTGATTACTTTGCATTGGAGTATTTACTAAAACACAATCAAATTAATATTGAAAATAAAGTTATTGGAATACTAGGAAATGGCTCAAGTAGTAGAACAATTTCGGTATTATGTAATGATATGAAGGCCAAGGAAGTTTTGATTTTTGCCAGAAATCCAAGAGATAATGAACATAAGTTTACTGATAAACATGAATTGAAAAAAGTTAACATACTCTTTCATGCTACACCAAATGGAATGTTTCCAAATAATAATGACGAACCTCTTGTTGATTTAGATCTAATGCATCATCTAGAAGCTGTCGTGGATTTAGTCTATAATCCCCTTCGTACCAACATAATATTGGATGCTGAAAAACGCAAGATAAAAGCGGTAAACGGCTTAATGATGCTAGTTCATCAAGCAGTCCTTGCTAATGAAATCTTCTTTGGAAACACACATCCTGCAGATACAACTTTAAAATTGTATAAAGATATTTATTTACAACAAGTGAATTACGTATTAATCGGTATGCCTATGAGTGGTAAAACACACTATGCGAAAGCTATTAGTGAAAAATATAATAAGAAGTTTACGGATATCGATCAAATCATTGAGACTCAGCAACGTATGAAGATTGATGAAATATTTAGAAATCATGGCGAAACTGGATTCAGAAACATGGAACGCACAGTTATTTCTGAAGTGTCTAAAGACCATAATTTAGCCATTTCCCCTGGGGCAGGTATAATACTGAACGAAAAGAATATATTAAATCTTAAACAAAATGGTATAATATTATTTTTAGATGTTCCATTAAAGATGTTAGAATCGATGAATCCAAAAAATCGTCCTCTTCTTAAAACAAGGGAGCAGTTAAAAACAATCTATGATGATAGAATCGATCGATATCACGATTATAGTGATATTGCTGTTAAAAAATCAAATTTACGCAGCGTTGAGGTTTTACATAACATTGAGGTGAAGATAAATGAATATTTTGATTCTAAATGGACCTAATTTGAATATGTTAGGAATTCGCGAGCCTGAGGTATACGGAACAAAAACATATAAAGATTTAGAGGTCTACATAAAAGGTTTTGATAAGAAGTATAATGTTGTAACTGATGTAAAGCAGTCGAATCTTGAAGGTATTTTAATTGATATATTACATTATGCAAATGATCATTATGATGGAGTTATCTTCAATGCTGGAGCCTTTACCCACTATTCCTATGCATTATATGATGCCATAAAATCTATCAATATTCCCGTCGTTGAAGTGCATTTATCAGACACTTCAAAACGTGAAGAGTTCCGTAAAAAATCAGTTATTAAAGACGCCTGTGTTGCAACGTACATGGGTTATGGATTCGAAAGTTATGAAAAAGGTTTATTAGAGCTACTAAAAGGACGTGACATCAAATGATTGTTAAATTAAAAAGAGATGCAGACAAAAACGAAATCAAGGATCTAATTCACAACTTAGAAGAGTTAGGTTTCGAAATACACTCTAGTTTAGGGAAGACTTACCAAATATTTGGTGTCGTAGGTGATACTGCTAGTTTTGATATCAATAACTTATATGCCTATGCGTGTGTCGATAACGTAATTAGGATTCAAGAGCCTTATAAAAAGGTAAATCGTAAATTAAAGAGCGATGATACCATCATTAAAATCAAAGATGTTGAAATTGGGGGTACCGAGATTATCATTATGGCTGGCCCTTGTAGTGTTGAATCGTACGAACAAGTCGATATCATCGCAGAAAAAGTAAAGGCTTCAGGCGCTAAAATCCTACGAGGTGGAGCTTTTAAACCACGTACTTCTCCTTATTCATATCAAGGAATGGGTTTAGAAGGTCTTAAAATTTTACGTGAGGTCGCTGATAAGCATGGTTTACTTGTAATATCTGAATTAATGGACAAAGACCATATCCCCATGTTTGAACAATATGTTGATATTATTCAAATTGGTGCCAGAAATATGCAGAATTTCGCTTTACTAAAAGAATTAAGTACAATCCAGACTCCAGTTATGATTAAACGTGGTTTTAGTAATACAATTGAAGAATGGCTTATGAGTGCGGAATATGTAATGTCTGGTGGTAATGATAAAGTAATATTGTGTGAACGTGGAATAAGAACTTTTGAGCCAATGACAAGAAACACTCTAGACATATCAACAATCCCAATTGTTAAGAAGATAAGCCATTTACCAGTGATTATTGATCCTTCTCATGCTGCTGGAAAATGGGATTTAGTAGAATCGTTAAGCAAAGCAAGTGTTGCTGGAGGAGCTGATGGATTAATCATTGAAGTTCATCATGAACCAGAGAAAGCGCTTAGTGATGGTGCGCAAAGCTTAAAACCTAAGAAATTTGAAGAATTAATGGTAAATATTAGACGTATTGCACTAGCAATCGATCGTTTTATACAATAAAAAAAAGCGCTAAATAGCGCTTTTCTTTTTCTTTATAATGTATTGAGACACTAACATATATCCCTTTAATAAGCCATATACCGCAAATATGATAATGTAAATAACCATTCGATCATTTTGAATTAATATGATGTGAAGAAATATCGCAATATATGCCAAATAAGCTAACTGGTGAATTCTCTTCCATTGCTTGTAGTTTAACTTTTTACGTATAATTTGAAACGATGTGATAAATAGTGGAACCATAATCACCATGCTAATTGTTCCAAACAGTGCATTAACAGGAGCATTCAGTATCCCGATATCTTCTAAAATAAACTCAATAAACCCAATTGCATGAGGTAATATTAGGATTGATGCAATAATTGCGTACTCTGCTCTAACTGAATTTAGTCGCTTGCGTAACATTCCTTTGTCTAGAACCCCAGAAAACATAACAATCCAGAAAAAGCCAATTGGAACAAACCCTAAAGATATTATATTGCTGTCATCTGAAAAGACAAGTGATACTAGTATTGTTACTAGGTATATATAGTAATTGTATTTATGTATTTGTTTATAAAAAGCCAAAGCAAGCCCTATCCCAACAAACATAGTCCCTAAGATTATTGTCATTAGTCGTCATCCTCCTCATGTTCATAACTTGCAGATGCTGTTCCATCAATCGTTACAGAGTATGTTTGATTCGTTGAGCCACCAATTGCATCAAAAGTATCAGATATTGGCTCTGAACGAACAATAAATATGATAACAATAATTAGTAATAGGATTAATATTATATTTTTCACTCAAACGCCTCCTTTTGAAAGTATCTATTCATTATATCATACATCAGAATAACTAATATAAAAAAAGTGTGAATTTCACACTTTTTATATGATTTTTTTTAAAACAATTGTTTGCTCGCGATCTGGCCCAACACTAAACATTGCAATATCAACCCCAACTAAGTCAGCAATTGTTTGAATATACTGTTGCGCTGCTAATGGTAAATCCTCTAAAACAGAGGTTTTTGTAATATCTTCTTCCCATCCATTGAGTTCTATGTAAACAGGTTTACAACGTTCATAATCTGCAATACTAGCAGGAACATAATCTATTTCTTTACCATCTAACTCATATGCTACACATACCTTGATTGTTTTTAACCCGCTCAAAACATCAAGAAGCATAATACTTAACGATGTAAGTCCGCTGATGCGTTTTGTGTGTCTTAATATCACTGTGTCTATCCAACCAATTCGACGAGGACGACCTGTGGTGGTCCCGTATTCATGTCCTCTTTCTCTGATTTCATGAGATACTAGATCATCAAATTCTGTCGCAAAATAGCCACTTCCCACTCGTGTTGAATATGCTTTAGTTATTCCCACAACTTCTGATATATATCTAGGTGCTATTCCAGTATTAAGTGGAACACTTGCCGCCGTAGGAGAACTTGATGTTACATATGGGTAAGTTCCATGATCTAAACAAAGCAACGCCCCTTGAGCTCCCTCAAATAATACTTTTTTATTCTCTTCAAGTAAAGTATTTAGTAATACTGATGTATCTGTCACCAAATGTTTTATTTGTTTTGCATAACCAATATACTCTTGGTAAACGGCTTCAAAATCAACTTCTTCAACATCAAAAGCTCTAAAGATTTTATTATAATATTTGACATTATTTTGCAATTTTTCATAAAAGACGCTTTCGTTCACGAAATCAATCATTCTAATTCCGATACGTGCTGATTTATCTGTGTAAGCAGGACCAATTCCTTTATTTGTTGTTCCAACTTTGTTTTTTTCTGATTTTAATGACTCATTTAGGTAATCTAGTGTAATGTGATACGGTAAAACAACGTGTGCACGATCACTTACTGCAAGATGATAGTCATTTATTCCTGCCTTATGCAGTGTTTGAAGCTCTTCTATCATTGCTTTTGGATTAATAACCATCCCGTTTGCCATTACGTTTATGGCATCTTTACGGAATATCCCTGACGGAATTAAATGTAATGCAAATTTCTTGTGATCAAAGACAATCGTGTGTCCCGCATTGTTTCCGCCTTGAAACCGAACGATAACATCTGCTTTTTCAGCTAAGAAGTCTGTTACTTTTCCTTTTCCTTCATCACCCCATTGGGTTCCAACAACTACTGTTCCACTCATTGTTTTGCCTCCTGTGTTTTATTGATTATGTTTCTAGCAATCCAAATCCCATTTGCCCCCGCTTGCGCTAATCCACGCGTTATTCCAGCACCATCTCCACCAAAATATAATCCATTTATTGATGTTTCAAAGTACTGATTTACTTTTGGCCTTGCGCTGTAGAATTTAGCTTCAACTCCATAAAACAGTGTATGACTTGAAGCAATCCCTGGAGTTACATGATCTAATGCTTCAATCATCTCAATAATTGATTTCATTGTGTTATATGGTAAGACAAGTCCTAAGTCTCCTGGGACTGCCTCATTTAAGGTTGGTCTTACAAATCCTTCCTTTAATCGCTTATTGGTCGTTCTTCTTCCTTTTAATATATCTCCGTATTTTTGAATTATGATGGATCCACTGCTTAATCTGTTTGCCAAGCGACTTATCTCATGTGCAAATTTATTAGGTTCATTAAATGGTTCCGAGAAAATATGTGAAACTAGCAATGCAAAGTTCGTGTTTTTGCTTCCAAGTTTTGGATCGTGAAACGAATGCCCATTTGCTAACATTGTCCCGCTATGGTTTTCAATAACAACATGTCCACTTGGATTACTGCAAAAGGTTCTAACTGTAGTTCCTACACTCGTTCTAAAAATGAATTTACCTTCATAGAGGTGTTCATTGATTTCTTCCATGATTTCATCATTTGTTTCAACTCGTACGCCAATATCAACTTGATTCGACACGGTATCAATTTTATATTCTTTACAAATTTCTTTCAGCCAAGTTGCTCCATCACGACCTGGAACTATAACAACATGCGGTGCATATATTGTATCTCCGTTAAGTTTAACTCCTTTAATAGAGCCATTTTCCACTAATATCTCGTGTACCTCTGCATGATATCTCATATCAATTTTTGGAACTAATTCTTCATATATGCTTTTCAATATTTGTAAGTTTTCTTCTGTCCCTAGGTGACGAACTCTCGCTCTTAATAGTTTTAGTCCTACCGCTAGACCTCTTTTTTCAATTTCTTTTACTTTCAATGTTGTCGGATCTGTAATTACCTTTGTAGCCCCATGTTCTAAGTTGATTTGATCAACGTATTGAATCAACTCTTCAACGATATCTTTATCAACATAGTCTGTCATCCATCCACCAAACTCTGAAGTAATGTTAAATTTACCATCACTGTAAGCGCCTGATCCACCAAATCCGCTGGTAATACTACATGCGGGATAGCACCCACTTACGCCTTCTTTGTTTACTGGACACTTTGAGATTTTCTTCTCTAAAATTGGACATCTACGTGAATAAATGTCACTTCCTTTGTCAATTAAGATAATGTTTAATGATGGATTTTTCTTTGCTAATTCATAACAAGTAAAGATTCCTGCTGGACCTGCTCCAACAACTACAACGTCATAATCGTAATCCATTGAAATTCCCCCTTAAAAATAAAAAAGTGCACCTGTTAAATAGGTACACAAAGAGCATACACAATTTAATTGTTTGGTACACCGTTTTTGACATTTCCATTTGTATAATAACAAACCTTTTTTTATATGTCAATATGAAACGTATAATGTTTTCAAATTAAATATAAAAAAGGCTATACATAGCCTTTTTCCACTTTATAATGTTTCTAATAAATCAACGATATAATATAGATAATGTTTATCTAATTTAATTGTATCGATAATAATATTTATTTGTTCAAGTCGATACGTAAACCGAATGAACTTTGATATCTCATTTGCTTTAAAGAACAAATATTCTCCATTTGTTTTTTGAGATGCTTCTTTACTCATAACAAATGTCACATGATTCTTTGTTTCCCGAATTTTTTCAATTCCCTTCATTTGTGATAAATATTCAAAGAGTTTCTCATACATATACAAAATTATGTCATTTGACGGCGTTCCGAATCGATCCGTAAACTCCTCAATCAGAGTGTCAATATCGTGCTTAGAAATAATGCTAGATATCTTACGGTGCATTTCAATCTTAACGTAATCATTTTTTACGTAATTGTCATCAATGAATTTATTTACACGAACTTTAATTGGAGAAACAACTTCAGCTTCAACAGGTTTTTCTCCTTGTTGTTCTGCGATTTCCTCTCGTAACATGTCTAAATATAGATCAAGTCCAATTGAATCCATAAATCCAGATTGTTCCGTCCCTAAAATATCTCCAGCACCTCTAATTGAAAGATCTCTTAAGGCGATTTTAAAGCCACTTCCTAATTCTGTGAACTCTTTGATTACTTTTAGTCTTTTTACAGCTTCTTCTTTTAATTGTTTTCGTCTATCATACATTAAATATGCATATGCTATTCTATCAGAGCGTCCCACACGGCCACGAAGCTGGTAAAGCTGTGATAACCCTAATTGATCTGAGTCGTGGATTAATAATGTATTGGCATTTGGAATATCAATTCCTGTTTCAATAATTGTTGTGGATACCAATACATCATATTCTTTATCTACAAACTTCTCAATAACATCTTCAAGTTGAAGTCGATGCATCTTTCCATGAGCGTAATTTACACGTGCTTCAGGAACCAATCTTTGTATGCGGTTTGTAATAACTTCAATATCTTCAACTCTATTATACAAATAGAAAGTTTGTCCATTTCGAGCCATTTCTCTTTGAATTGCATCGCGAATAATCGTATCGTGTCTTTCTAAAACATATGTTTGAATTGGATATCTATTTTCCGGAGGAGTCTCTAATAAACTCATACTTTTAACTCCCATTATTGCCATTTGTAATGTCCGAGGAATTGGTGTTGCACTAAGACTTAAGACATCAACATTTACTTTCATTTCTTTAATGATTTCTTTATGTTCAACTCCGAATCGTTGTTCTTCATCAATAATCAACAACCCTAAGTCTTCAAAAGTAATATCTTTCGATAAAATACGATGGGTTCCGATGACGATATCAACTGCTCCAGTTTTTAGTTCTCTGATAACGCGTCTTTGGACTGCGGGAGTTACAAAACGATTTAACAACTCTACTTTTATACCATGACGATGCAACCGATCTCTAAACGTATGAAAATGTTGGCGGGAAAGGACCGTAGTTGGCGCTAAGTACGCAACTTGTTTATTATCTAAAACAGCTTTAAATGCTGCTCTTAAAGCAACTTCTGTTTTCCCATAACCAACATCTCCACAAAGCAATCGATCCATAGGTGAAGTTGATTCCATATCTCGCTTAATATCAGCAATTGCTTTGAGTTGGTCTTCTGTTTCTTGATATGGGAACTCTGTTTCGAAATCTAACATCAATTCTGTATCTTCACTATATTGAAACCCAACTGCTTTCTCTCTAGCCGCATACAATTTTATCAATTTATCAGCTATATCTTTAATTTTGTTACGAACTTTTATCTTTGTTTTTGTCCATTCGCTACCGCCAAGTTTATTCAAACGAACTTTTGTTCCTTCAGTTCCTGTATATTTTTGGATTAACTTAATATTTTCAACTGGAATAAATAACGAATCATCACCCTTATATGCAATATGAATATAATCGTTAGTTATATCGCCGACAGTCATCGTTTTTACCTCTAAGAAACGCCCAATACCATAGTCGTAGTGAACAATTAAGTCTCCTTTTTTTAACTCTTCTACTTTTGAAATTTTCTTTGCATCTTTAATTGATGAGCGGTATTTTGCTTTGTTAACGTGTTTTTGTTGATATAAATTATCTTCACTGAGGGCAATCATATTAATGTCAAATAGCTCAAAATTGACATTTGAGGAATCGACAATCAAATTCAATTTTTTTGGTAAAATAGCGTCATTTTTGCCTATAATACCGTAACTTAGTTTATCTTCTATTAAATTAACAAATTGCTTCAATGTTTTGTCTGACTGAAACTGCAATACAACAGTGGTGAAATTGTTATACTTTTTAAAATCGGAAATTGCCATATGGAGATTGTTGTTATAAAGAACAGGTTCTTTTGCTCTCACATTAATTACATGTTTGACGTTCTTTAGACTATCAGAAAACGGCTCAAAATATAGAACCTTCTTGTTATAAATGTGCTGAATATCTTGAATAAGCTTAAAATCTAATTGTGGATAGTTATGCGATGAATCATACCATTCCTGAATGTCATATAAAACTGCCTCATTATTGTCTGTGATTTTTGAATAATCAAAATAGATGACTGTTTCATTTCCAACATAATCTGATATCGTTTCTGGTTTATCGTATAAAAGAGTCAAATATCTTGATAATTTGTCAATTTCATGATGATTTTCTAAATTCATAATATCTTGATTGATTCTATCTACAGATTCCTTATCAAAATCGACTAAACTTCTTTTCTCTGCAATTTTATCTTTTATAATGTTTAATTCATCATCTGTGTAAAAAAATTCGAACATAGGGTAAATTGTAATGTTTTTGGTTTGGACTGTTGATCTTTGTGTCGTCGTTTCAAAATAACGGATTGTTTCAATTTCATCATCAAAGAATTCTATTCGTACGGGTTTATCTTCATTTAAAGGAAAAATGTCAAGAATTCCCCCTCGTAAACTGAACTCTCCTTGTTTTTCAACAGTTAGTTCGCGTTTATAACCATAAGCGACTAAAATATTAGGCAATTTATCGAGATCTACCACTTCTCCTACTTTATATTGTAATATAGCCGTTTTCCATCTGTTTTTTGGAATCAAATACTTGATTAGCCCAGTCGTGTTCGTGACTATAACTGTGCGCTTTTTATCAATTATTTTACGTATTGTGTTTATACGCTCTAATTTAAACTCACTACTCATCGCAAGCATCTCTGTCGTTATGAATTCGTCTTGTGGAAAGAACGATAATTCATCTTCAGATAGGACCTCTGATAATTTATCATATATTTTTTGCGCATTGTACAAATTTGATCCAACTAAAATAATGTTTTGATCACTATTATGATAAAGGAATAATAATAGTAAAACATTAACATCTAAATTTGTATTGGTGATTTTTAGTTCATCGTGTTTACGATATGCTTCTAAAAAGTCATTGAAATATGGTGTTTTTTGTAAAAAATCTAATATTTTTTTCAATTTTATCACTCCACGCACTTAAGGCGAAACCTCTAAATTAGGGGGTCCGCTTTTTTATAATCAAATAATATCATAGTGTCCAATTTTTCGCAATAAAAAAGCCTATCTCTAGGCTCTTTTGTTATAAGAAACGCCAAGCACCAAATACAAGTAGTCCAATAATTCCTAAAATTAAGTATAATTGAGCATCTTTTTTTGATTTTTCAACAAAAAACAAAATAATTCCTATTGGCCATATTAATAAACTTAAAACCATTTTTAAAATTCTCATGTTTTGTTTCGACATCATTTCACTCCTTCTTTTTCTTAATTCTATATCGGGGAGTCTCTCGTGTCAAATAAAAAAGCCGAAATCGGCTTAATTATATTTACTCATGATGTTTACAAAATCTAGATTATTCTTGTAATCATCCATAATATTTATTGTGCGTTGAATAGCTTGATCAATTTCTTTCAATTCAGATTTTGAAAACTTTCCAAGAACATAATCCTTTGCTTCAATGAGTGGATTGGAATCAATTCCAATTTTTACTCTTTGAATTTCGTCTGTCCCAACATGATCAATAATTGATTTGACACCATTATGACCTCCAGAACTACCTTTTTCACGAATTCTAATTTTGGCAATTGGTAATGCTAGATCATCATAGATAATCAAGACGTCTTTCAATTCAATATTGTAAAACTTCATTGCTTTTTTAACACTTTCACCAGATAGGTTCATAAATGTGTGTGGTTTTAATAATATTAAATTCCCATCTTTCAAAACTTCACCCTTAAATTTATTATCTTGTTTGAATTTCATATGCTTTTTGTCCGCATATAAATCCAAGCACATAAATCCGACATTGTGTTTTGTTTTACGATATTTGAGCCCAGGATTGCCTAATCCAACTACTAATTTCATAATTATCGCCTCTTCGGTTTAATTACTAAGTGTCGGTCTTGTCCTTCTCCTTCAGAAATAGTAGAGACATCTCTCCACTCTGCAAGTTTTGTGTGAATAATTCTTCTCTCGTAAGCATTCATTGGGTGTAGTTTTGTTTCAATTCTTGTTTTTGCAACTTCTTTTGCTGTTTTTGTTGCTAATATTTCCAATTGTTTTTTTCTATTTGCTTTGTATCCACCAATATCCACAAGAACAATTTGACGAACATCGCTATATGTATTCACAATGTTGCGAATATAAAATTGAATGTTTTCTAATGTTTTTCCTGCTTTCCCAATCAATAATGGGTTTTCAGAAGTGTTTATTGTATAAACAATTTCGTTTTCAGCACGGTGACGCATTTCTACGGTTGATTCAATCCCCATATTATCAAGCATTTCTTTCAATAACTCAAACCCAATTTCTCCTGGATCTTTCGTTACTTTAGCTTCAACAATATATGTTTTTTTCATTAACCCTTTTTTCTCAATCAATTCAATGGAAATATGTTCTTTTGAAACTCTTAATTCTTTTGTAGCATAATCTAGAGCATCATCCATTGATTTTACTTCAAATTGTAATATTTTCATCCTTACACCTACAAACTATGTTTTTCTAAATATTTTTTTTGGCTTTGTCTTCTATTTACGTATGTTTGTAAGAACTGATATCCATTCCCAATAATCCAGTATAATGCAATCCCAGCGTTTGTTAACGCGATACTTACAAGCATAATTACCATAAAGTATGACATATATTTCATCGTTGTTTCTGATGATTTTTGTTGATCTGTTTTTGCATAAGTTTTCACTTTAAGATAATCTGGTTTTTTCATTGAATATCTTTGATACAAGAACATTGTGATACCAACTAAAATTGGTAAAATATAATATGGGTCTGCTTGTCCTAAATCTTTAATCCATAAGAACGAAAAATCTAATGACTCGCGATAGTTAGGTAATCCTGCGACAAATGTTTGAACATCTTTTCCAAATCCTTCCAATGTTCCATTTGATAATGGCATACGTCTAACAACTTGATACATTGCAATAAATATTGGCATTTGCAAGAACGGGAACAAACATCCTAAAGGATTAATTCCGTATTCTTTATAAATTGCCATCGTCTCAGCTTGCATTTTTTTCTGAGCTGCTTCATCTGTTCTGCCTTTGTATTTTTCTTTTAATGCATCTAAAGCTGGTTGTGCTTGTTGCATATTTGCTGTCATTGCATTACTTTTTGAATATATTGGCCAACCTACAGATCGAACAATTAATGTTACAATAATTAACCCAACAAAGTAATACCCTCCGGTATTCGCACTAATCCAAGCTGTAAATGTGGCTATTTGTTCAACAGTCCATTGAACCCAGCCCCATCCGCCTTCAAGTCCAATTGGTTGGTCATACATTGACGTAGAACCACTACATGCACTTAAAGTAACGACTAGAAAAAGTGTTACAAGTAAAAGCTGTATTCTCATTGATTTTCTCATAATTCACCTCATAATGTTTTGTTTTTTTATAAGCTTTGTAATCTCTTCTTTGATTTGATCATATGTCAAATCAACTGCTTTGGTCTTGATAACAATAAAGATATCAATCTGATCAACTATTTGAATTTTCGAAATAATATCACGAATTTGTCTCTTAATTTTGTTTCTCATAACCGCATTCCCGTATTTTTTTGACACACTAACAGCAAATCGAAAATGTTTGTTTTCATGGTTTGGTTTGCGATAAACAACAAAAAATTGATTTCCTGAACTTTTTCTGTGTTTAATAATCGTTTCGATTTCACTGCTTTTCTTAACACGGTACTCTTTTTTCATAAATTCACCTACCTAAAACAAAAATCACCTAAAAAACATATTATTTTTTCAAGTGATTACAGGTATTTATAATATTCGTTTTTAGATGTTTTTTATTAAACAGTTAAGTTTTTGCGTCCTCTAGCACGTCTTCTTGCTAAAACTCTTCTTCCACCAACTGTTTTCATTCTAGCGAAGAAACCATGAGTCTTTGCTCTTTTACGTTTATTTGGTTGATATGTTCTTTTTGACATAACCAACACCTCCTAATTCAATAGTCTAAACCATGCTATAACATTATATATGTATCTAAATCGTGTGTCAACAGTAAAAAACAAATACCCTAATATATATATTAAAAAGAAAAAGTTATCCACACTCGAAAATCGCCTATTTTAGACATTTATACATTGGTTATTGTGGAAATGTGCACAATGTGGTTTCATAAAAATGTGGATTGTTTATAAGTCTGTTTCACATCTTAACAAAGACGTTTATATAAAAAATACTTGTTGATAATACAGGGGACAAAATATATTTTTCCACATTTTAAGTGGAGAAGTTTTCGTTTTTTCAGGGTGTTATTTGTGGTATATTATATTGTGTGAAGTTAGAGGTGGAGAGATGGAGAAATACTACAAAATTTGGGACGAAATTAAACAAGAAATTGAACAAGATTTAGATGAATACGTATTTACAGAAATATTTGAACCTGTAAATACTGTTTTTAAAGTTCAAAACAACTATATTTATATCGTGTCCCCAAATGAATTTATAAAAAAACGCATTGAAATGTTATATTTAAACAAACTTAATAGACTTTTAGAGGATCGACTTCCTGAATTACATAAATTCCGAATTATGACCGAAGATCAGGCTTCTAAGGAATTACAAGACAAAAATGAATACTCTCTTGTTGAAGATAACTCAGTATCTGGTAATAAGTACTTACAAGGCAATTTGAATCCTAGTTATAACTTTGATAGTTTTGTTGTTGGAAACTCCAACAGATTAGCATACACTAGTGCAATGAAGGTTGCAGATCAGCCAGGAGTTGTTGCAAATCCATTATATATTTTTGGTGACGTAGGATTAGGAAAAACACATTTAATGCAATGTGTTGGAAATTATATCCTAGAAGGGGACATAAATAAATCGGTTTTGTATGTTAAAACAGATCAATTTGTTGAAGAATATGTTCGTTTAGCCAGTAAAAGACGTTTTGATGAATTTAATATGAAATATCGTGATGTTGATGTCTTATTAGTTGATGATATTCAATTCTTGGCTAAAAAAGAAAAATCACAAATTGAGTTTTTTAAACTCTTTGAAACATTACATGGCCAAGCAAAACAAATTGTAATTACAAGTGATCGCTCTGCTGGGGAATTAAAAGACATAATGTCACGTTTAACATCTCGCTTTGAATGGGGTGTAACCGTCGATATTAATCGTCCAGATTTAGACCATAGAATTAAGATTCTACGTAAAAAATTAATGGCCGAAACATCTGATTCTACTGTGATTCCAGATGATGTTATTGAATATATTGCGAGCGTATTTGATAATAATGTTCGTGAACTAGAAGGTGCTTTAAAACGTGTTTTATTCTATTGTACAGCTTTTAATCTTGACTTTATTGTTGAAAACGCTGAAGCAGCTTTAGAAAATCTTGTTAAACCACGATCAAATGATAAGTTTCTTCATGAAAACAAGATTAATAATGTATTAAGCCTTGTTAGTGATTATTACCGTATATCAACTTCTGATTTAATATCTAAAAAACGAACAACAAAGTATGTTTTTCCGCGTCAAGTAGCGATGTATTTAATTAAAACAATATATGATTTACCTTACAAGAAAATAGGTTCATATTTTAATAACAGAGACCATTCTACTGTGATGCACTCTGTTGAGAAAATTAACAACGAGATAGAGATGGATATAAACGTAAAAAACGATGTGGAAAAATTAAAGGTAAAATGTGGAGAAAACTAAAAAAAATTAGTCCTAAAAACATTATAATATGGTATAATAACACGTAATAAGAAATGTTTTCCACTTATCCACCAGACACTAATAATAATAAGTATAAAAACATAATTATATATAGGGGTGATTCTATGAATTTTCAAATTAACAAAGATGCATTACTAAATCAATTAATTATTGCTAACAAAGGTTTATCTAATAAAACACCTAATCCTGCATTACAAGGAATTAAATTGGATGTTTTAAAAGATCAACTAATTATTACAACTAGTAATTCAGATATTGCTGTTAAATTAACTGTTAAAGATCCAAGTTTGTCTGTTAAATCAGAAGGATCTGTTTTAATACCAGGAAAATATTTTCTTGAAATTATACGTAAATTAGATGGATTAAAAGTAACATTATCACAAGTAGCAGACAATATGTTAAGAATTGAAGCTGATCGTTCAGATATTACTTTAAATATGATGGATATCGATGATTATCCTGAATTATCGTTTAGTGAAAAAGTAAAATCAATTAAAATTAATGTTAGAACATTAAAAACAATTATTAGACAAACAGCTTTTGCCACTTCTTCTATAGAAAACAGACCTATTTTAACAGGTGTAAATTTTAAAATTGATGGTAAAAAATTAAAAGCTATCGCAACAGATAGTTATCGTTTATCGCAAAAATCAATTGAATTAGAAGACAGTTATGAACCTTTAAACATAATAATTCCTGGCCGCAGTTTAGATGAACTCTTAAAAATATTAGAAAATAATAATGATATCATTGAGCTGCATTTCGATCATTCAAAAATTTTATTTAAATACAATCATATCTTATTTCAATCACGTTTATTAGAAGGAAATTATCCTGAAACATCAAAATTAGTTCCAACAGAATTTCCAATTGTAATTAAATTTAATAAAGAAACATTAACAACAGCGATTGAAAGAGCAAGTTTATTAAGTAGTCGCGACGGAAATAATGCGATTGTAAAGTTATCATTACGACAAGATAACATTGTTGAAATCACTTCAAATAGTCCTGAAATCGGGAAAGTATTAGAAGAAGTTTATCCTGTTGATGAAATTGTTGGAAATCCATTTAAAATTGCTTTTAGCTCAAAATACATTATTGAAGCCCTTAAAGTCTTTAATAGTAGTGAAGTTTCAATCAATTTTACAGGGGAAATAAGACCTTTTGTTATTAAAGGTGAATATGACGAAAACATGATTCAATTAATCTTGCCAGTTCGAACTGAATAACCAGATAAAAGACGCTGAAAAGTGTCTTTTTTTATGTTCACAAATTGATTGTTTTTTATAGTAAATTATATTATAATATATATACAATAATAATATATATGAAAGAATGTGGTTTTGTGCAAAAGATATTTATTCAAACAGAATACATTACCCTTGGACAATTTTTAAAATTATCAAACATTGTGTCCTCAGGTGGAATTGTGAAGCCTTTTTTATTGGAATATCAAATTTTTGTCAATGACGTGTTGGAAAACAGACGTGGAAAGAAATTGTATCCCGGTGATAAAATCAAAATTAAGACAATTGGCGAGTTTCGAATCGCAAAACAATGAGAATAAAACAACTCACAATTGATCAATTTCGACTATACGATCATTTAGAAATATTGTTCCATGATAATACAAATATCTTTTATGGTGACAATGCGCAAGGAAAAACCACAATTATTGAAGCAATCTATTTATTAGCCTTTACGAAATCACATAAGACAAATAAAGAACGAGAGCTCATTCAAAACTCCTGTGATTACTCTAAAATTGATGCTCTAATCCATTTAAAAGATAAAGATATACAATTAGGTATTATCTTGTCAAAAGCGGGTAAAAAAGCAAAATACAACCAAATAGAGTTGGAACGACTTAGTGATTATATCGGACAATTGAATGTTGTAATGTTTGCTCCTGAAGATCTTGATTTGATCAAAGGAAATCCCCAAAACAGACGGAAATTCTTAGATTTTGAAATAGGACAAATATCTAAAGAATACTTATTTAATCTTCAAAATTATAAAAGAGTATTGAAACAGAGAAACGATTTATTAAAAACACTTCAAAAAGAATCAAAACCAGATTTGTTACTTTTAGATATTTTAACAGATCAATTAATTGGCTATTTAACACCGTTAGTTGACACAAGAAAAGAGTTTGTTTCACAAATTGAACGACATTCTCGAAGAATATATCAAAAAATTGCCAAAACAAAACAGATGTTTAAAATTGAGTATTTACCAAGTATTGAAAAAGACTATAAAAAAGAGTTTATTCAAAAATATCAGTATGATATTGTAACAGGAACTACTAATATAGGTGTTCACCGAGATGATTTAGAATTTTACTTAGATGATTTTATGGTTAAAAACTATGGTTCTCAAGGTGAATTGCGTAGTGCAGTACTAGCTACTAAACTTGCACTAATTGATTTTATATATGAACATCGAAGAGACTACCCAATCTTATTATTGGATGACGTATTTAGTGAATTAGATATCCCGAGACAAAATAATTTATTAAATTATATCAAAGGAAAAACA
>JBFFLJ010000003.1:0-67116 GCA_041554935.1 Candidatus Izemoplasma sp.
TTAGAATATGGCTGTTAATCAAAAAGAACTATCTGATAAACAAATTGTTAAAATTATCCAAAAAGGAACAGAAAGTAACAAACAAGCCTATGCCTTTCTAATCCCTTGGTTAATTGGATTTATTGTCTTTACTGTAGGACCTTTCTTCTACACCATTTAC
The DNA here is from genome assembly GCA_041554935.1 of Candidatus Izemoplasma sp. Taxonomy (GTDB): domain Bacteria; phylum Bacillota_I; class Bacilli_A; order Izemoplasmatales; family Izemoplasmataceae; genus Izemoplasma. The sequence continues at coordinate 161 of JBFFLJ010000003.1, forward strand.
TTGAGTTTTTACGATGTTACTCAAACGGGATTAGGATGGGTAAGAACACCAGTAGGACTTAATAATTATGTTGTTGCATTCTTTGAAAACACTAGTTTTATACCAGCATTACTTGAATTTATTATTTTAGAATTAACATATGTTCCAACTATCATTATCATTTCTTTTATCCTCGGAATTTTGTTAAATAGAAACATTAAGTTTCGCTCAGGATTCCGTACTATCTTCTTTTTACCAGTAATTGTCTTAAGTGGTAGTGTAATGGATCAATTAATGAGTTCAAATGCAAATCAATTAACTGATTTATCAAATAACATTATTTTCACAATGGTTCATAATTTTTCTCCATTTTTAGAAGATATCATGTTGACATTATTTACAAACTTTACGATGGTACTATGGTTCACTGGTATCCCAATCATTTTGTTCATCAATGGTCTTCAAAAAATCAATAAATCATTATTTGAAGCTGCAAAAATAGATGGAGCAACATCATGGCAAATTTTATGGAAAATTACTGTTCCAATTATTCGCCCAACTGCTTTAGTTGCGACAATCTTTACGATTGTCCAAATTGGGATGTACAACCTCAATCCTGTCTATGGTTTGATTCGTGATTCAATGTATAACTTTGCTGCTGGGTTAGGACTTGCAAGTGCTTATACTTGGATTTATACATTTGTAGTGATTATCTTTGTTGCTGTTGCAATGCTTATCTTAGGACAACGTGACAAACAAAAAGAAATCAAATTAACAAGTCTTCAACGTCAGAAATACTTACAAATGCTCCAACCAAATACCTCGAAAAAGGAGGTTGAAGTCCATGAATAAAATTAAAAACTTCTTGGAGAAGATTACCGATCTTTTAGAATTAATGGTTCGCAAGAAAAATAAAATCGGAAAAATCGCAGGACAAATCATTATTTACATTTTATTAATTACTGTTTCATATGTCTTTGTCTTTCCACTTATCACAATGATATCATTGTCATTGATGAGTCCTACAGATATCATCAATCCTGAGATTGACTATATTCCACAATCGTTATACTTTGGAAACTTCCAAATTTCAATGGCGGTATTAAATGGATGGAAGGCATTGTTCAACTCTTTCTGGTTTTCTACATCGTTAGCAATTGCACAAACAATTGTAAGTGCGATGACTGGATTCGCCTTCGCCAGATATCATTTCCGTTTCAAAAATATTTTGTTCGCTTTGATCTTAGTAAGTTTTATTGTTCCAATTCCAATCATCTTAATACCTCGTATCATGATGATTGTATCTGTCCAAGATATGACAGGTATTAAATTAATTGGGACTGTTATACCACAACTTGTGATGGGATTATTCGGACAAGGAGTAAATAGTGCAATCTTGATTTTAATATTCTACAATTTCTTTAAATTGATTCCATTCCAATTGTATGAAGCTGCCCGAATTGACGGGGCAAGTGCCGTCCAACAATTTTGGCACATTACAATCAAAATGAGTATTTCAACGATAATTGTTGTATTCTTATTTAGCTTTGTATGGAACTGGAATGAAACATATGTAACAGGGTTGTTGGTTCGCAATAATGTCATCTTGATGCCATCACAACTCGGTATCTTTGATACTATTTTTAACAATCGTCAACCACAAGTTGCTGGCCAAGGTGGACCAGCACGAATTAGTGAAGCTTATAAAATGGCAGCAACATTAATTACAATGATTCCATTGTTCATAATTTATGCATTTGCACAACGTCAATTCATTGAAGGAATTGAAAGTACAGGTATTACCGGAGAGTAGTGAAATTTATGAAAAAATTAGCAATATTAATAACAACGCTGCTGCTTGTTTTTACAATGAGTGGCTGTAAAGAAGATGATGTTTTTGGTGGTCCAGTTCCCGTTATTGAAGTGGAATGTAAAACCAAAGGATTTGAGTATGATTATGATACTTTAACCTATGAATTAGTATGGCAAGATGAGTTTGATGGTGACACATTAGATTTAGAAAACTGGCGATACGAAATCAATGGGTATGGTGGCGGAAATAATGAACTCCAGTATTATACTGATCAAAACGCAATCGTTGAAGATGGCGTATTGAAAATCATAGCGAAAAAAGAAGATTATAGTACTTGGAAGTACACATCAAGTCGAATCACGACTCAAAACCGTGAAACATTCAAATATGGAAAAATTGAAATTCGCTCGATTCAACCTGCCGGAAGAGGTACTTGGGCAGCTCATTGGATGATGCCTAGTGACAGTATTTATGGTGGTTGGCCAAATAGTGGTGAAATTGATATTATGGAATTTGTTGGGTATCAACCTAGTAGTGTCCATGCGACAATTCATACTGATTATTACAACCATATAGATGGTACATCTAGAGGAAGTGTATATGACGAATTAGATGTTGCCCCAGCTGAAGGATATCATATATACACAGTTGAATGGTTGCCAGATAAAATGATTTTTAGTGTTGATGACATTGAATATTTCACATATGATCCAGGGAAATATTCGACATGCCCTGATTATAAATCTTGGCCATTTGATCAACAATTTTTCTTAATCTTTAATATCGCAATTGGTGGCGACTGGGGTGGAGCATATGGTGTTGATGATACTATCTTCCCAACAACTATGACAGTTGATTATGTACGAGTGTACCAAGCAACAGAATTTGATGAATATCAATAAACCCTACTTGTAGGGTTTATTTCACGAAGGAGAGAATATGAAACATAGTGATATATTATCCAAATTATCTTTATCTGAAAAGATTCGTTGGACTAGTGGCAACAGTATGTGGACAATGCTTGGTAATGAACAATTAAACATCCGTGAAATTACTGTCGCAGATGGTCCTCATGGCGTTCGAGTATATAAGAAAGTCGAAGAAGGACATTCTTTAACAGAACGAAATTTAGCCGAATCAACAATGTTTCCAAGTGCTGCAGCGATGGCTTCAACATTTAATGAGAAACTTGTTTACGAAATTGGGCAAACAATCGGAGCAGAATGTAATATGTTTGGTGTAGATGTCTTGCTTGCGCCAGGTGTTAATTTAAAACGAAGTCCTTTAGGAGGACGAAATTTTGAATACTATAGTGAAGACCCATTTCTTACTGGGAGAATGGCAATCAATTTTATCAACGGCGTTCAAAGTACAGGCGTAGGAGCTTGTGTGAAACATTATGCCTTAAACGAACAAGAGACTCAACGACGTTTTGTCAATTCAATCGTTGATCAACGCACGTTATTTGAATATTATTTAAGACCATTTGAGATGGTTATCAAAGAAGCAAAACCCTATACAATTATGTCATCATACAATCAAGTGAATGGTGATTACGCTGGTGAATCATTGTTTCTTCTTCAAGAAGTATTGCGTGATCGCTGGAACTATGATGGGACAGTAATATCCGACTGGGGTGGAGTTCAACATAAAGTAAAAAGTATCAAAAACGGTATGAACATTGAAATGCCAGGACCAAGTGAATTTATGGAAGAGGTTGTGTCCGCAGTAGCGAATAATGATTTGACAGAAGCAGAAATTGATAAATCGTTAAGACCTTTGCTAGTTTTATACGATCGTGTCATGGCAAATCCAAATCAAGGACAAAAAACAAGTTTAGAACAAAATCATCAAATAGCAAAACATGTTGCTGAAGAAGCAATAGTATTACTTGAAAACGATGGAATCCTTCCTCTTACAAAGGGGTTGTCTATTGGGGTAATTGGAGAATTTGCAGAAAAACCACGAATTAACGGTGGTGGAAGCGCGACTCTAAAATCATATATTTTGGAAAATCCCCTACAAGAATTACAACTCACATTTGATGTTGACTATGCTCCGGGATATCATGAAGAACATACCACAGAACATGATCTCACTGAAGTTGCGAATATTTGTAAGAACAATGATTTAATCCTCTTTTTTACAGGAACTACTGCATCTCTAGAAACAGAAGGAAAAGACCGTGAACATATGAATATTCCTTCTGGACATTTAGAAGTATTTGAGGAAATCATCAAACATAACAAAACATTGATTGTCATTCTGAACAATGGTAGTGCTGTTAATGTTACACCGTTTATTCCTCATGTTAATGCGATGATTGAGGCATGGTTTTTAGGAAGTGCAAACGCGAAAGCTTTGGTTGAAGTTCTTACCGGGACAGTGAACCCAAGTGGAAGATTGTCGGAAACATTCCCAATCAATATTGAATCAACACCACATTACAAAGACTTCCCGTCTTTGCAAGATGAAGTATATTATCACAATGATATTCTAACGACATCATACCGTTATTATGATACACATCAAATTCCTGTCTTGTATCCATTTGGATACGGACTAAGTTATGCGAATTTTAGTTATTCTAATCTTCGAGTAAATCACGACGTCATGACAGATGGTGACATCCTCGAAGTCTTAGTTGACATTACCAATCGTTCAGATGTCGATGGGTATGAAGTAATTCAATTATATGTTGGCGATCCGGAATCATATTATCCTCGTCCTTCCAAAGAATTAAAGGGATTCCAAAAACATTTCATTCATGCAGGTGAAACGAAAACAATTATGTTTGAACTAGAAGAAGATGCTTTTGCGATTTATAGTGTTGATTTTCAAGACTTTCGAGTTGAATCCGGACAATATGATATTTTGATTGGTAAAAATAGTCGTGATATTGAATTGATTTGTTCAATTCAATACGAGACAAAAAAACCACTAAGACAAAATCTTACAATTGATCATCCTTTGAAAAACTTCTTCTTGTATAAAAATGATAATGTGAAATATTTAGAGGAAAAATATCATAAATTCCCATGGTGGGAAATTGAAGAACCAGCGATTCGTGTTTTAAAACGTCTTCAACGGAAATACCAAATTTCTCAAATCGCGTTTGAAGAGATGATTACGAAATTATTACAGTAGACAGTTTTCGTTGTATTAAAAAGCAGTAAATTTTAAAAACGATGCTGATTCGTAGTTAACCGAAAACTTTTTCGTTTTTTTCGAAAAGTATAGATTTCGGCTAAGGTTAGTGATATACTAAATTGTTAATTAACTCTTAAAATTCCTTATGAGCAGGTTCAATTAATAAAACCTGCAAAGATACTTCGTAATCTCAAAAATGCGTTCTGCCTATAAAAAAACAATGTCTCACAAAGAATTGAAACGATATATAGAACACAGAATAACGATTACAGTATAATAATACAATGAGAAGGTGAATGTATGGTTACAATCAAAGACGTTGCAAGAAAAAGTGGATATAGTATTACAACAGTTTCTAAAGCGTTGAATAACTATTCTGATATTTCTGATTCGACAAAAGTTAAAATTTTAGCATTATGTGAAGAAATGGGATACGTTCCAAATTTATCAGCACGAAGCTTGATCACACAAAAATCTTATACGATTGGGATAATCTTTGAAGAAGTTACTGGCGTAGGATTACAACATCCATTGTTTAGTAAAATCTTAGAAAGTTTTAAGAACACAGTTGAAGCTCAAGGCTATGATATTATGTTTTTATCTAATAGTATGGGATCGAAAAATGGTGGATATTTAGAACATTCAAAACGCAAGCAAGTGGAAGCTGTCCTTGCTTTATGTGGCGAGTTTAACTCTGACGAAATGATTCAACTATATAAATCATCAGTCCCAACAATCCTAATCGATTTTCAGTACGATGGGGTTAGTAATATTACTTCGAATAATGTTCAAGGAGTTGGACAAGCTGTCAAATACCTACATGATTTAGGTCACCGAAAAATCGGAAACATATATGGTGGAGATTATTTGCAAATCGGGGGAATACGTAAAAACGCATTTGAAATTACTATGAAGAAACTCGGGTTAGAACTTCGTCCGGAATATCAAGTTTCAGGTGAGTATTTTAGTAAGGAAAATGGTTATAATGCCATGATGAAAATATTAGAATTAGAAGATCCACCAACCGCATTATTCTGTGCATCAGATATGTTGGCGATCGGTGCAATGCAAGCCATTCGACAAGCAGGGAAAAGCGTCCCAGAAGACTTTTCTATAATTGGATATGATGGTGTTGATATCGGACAATTAATCAGTCCAAGATTAACAACGATTCGTCAAGATTCTGTTAAAATGGGTAAAATAGCTGGGAGCCAAATCTTGCAAATGATTAATGACAAACACAAACGCCGCATTACAGAATCCATTACTGTTGATACCTATTTAATCAACGGGGAAACGACGAGGGTATACCGACAATGAAATGCATCAAACATTATGACTTCACCAACCAAACATCATTAGATCGTAACGAATGGAACATTCAAGTTGGTGAAAAATGGGCAAATCACGAATTACAACATTATGTTGATAATGAAAAAAACTTATATTTCAATCAAGGACTTGTCATTGAGGCAACGTACCAAGATGGGATTTATCATAGTTCACGTATTAACACCAAAGGTAAATTTGCATTTCAATATGGGAAAATTGATATCATCGCAAAGGTTCCAAAAGGTCAAGGTACATGGCCGGCTCTTTGGATGATGCCAGAACAATTTACTTATGGTGATTGGCCAAAAAGTGGTGAAATTGATATCATGGAACATTCGGGACAAAATGTTGATTTACTATTTCTTGCAGTTCATACCGAAGGGTATAACCATCGACAAAAAGAACAATACGATACGAGAATACAGGTTCCAGGATTAAGTGATGATTTCCAAAAGTTCTCCTTATTATGGGATGAAAAGAGTATTACCTATTTTCTTAATGATGAACAAGTAGCTCGTTATGAAAAAGGGATGAACAATCGCGATACATCACATGTTGGTTGGCCATTTGATCATAAATTTCATTTGATTATCAATCTAGCAATAGGTGGTATGTTTGGGGGTACTCCAAACAGCGATGATTATCCTCAACAATTTATCATTAAAGACATTAAAGTATATCAATAAAAAAAGCACTTTTTAAAAGTGCTTTTTAGTTACAAATACTCTTTTTCCATAATAAACCGACGTTCAACCCGATCTAATACAGAATCGTATCGATTACTCTTTCTTGCGATAATACGTACGAGTTCAATTGTTTTATCAACAAAATCGAAATCAATTTGATGTGCTTTTGCATAGTCAATTAAATCCGTTGCCGAAGGTTGGGATTTGACAATCTTTTTAATATAGTTGATATCCTCTTTTGTTAGGAATTGGATTTTATCTTTAAATAAATCCTTTATTTCGTTCTTTTCAGATAAAGATAAGTGATCATCATCTTCATACAAAGCGTGAGTTACAAACATCACTCGAAACGTCAGTTCAATAATTTTTCGACGAAGTTTACTTTCCTCACAAGCACTTTCAGGAACATATGGTTTTTGATTCTTTTCAACCTTATATAAAACACGTGTTGTTGGTTGATTGACATTACTGATTATACCAGCATTGGTAAACAAATTAAGAATAAAATCTAAAATCATTGTAATCACCACCCTTCCTCATTATATCAAATAAGCAAGAAATAATCTAATAAAAAAACGAGAACAAGAAAGCGTTCTTTTCCCATTATATAGTTTGAAATAATCGTGTAAAGTTAGTATAATGATTACGAAGACTTTTTTAAAAAGGAGAATAATATGAATAATTCAATAAATACCATTCGCTTTTTAGGAATGGACACAATTAACAAAGCAAATAGTGGCCATCCAGGTATCGTCCTTGGAGCTGCCCCAATCATGTATTCATTGTTTACAAAACAATTAAATGTCACTCCAAGCAAATCGGATTGGTTCAATAGAGATCGATTCATTTTAGCAGCAGGTCATGGCACAGGAATGTTATATCCAATGTTACATCTGGCAGGATATGATATTACAATTGACGATTTAAAACAATTTAGACAACTAAACTCCCGTACTCCAGGACATCCTGAATATCGTCATACTGATGGAATAGACTCAACAAGTGGACCTCTTGGTCAAGGTGTTGCTATGGCAACAGGAATGGCTGTAGCTGAAAGTTATTTAGCAGCAACATTTAATAAAGAGAACTTTAAAGTTATCAATCATTATACATATGCTTTATGTGGTGATGGCGATCTTCAAGAAGGTGTTACACAAGAAGCAATGAGTTTAGCGGGACACTTAGGACTTGGTAAATTGATCGTTCTATACGATTCAAATGACGTCCAATTAGATGGGCCTTTGGCTTGGGCAAATACCGAAAATGTCAAAGATAAATATGAAGCTATGAACTGGCATTATATGAAAGTCCTTGATGCCAACAATATTGATGAAATCAATGAAGCAATTTGTATTGCGCAAGGTGTAAAAAATCGTCCAAGTATAATTGAAGTTAAATCAATTATTGGTTTTGGAGCAAGCAACCAAGGAGATAGTTCTACACATGGTTCTCCTCTTGGTAAAGATGAAACAGAAGCAATGAAAAATAGAATGGGATACAAATATGGTGAATTTGAAGTATCGCAAAATACTTATGATGATTTCCGTATAAACGTCAAAGAACGTGGAGACAAAGCATATCAAAAATGGGAAGCATTATTTGCTGAATATCAAACAGCATATCCAGAACTTGCTTTGCAATTATCACAAATTATTAATGAGGAATATGAATTTAATTTTGAACAAGTTTTACCACAAAAACCAGTTGGAACTAATGAAGCTTCACGTGCAACTGGCGGAAAAGTTTTAGAAGCATTGAGTAATGCGAACATTGCTTTAATTGGTGGTAGTGCAGATTTAACGAAATCCACAAAAGCAAAAGGAATTAATGGGGACTTTTCATCGAAAAACCCTTTAGGTAGAAACATCAATTATGGTGTAAGAGAACACGCAATGGCAGCAATGGTCAATGGATTAACGCTTCATGGATTAAAAGGATTTAGTGGGGCATTCTTTGTTTTCTCTGATTATTTAAAACCTGCTGCAAGAATGGCAGCGATTATGGGGATTCCATCAACATTTATCTTCACACATGACAGTGTAGCTGTTGGTGAAGATGGACCTACTCATGAACCAATTGAACAACTAAGTATGTTCCGTACAACTCCAAATATTAATGTCTTACGTCCATGTGACGCTAACGAAACAGCCTATGCGTATCGTTATGCAATGGAATCAAAAAGAACTCCTAATGTGATTGTCTTATCAAGACAAAACCTAGAAGTAAAAGTTGAGACTACATATGAACAATTCCAAAAAGGTGCTTATGTTATGAAAGACAGTAAAGACTTTGAAGGAATCTTAATCGCAACAGGTAGTGAAGTTGGTCTTGCGTTAGATGTCCAAGCAGAACTTGCTAAAGATGGTATTAGTGTTCGTGTTGTTTCAATGCCAAGTATGGACGTATTCAAAAAACAATCATGTGAATACAAAGAATCAGTTCTTCCAAAGGATTGTCAAAAACGTTTAGCAATCGAAATGGGATCTCCTGATTTATGGTATCAATTTGCTTCAAATGTTAAAGGAATCGAAACGTTTGGTGTAAGTGCTCCAGGTGATGAAGCAATTGCATATTTTGGATTTACTCCAGAAAATATTAAAAAACTATATCTTAACATAAAATAAAAGCCCTATTTTCAGGGCTTTTTTTACTGTGTTTTTTACAATATCACTTAATGTGACTGTTGTGTTGCTTGATTGAATAAAAAAGTAGCTTAGGCTGCTTTTTTATATGGTATAATCTAAATAGGTGAAAACAATGAAAAGAAGAATCTATATTTATCAAGAAGCTTTGAGTGAAGAAATAATTAGTTTGTTTGAAAGTATTGGTGAAAACATTACAATCGAACAACAAGAACCTGATCTTTTAACCATCTTAGATCAAGATTATTATAATCCAGAACCAATTGATTTGGTTTCTTTTCATGAACTGATTGAAGAAGATTTTGGTGGTGAAGTCACCATCTTTATTTCACCATATATGGAAGAAGACTTCGTTTTAGGAAGTGCCATTAAAGAATTCTTAAAGGAATTACCTCATGGTGTATTTTTCTTTGATGATGTGATTACGTATTGTATTCTTCGCCAAAAAACTGATTTAAAGCAACTGATTTTAGAGTACATTCGTAGTAAAGTAAATCAAGAAGTGATTCATACAGTTCGAGAGTTTATTGAAAATGACTTAAACAGTAGTTTAAGCGCAAAACGATTATACATGCATCGCAATACCTTAAACTACCGTATTGATAATTTTATTGAAGCTACGCATATCAATGTTAAATCATTCAAAGGTGCTAATGCGATTTATATGTTATACAAATTTTAAAGGATTTTGTGCACTGTGCACATAGATTTATCGCGTAGTATTCGTTATACTATGAATGGTAAAATAAACGAAGCATGAAAAGGAGAATATTATGGCAACGTTAAATTTTAAAAACTTAGATAAAGTATATGATAATGGTGTTCAAGCTGTATTTGATTTTACGCTTGATGTTACAGATAAAGAGTTCATCGTATTTGTTGGACCTTCAGGATGTGGAAAATCAACAACATTAAGAATGGTTGCTGGATTAGAAGAAATTAGTGCAGGAGAACTATATATTGACAATGTACTTGTGAACGATGTTGCACCAAAAGATCGTAATATTGCAATGGTATTCCAAAGCTATGCATTATACCCACACATGACAGTATATGACAATATGGCATTCGGATTAAAACTTCGTAAAATGCCGAAAGATGAAATTGATAAACGAGTTCAAAATGCAGCTGATATTTTAGGACTACTTCAATATTTAGATCGTAAACCAAAGGCATTATCTGGAGGACAACGTCAACGTGTTGCTTTAGGACGTGCAATCGTTAGGGATGCCAAAGTATTCTTGATGGATGAACCTTTAAGTAATCTTGATGCTAAATTACGTGTGCAAATGCGTGCTGAATTAATTAAACTTCACAAACGTTTGAATACAACAACAATTTATGTAACACATGATCAAATTGAAGCAATGACAATGGCAACTAGAATTGTTGTTATGAAAGATGGATATATTCAACAAGTAGGAGCACCAAAAGACATTTACGACAACCCAAACAATATTTTTGTGGGTGGATTTATTGGAACCCCTCCAATGAACTTTATTTCCGGAAAAGTTAAAGATGGACGTTTTGTTGGTAAGGGAATTGATGTTGCAATTCCACCGCTTAAAAGCAAACTCATCACAGAAAATAAATTTGATAACAAAGATATCATTCTCGGAATCAGACCAGAACATATTCACGATGATAATGTTGTTAAAGAAACCTATAAAGATTCACTTGTAAAACTAACAGTTGATGTTGCCGAATTATTAGGAGCAGAAACAAATATCCATGCTGCTGTTGGAGATTCAGTAATAGTCGCAAAAGTTAATGCTCGTACTGACGTCAATATTGGGGATAAAATTGAACTAGCATTTGATATGAATAAAGTGCATTTCTTTGATCCTAAAACAGAATTACGTTTAAGAAATAAATAAAGACAACCTAGTTGTCTTTTTTTTGTATTTTAAACATATAAATTTATCATTAAGAAATTGCATCTAATACAATCATACTTTGGTAAAATATCCATGGTGATAATATGAATTACATAAGAAGAACTCCCTATGGCATCGAAATCAGCATGAATCAACGAAAAATAGTAATTGAGACTAGTATCAATCAAGCACTGGATAAATTATGCTTGATGTCCTGCTCAACGTTACAAGGAAGAATAGATGCTTCGAAATTGATTCTACACACAAAATCAAAAGTGCCAATTTATATCAATCAACAAATTGTTTTAATTCCAACAATGTCATATCGGAATTTTGACTGTGTCTTTTTTAACTTATACAATATCCTACATATTAAAAAAGCATCCCAACACAAAACAAAAATCATTTTTGATGATTTATCATTTTTGATTGTTGAATGCAGTCAAAATATAATTGATAATCAGATGAACAAGGCAAAAAAACTCAATGATTACTTTGAAAAAGAAAGTGTTTACAATCAAGAGTATTTAATAGATTTTTTGTCATAAATTTTGTATAATGAGTGTGTAGAAATAAATGGAGGTATCAGAGAATGGCAAAAAAAATAGTAAGAGATTTAGAAGTTAAAGGTAAGAAAGTATTAATCCGTGTTGATTTTAATGTTCCTATGAAAGATGGAGTAATTACGGATGATAACCGCATTGTTCAAGCCTTACCAACGATCAAAGACGTTGTTTCAAGACACGGGAAAGTAATTTTATTCTCGCATTTAGGCCGCGTTAAAACAGAAGAAGATAAAACTTCAAAAAGTTTAGCTCCAGTCGCACAAGCATTAGCTAAGTATTTAGGACAAACCGTACAATTTGTACCTTTTACAAGAGGTCCTGAATTAGAAGATGCGATTAACAATTTACAAGACGGGCAGGTATTAATGTTTGAAAACACTCGTTTTGAAGATGTGGATGGTAAAAAAGAAAGTAAAAACGATTCTGAACTTGGTAAATACTGGGCATCTTTAGGAGATGTATTTGTGAATGATGCATTTGGGACAGCACATCGTGCACATGCTTCAAATGTTGGAATCGCAGCGAATATTGCTGAAGTAGCAGCGGGATATTTATTAGAAAAAGAAATCAAGTTTATCGGTGGAGCAGTTGACAACCCAGCTCGTCCATTTGTAGCAATCTTAGGTGGAGCAAAAGTTGGCGATAAAATTGGTGTAATTAATAATTTACTAGTAAAAGCAGATAAAATTTTAATCGGTGGTGGAATGACCTACAATTTCTTAAAAGCACAAGGATACGAAATTGGGACGTCAATCTGTGAGGAAGATAAAATCGAATTAGCAAAAGAATTACTTGCAAAAGGTAATGGTAAAATCGTATTACCTGTCGATATTAAAGTAACAAAAGAATTTAGCAATGATGCTCCAATTCGTGTGGCATCATTTGATGATATACAAGCAGATGAAATGGGATTAGATATTGGTCCGAAGACTTTAGAACAATATTCTGAAATTCTAAAAGACGCAAAAACTGTTGTATGGAATGGGCCTGTCGGAGTATTTGAATTCAGTAATTTCGCTTCAGGAACAATCGGTGTTTGTAAAGCATTAGCTTCATTACAAGATGTGACAACTATCATCGGTGGTGGAGATAGCGCAGCTGCTGCAATTCAATTAGGATTTGAACAAGACTTTACACATATTTCTACAGGTGGTGGAGCATCACTTGAATATTTAGAAGGTAAAGTATTGCCTGGTGTTGCTTGCGTAGACGAGTTATAATATGATTCTAAGTGATATTGGATATAAGATTCGTGAATTGCGACTGGAAAACGGTCTCACGCAAGAAGAACTTGCAAACCGCTGCGAGTTAACAAAAGGTTTCATATCACAAATTGAAAATAACCTAACATCTCCTTCGATTAAAACCCTAGGGGATATCTTAGAAGTTCTTGGAACAAGCTTCCCTGAATTCTTTCAAGATGAAAGCGAAGAAGACGCGTATGTGTTTACGGAAGAAGACTTTTATATAAAAGTAAATGATGAATTGCAACACTCCATTAAATGGATTGTTCCAAATGCTCAAAAATATGAGATGGAGCCAATCATATTGGAAATTGAGCCAGGGGGAACATCAATGATTGATGAACCACATGCTGGTGAAGAATTCGGCTTTGTTTTGAAAGGCAATATCACATTAAAAGTTGGTAAAAAAAGATACCAATGTTCTGAAGGAAACGCATTTTACTACATGGCAAATAAACAACATTATATTGAGAATAACTCAAAAGAAGCAGCTAAAATATTATGGGTTAGTACCCCGCCAATGTTTTAGAGAGGAGTTTATATGAAAAAAACTATTGAATTACAAAGCACTGCTGGATTACATGCAGCACTTGCTTCAAAATTAGTTCAAGCGGCATCGAACTTTGATTCACAAATTTGGATAGAATACAAAGACAAAATTGTCGATGCGAAAAGCATTTTAGGATTGATGTCACTCGCAATTCCTTCAGGACAAGATGTGTTAATCGTAGCTGAAGGAAATGAAGCAGAAAAAGCAATCTTAGATATTGCAAAACTATTAGGATAGGATGAGTTTAATGAGAAAACCAATTATTGCTGGAAACTGGAAAATGCACAAAACTAGAGATGAGGCATTACAATTTGTTTATAGTGTCAATCAAAAAGTACCTTCAAATGAGTTCGTTGAATCAGTTGTTTGTGCTCCATCACCGATCTTACGAGATCTTGTTAAGAGACAAGGTGATGATTTACGAGTTGGCGCACAAAATATGCATTATCTAGACAACGGCGCATATACTGGAGAAGTTAGTGCACCTCTCTTAGAAAATATTGGTGTTGAGTATGTCATTATTGGACACAGTGAACGCCGTGCATATTATAATGAAACAAATAGTGACGTTAATAAAAAAATCCACCAAGCACTTAAGTACAATTTAGTACCAATTGTATGTGTTGGTGAAAGTTTAGAGTTGCGCGAAAGTGGCGAAACGAATTCATTTGTAAAAGAACAAGTTGAAGCAGCATTAAAAGGATTAACTGCTGAACAAATGGTTACTCTTATTATTGCATATGAGCCAATTTGGGCGATTGGTACTGGTCGTACCGCAACTTCGGAAATGGCAAATGATACCATTAAAGAAATTCGTAATGTAATCGCAGGATTATATGGAAAAGAAGTTGCAGATCAAGTACGTATTCAATATGGTGGAAGTGTAAAACCTTCTAATATTGTCGAATTACTAAGCATGAGTGATATCGATGGAGCCTTAGTTGGTGGAGCAAGCTTAGACCCAGATTCATTCTTGGATTTGGTAAACGCTGCAGTAAAAAAATAAAGATGATCAAATGATCATCTTTTTTTATATTTTTCTTGATATGCACTTCCTAGTTGAATAGAATGTCTTTGAATGATTTGGTTTGACTTATCAATCAAACGTTCAAAATGTCTCATTGCTTTTCCAGGTCCACCCTCATGGGTGATTAACAAAGAAACTTTTTTATTTGAGAAGGAATTCTCTTTCAAAAACTTCTTCATAAATGGTGAAATTGTAAATGCCCAGACAGGACTACCTAATACAATTTCATCGTATTTATTAAAGTCAATATTCAGTTCTTCTGTATTCAATGGAACAGAGAACGATGCGAAAAATCCTAAATATCCCATTTGGATCCAGTAGTTTGTCGGGATTTTAATTTTTCCTTTAACACGGTAAAAATCACCTTCATATCGTGATTCTAATTCTTGTTTTGTTCTTCCACTAAGGCTATAATATATGATTGCTTTCATGTTATCACCTCAATTATAGTATAGCGCGATATTGAAAATATTCAATGAAATATTGAACTGCAAAATAAAAAAAGCATCCATTGGATGCTTTTTGTTATCTGTTGTAAAACTCAACAATTAGGTTTTCTTTAATGTCTGTTAAGATTTCTTGACGTTCTGGTAAACGCACATAAGTAGCTGCATTTTTGCTGTCATCATAACTTACATATTCTGGTCTAACAACTAAAGCTTCTAAACTATCAGTAACAATACTGAATTTTCTAGCTTTGTCACTTAAACTAAATACTTGCCCTGGAACGACTCTGTATGATGGGATATCGACTCTTCCACCATCTACGTAAACGTGTCCATGATTTACAAGTTGTCTTGATTGACGTCTTGTTTTTGCGAATCCTGCGCGATACACTAAGTTATCTAATCTTGATTCTAATAAGAATAAGAAGTTTTCACCTTGTTTACCTTGCATACCTTTCGCGCTGTTGAAGATTTTTTTGAATTGTTTTTCATTTACTCCATAAGTGAAACGTACTTTTTGTTTCTCTTGTAATTGAATTCCATATTCAGAAATTTTTGATCTTCTTTGTCCGTGTTGTCCTGGCGCATAAGGTCTTTTTCCTAATTCTTTACCAGTTTCGCTGATACTGAATTTAAGACGTCTTGCGATTTTCCAACTTGGTCCTGTATAACGTGCCATATGTATTCCTCCTTTTTTTATTTCACATAGAGTAATAACGATTTATTAATCAGAATGTTCTAATGATTTCACCATGTCAGAAATGATTACTATCAAACCTTTGCGGAACATTCAGCAGTTAATCAAATTCATTATTTATCTGCCTTTATTACACACGTGCATTACATATTATATAGAAAGACCTATAAAATGTCAACTAATTTATTTATAGCCTTTTCTAAGTATAATTGATCTATTTCATCAAAGCGATTAGTGATTGGAGAGTCAATATCAAGAACTCCAAATAACTGCTCGTTTTGAATGATTGGAATGACGATTTCACTATTGCTGGCCCCATCGCAAGCGATGTGTCCTGGAAATGAATGAACATCATTCACAATATATGTTTTTTGTTCCTGAGCGCTTGTTCCACAAACACCACTACCAAGACGAATGACTGTACAAGCTGGCAATCCTTGAAATGGGCCCAAATATAATTTTTCTCCGTCGTATAGATAAAACCCAACCCAATTGATATCATCTATAAAGTAATTCAACAATGCAGTAAAATTACTTAGAGATGTCAAAAAGTGATCTTCTTTACTTAAAAGATAACGTAATTGTTCTAACATTATTTCATAATTTTTTGATTTATTCGTGCTTTTTTTTACTGTTTCAAACATAATATCACCTTGTAAAGATTTTATACAAAATATTATTAAAAAGCAAACAATTATGTTAATATTATGTGTGATAAGAGGAGTAGATAATATGTATGAACGAATTTTAGTTAGATATGGTGATTTAACACTAAAAGGTAAAAACAAAAAAGTCTTTATTGAACGGGTAACTAGCCTGATCAAAGAGAAAGTCAATAATCAAAATGTGACATATGAAAAGAATCATGATCGTCTGTATATTTTATTGAATGGCGAAGATCACAATGAAGTAATTAGTGGCTTGAACAAAGTATCTGGATTATCAAGTTATAGCCTAGTAACAAAAGTTGAAAAAGATCTTGAACTTGTAAAAGCAAAAGCGCTTGAAGTTGTTCAAAGTGAACTGCACAATCGTACCATAACGTTTAAAGTTGAATCAAAACGTGCGGATAAAAATTACCCCTTAACTTCTCAGGAAATCTCAAAAGAAGTTGCTTCTTTCGTATTAAAAAATACCGAGCTTTTAAAAGTTGATGTTCATAATCCAGAATTAACACTACACGTTGAAATGCGTAATGAAGCAGCTTTTATTTATTGCAAAAAAATCAAAGGAATGGGTGGCTTTCCTGTGGGAGTTGCTGGCAAAGGATTGTTAATGCTTAGTGGTGGAATCGATTCACCTGTCGCTGGTTTTCTAGCTATGAAACAAGGCGTTGAAATTGAATGTATTCATTTTGAATCGACACCTCTTACTAGTATAGAGAGTGCTCAAAAAGTAATTGATTTAACAGAAAAATTAGCTGTATATGCACCAAAGTCAAAAATCAAATTGTACATGGTACCATTTGCAAAAATGCACACAGCCCTATTAAACTTTATTCCTGAATCATATAATATTACCATCATGCGACGTATGATGTACCGTATCGCCGAACAAATTGCCGATGCAAACAATTGTAAAATCCTGATAAACGGTGAAAGTATTGGTCAAGTAGCTTCTCAGACGTTAACAAGTATTAATGTTGTAAGCAGAACTGTTCAAATCCCAATTGTGAGACCTTTGTCAACATATGATAAATTGGATATTATAAAGATTTCAAAAGATATTAATTGTTATGCAATTTCGATTATGCCTTTTGAGGATTGTTGTACAGTTTATGTTCCTGCAAAACCAACAACAGCTCCGAAATTAGATAAATGTGAATATTATGAAAAAGCATTTGATTATGAGGCAATTATTTCCGAAACAGTTGCCAATACGCGATATATGATTCTTCATGCAAGTGAACATCGTGACATTACTCTTGAAGGATTTGTGGTCAGTGAGGTATTGGCTCCAAAAGAAGAGTAAGATAGTTTTTACAGATATAAGAAATCAAATTGTTTGCAAACAAACTAATTATTTCATATAATATATGTGAGGTGAAAAAATGAAAAAATTAATCTTGCTTGTAGTTGTATTACTATTTGTTTTTACATTAAGTGCGTGTAGCCCAAAATATATTAATATTGATAATAGTAAGTTACGTGAAATGCTTGCTAGTGATGTGGATTATTACTTCATTGATGTTCGCACAAGTACTGAATTTTATGAAGAACGTATACCTGGATTTACACTGAACGTTGATTACTATCTTCTTGATTTAGATCATTCTATAATTGATAATCTTGACCGCACACGTCCTGTTGTCATTATGTGTAATAGTGGTAATCGAAGTGTTTCTGCATCAAATATTTTTATTGATGAAGGATTTGATGAGGTGTATAACTTAACAGATGGAATTCAAGGCTGGGATGGTGAAACGGAGTAAATTACTCCGTTTTTTTTTATGTACATAGAACTCTTTGTGATATAATACATTTTGAGGTGATGTTATGATTATCACAAGTGTCAACAATCCATTGATTAAAGAAACAACAAAACTTCATCAAAAGAAATATCGAGATGAATTAGGATTATTCTTGATTGAGGGATATCACTTATATGAAGAAGCAAAAAAGTATGCAAACGTTAAGACAATATTTACCACAGATCAAACAATAATAGGAGAACAGGTAGTTTATGTTTCCAGCATTGTTTTACAAAAACTAGCAAAAACACAAACACCACAACCAATATTGTGTGTGTGTGAAAAACTCCGAAATCATACAATTACGAATCGTGTTTTAATCCTAGAACAGGTTCAGGATCCCGGAAACCTTGGGACATTGTTACGAAGTGCTTTGGCATTCGGATTTGATACAGTTGTTCTAGACAACACCTGTGACTTATATAATGAGAAAGTCATTCGAAGTACTCAAGGAAACTTCTTTTCTTTGCATATTCTCGAACAGAATACTCTTGATTTTATGATGATGAATCCGGATTTCTATTATATTGGGACAGCGATGGAAGGAAAACCACTTAAAGATATTAATGAAACACCAAAAATAGCATTGATTCTTGGAAATGAAGGAAATGGAATTAGTAATGAAGTCTTACGATTAACAAATATCAACATCACTATTGAAACAAATATCGAAAGTTTAAATGTTGCGGTTGCAGGTGGGATATTGATGCATCACATTCATTCACAACAAATGGAGGAATAACATGATTTTACGATTTGAACAACGAGGAGATTATATTAGAGATGTCTTTAAAAGCGGGCAACAACGAGGAGAAGTAGTCCATTCATCACAGTTAGATACCTATAGCTACTTTTACGTGTATGAAGTATATTCATTCATGAATAAAAATCGCATGACAATTAGTATTGTCATAATCGACAAAGGTGATTTCACTGAACTTCACGCTTGCAGTAGTGGTGGGGGAGCAGGACTTATGTTCAATTTTGACTGGGGTGCAGCGTCTGGATTTGAAGAAAATATTCGGCTAATTTTTAAAAACCGAGGGATACCATTTCAAAACATAAATGGCTAATTAATTATTCTTGATTTTTATTTTTACATATGGTAAAATAACTATGCATATGAGTTAGAGAGTCGGTCAAAACCGGCTCTTTTCTATGATAAAAAGGAGAAATTCTATGGAGAAACTAAAAAAAGATATCCAAAAAATTGTGGAAGATCTTCACTATTATTTATACGATATTACTTACGAAAAAGAAGGTTCAAATTATATCTTACGAGTGATGATTGATAACGATACTTCAATCACAATTGATGACTGTATTATTGTTAGTAAAGAAGTTAGTAACATGTTGGATCTTGTTGATCCAATTACGGAAGAATACATGTTAGAAGTAACAAGTGGTGGAGCGGAACGAGAACTCCGCAATGAAGCAGAAATTTTACGTGCAATCGGGAAACCTGTTTACATCGAAACTGTTCACCAAAAATTAGAAGGTACATTAGAAAAATTTGATGATTATATCCTAACCATCAAACATAATAATAAAAAAATAAGTAAAGTAAATTACATGGATGTTAGTTTTATCAGACTAGCTGTAATGTTCTAGGAGGATACCAATGATTAGTAAAGAGTTTTTCAAGGCGTTAGAGATTTTAGCACAAGAACGAGGACTTGAAAAAGAAAAGATTTTAGATATTATGGGCCGTGGAATTTTAAACGCTTATAAAAAAGAATTCGCAACAAGTGAAAATGCAACAATTGAGTTTAACGAAGAAAAAGCACAAATCGTTTTAAGTGCAGATTATTTGGTTGTTGAAGAACCAGAAAATCCTGGTGAAATCAGTTTACGTCAAGCTCGTACAAAACGTAAATCAGCAAAGATTGGCGACACAATTACATATAAAGAAACACCAAAGGATTTTGGACGTATTGCAGCTTCAAGTGCCAAACAAATTTTAACACAAGGGTTAAAACAACTGGAACGTGAAAAAGCATATGATTTCTTTAAATCACGTGAAAATGAAATGATTAACACAGAGATTGTAAATATCAATCGTGATTTCGTAACGTTAGATCTAGGAAATAATTTAGAAACTAGTTTACCAAAAAAAGAATTGCTTCGTAGTGATGATGTTTTACTTGGAGCAAGATTGAAAGTATATATCACAAAAGTTGAAATGACGACAAAAGGTCCAAAAGTATTTGTATCTCGTACAGATAAAAACTTAGTGAAACGTTTGATCGAACAAGTGTGTCCCGAAATTAGTGATGGGACAGTTGAGATTATGGGTATTGCCCGTGATCCAGGAGACCGTTGTAAAGTAGCTGTTTACTCACATGATGAAAACGTTGATCCAGTAGGATCAGTAGTTGGATATAAAGGTTCACGTATCAAAGAAGTTTTAGAATCACTACAAGGTGAAAAAGTTGATATTTATGAGTGGAGTAAAGATCCCGTTGATCTTGTTTTAAATGCACTTGAACCTGCGAAAATCATTGCCGTTAATCCAAATAAAAAGAAAAAACAAGCAATGGTTATCGTGAAAGATAAAGATTTGACTGCAGCAATTGGTATCAAAGGCCAAAATGCAAAACTTGCAGCACAATCAAGTGGTTGGAAAATCGAAATCAAATCCGTTACTCAAGCCAAAGATGAAGGTATTCGTTACAGAAGGATAGATAATGAAGAAGCGTAAAATTCCTTTACGTAAATGTGTTATCACCAATGAACAATTACCAAAACAAGAATTGATTCGCATCGTCTTTAACAAAGAACTCGGTGTGATGATTGATGAAACTGGCAAAGTAAACGGACGTGGCGCTTATTTAAAGAAAGATGTATCTGTCATTAAAAAAGCAATCAAATCAAAAAAACTAGATCGTCATCTTGAAACAAAAGTTCCCGAAGAAGTATATCTTCAATTATTGGACATGTTTACTCATGAATAGACAATTGATTCTAAACTTATTAGGACTAGCGACAAGAGCACGTCAAATCGTGGTTGGGGAAGAGTTTGTTGTCAAACAAATTGCCAAAACAGACTGCCTTGTGTTTTTAGCATCTGATGCAGGTGACAACATCAAAAAGAAAATAGTTGATAAAGCAACGTACTATCATCGTTTGGTTGTCAAAGATTTTGATACAACAGAACTATCAAAAGCGATTGGGAAAGAAAACAGAAAAGTAGTACTTGTTTATGATAAAGGATTTATGAAGAAATTTATAGAATATATAAATTTCTAAGAAAGAGGTGATTTTTGATGGCAAGAAACATCAAAAAAAGCAAAAATAAGGATTCAAGAGTATCAAATATCCCTGTAGTAGAACAAGAAAAAGTCACAGGAATTTTGTACTATACTCCAGATATGACCGTATCTGACGTTGCCGACGGACTCGGTGTTCCTGTAGCGAAAATCATAAAAAAATTAATGATGTTGGGAATTATGGCTGCCCAAACACAAACTGTTGATCGTGAAACAATCGAATTGATTGCTTTAGATTTAGGTGTAGAAGTTGAGGATGAGATTCTTTCAGATTTAACTCGTTTTGAAGAAATGGATTTTGTTGATAAACCTGAAGATCTAGTAGGACGTCCTCCAGTCGTTACAATCATGGGACATGTTGATCATGGGAAAACAACATTATTAGATACAATCAGAAATAGTCGTGTAACCGAAGGCGAAGCCGGAGGTATCACTCAACATATTGGTGCATACCAAGTTATGAAGAATGGTAGCTATATCACTTTTATTGACACACCTGGACATGCCGCGTTTACAGAAATGCGTGCTCGTGGTGCACAAGTCACAGATATTACAATCTTAGTAGTAGCTGCAGATGATGGAGTTATGCCACAAACCAGAGAAGCAATTGATCATGCACAAGCTGCCGGAGTTCCAATTATTGTTGCTGTTAATAAAATGGACAAAGTTGGGGCAAATCCTGAGAAAGTAATGCAAGAGTTATCAGAATTCAATTTGATTTCTGAAGCATGGGGTGGCGACACCATTTTCTGTAATGTTTCAGCACTGACAGGTGAAGGTGTTGATGAATTATTAGAAATGATTCAATTGACAGCTGAAATAAACGAATACAAAGCAAATCCAAATCGTTTAGCATCAGGAAATGTCATTGAATCGAAACTTGACAAAGGACGCGGACCAGTTGCAACTTTACTTGTTGCAAATGGAACATTAAAAATTGGTGACGTACTTGTTGCTGGAACGACATATGGAAAAGTTCGTGCTTTGGTTGATGAAAACAATAAACGATTGACTTCAGCAAAACCTTCAAAAGCTGTCGAAGTAACAGGACTTAATGATGTTCCTCAAGCAGGGGATTCATTTATGGTCTTTGATGATGAAAGACATGCTCGTATTGTTAGTGAAGAACGTGCACACCGTGCATGGAAAGAAGAACGTGGTGTTGGAAAAGCAGTAAGTTTAGAAGAACTGTTTGCCAATTATGAAGAAGGCGATTTAAAACAACTTCGTCTTGTAATCAAAGGAGATACTCATGGTAGTATCGAAGCATTAAAAGCATCCCTTGAAAAAATTGATGTTGAAGGCGCTAAGATTGATATCATACGTGCTAGTGTTGGAACAATTACCGAAACTGATGTTACACTCGCGCTGGCATCTGGCGCAGTTATCATGGGATTCAATGTTCGTCCATCATCAAAAGTTCGAGATCACGCCAAAGAATTAGGGGTTGATGTTCGTCTCTATAATATCATTTATAAAGCACTTGAAGAAATTGAACTTGCCTTGACAGGTATGCTAGATCCAGAGTTTGAAGAAGTCGTGACAGGACAAGCAATTGTTCGTGACACATTCAAAATCTCAAAAGTTGGAACAATCGCAGGATGTTATGTCACTGACGGAACAATTGAACGTAATAGTTTGGTTCGCATCTTACGTGATGGAGTTGTTGTATACGAAGGTAAAATGACATCTTTAAAACGTTTTAAAGATGATGTGAAAGAAGTTCGTGAAGGATACGAATGTGGTATTATGGTGGAACGTTTCAACGATATCAAAGAAAATGATGTCATTGAAGCTTCTGTTGAAAGAGAAGTAAAAAGATGAGTAAACTAGATCGCTTAGAATCAACTATTCAACGCGCACTGACAGAAATTTATCGTCGCGAAGTAAAAGATGAAGCAATTGGATTTCTAACAATTACTGAATGCCGTTTAACAAGTGATTATAGCTTTTTAACAATTTACTACACCATTCTTGGCCAAGATGCCAAACGCGAAGCGGCATTAAAAGCTCTTGTTCGTTCAAAAGCATATGTTCGTTCTCGTCTTGCTTTTCATGTAAAAATGCGTAAAACACCAAATCTTATCTTTAAATATGATGGGACATTAGATTACGCAAATAAAATCTCAAAAGGGTTAAAAGAAGTTTTACCTGAAGATTAATATAAATAGAACCGAGAAATCAGTAAAAATAACTGAATCTCGGTTTTTAATTTATCATAAAATAGAGTATAATATCATTAGTAAAATAAAGTAGGTGATCAGCATGATTCTAAAATTACAACCAGTTTACTTCGATAAAGTTTGGGGTGGCGATGATTTTCATCGTCTATATCACTATCAAACAGGATCTCATTGTGGAGAAGCATGGGGGATTAGTACTCACCCTCATGGAAGTTCAGTCATTGAAAACTCGATATATCAAGGACTTACTTTATCACAATTATTTGACAACCATAAAGAATTATTTGGGGGATATAACGAACCATCATTTCCAATTCTTGTTAAAATTATTAGCGCAAAAGAACCTCTCAGCGTGCAAGTTCATCCGAACAACCAACAAGCTGCGAAACATCATAGCCTCGGAAAAGAGGAGTGTTGGTTGGTATTAGATTGTAAACCAAATGCTGAAATACTGATTGGTCATCATGCCACAACTAAGACACAATGGCAAGAAGCCATTGAATCAGATAATGTTGAATCATTACTGAATAAATATCCAATTAAAAAAGGTGATTTCTTCTATATCAAAGCAGGAACAGTCCATGCGATTTGCGAGGAAACGGTTATTTTAGAAGTTCAACAATCATCTGATATTACATACCGATTGTATGATTACAATCGCCTCCACAATGGAACGCTTCGAGAACTACATATCAACGAAGCCTTGGATGCAATGACAATTCCAGATGATACACTACTAAGAGAGCCTCAAAATACATTGTTTCAATATGATGTGGTGACAGTACAACAAAAAGAGTCATATCAAGCAAGTATTCATGGAGACTATATATTTATGATCGATGGACAAGGAACATTCAATGATATTAATGTTTCAAAAGGAGATTTTCTAATGGTATCATCATTAGATAGATACACTGTATCAGGATCAATTTCATTTCAAAGAACACGATTTTAACTCAGCAAAAACTGCTGAGTTTTTAATAACTTAATTTTGTTATCAGCGGATAATTTTTTCAAATAATATGGTAGAATATAGTTAGTCTTTATAAGTAAGAAGTGAGGAATTCAAGATGATTTATAAAGTTTATCAAAAAGTAACATGGAAAAATGCTCTCATCTCATCTATAATTTTTATAGGATTTGTAGCGTTCGTCTTGCCATATATTTCGGCTTTGTCGACAAGATTAATCGGCATATCTGACAGTCCTGATACAATGTTTGCTTTCGATTTAAACAGACTGTATCAAATCCGAGAATTATATGGGGAGTATGGTCGTAGAATTTACATTATTCTTAGGTATACATTCGATATCATCTGGCCAATTGTCTACACATTATTCTTTGTGTCTTCGCTCGTCTTTTTAGATCGACGAACAATCAAAAAAGGCATCGTTATTTTATACCTTCCATTTCTCGCAGTATTATTTGATTTATGTGAAAATATCGGGGCAACAATTTTCTTTGTGATTTATCCTATGGAAAGTGATTTTATAGGAATTTTTGTCCTTGCATCATCAATGTTTAAATGGTTATTTGTCTTACTAAATGTTTTTTGTATATTGGCATTAAGCATAATCTATTTGATAAGGAGAATTCAAAATGTTAAAAAGTGAACGATTACTTTTTCGGCCATGGACATACGATGATTCAGACGATTTAGTGGAACTATTAAGTAACCCTAATGTTTGTGAATACTTGCCAGGTACTAACGGAAAAAGCAAAGAAGAAATTAACAAGTGGTTACAATTTTTCGTGCGATCTTTTAATGATGAACTTGGGAACAAAATTTTTGCGATTGAGAAAAAAGACACAAAAGAAATTATTGGATATGGTGGATTAGGTTTCGTTAAAGAGTTTGAGCAAATCGAGATTATGTATGGCTTAAAAGAATCTGCATGGCGTCAGGGGTTTGGTAAAGAAATCTCATTGAGAATGAAAAAGTATGCTGAAGATTTAGGACTAACATTCTTAATTGCTCTTGCTGATATTAATAACCAAGGAAGCAATAAGATATTAGAATATACTGGATTCATTAAAATGAAAGAAATTGAGTTGTGGGACTTAAATCTTAATTATTATGAAATGAAATTAAAAAAGCACTAATGTGCTTTTTTAATTTTCGGTTTTCGATTTTTATAAATTAAACTATAGACACTTGGAATTAGGAAAATCGTTATTAGTGTTGATGTGACCATTCCTCCCATAAATGTAATCGCCAAAGGTCGAAAGAAATTACCTCCTGAAATTAATAATGGGATTAATCCAAGGATTGTTGTAAAACTTGTCAACATGATGGGACGGAAACGGATATATAAAGCACCAACACAAGCATCATTGACAGTATCACCATTTTCAATATGACGACTGATATATTCTACAAGAAGAATCCCTGTATTTACCGTGACTCCGATTAAGGAAACCATTCCTACTAAAGCTGTCGCTGTAATTGGGCTGTTGAATAAAACCAAGAATAAGAAACTTCCACTGAAACTTAATGGAATTGTTAAATACACAATAAGTGGTTTCACAAAGTTATTGAATTGAATAAACATAATGATAAAAATCAATATTAAGGCAATAATGCTTGCGCGAATCAAATCACTACTGATTTCTTCAAACATCATATTCTCACCCGTATATGTCACAGTGATATTGGACATATCATATGTTGCTACAATATCTTTGATCTCTTGTTCCATTGTAAAGTTATCAACGCCGTCTATAGGATAAATATCCAGAATACTCACATCTTTATTGTCATATCGATTGATAATCGCATAGTCATATTCTTCCGATATTGTAATGAAATCGGATAATGAATAATCAGTATCCAATACTGTGCTATGAATTACTAAATCAAGGATTTCCTGATAAGAGGTGATATCGCTGTTTAGATTGACATTGATGACATCGTTGTTAAACTGGAAAATGTCTAAGTCAAAGCCATTGATATTGATTGCGATTAAACCATCAATTTCAGCTTTAGTAATAAACGCACTGCTCATCGCATCAAAATCATAATTAATTAAATATTTTAAAGTTTTTATATTCGTTGTTGTCGTAAATGATTTTACATTTTCTGACTCTGAAATTTCAGTGAAAAGAGGATCTGTGATTGCATCAAGTGTTGTTGAGCTATCGCTTTGTAAAAAGAGGCGGACAGGAGCAACGGGGGGACTTAGTTCTAAAACATTAACTGTAATATGAGCAGAGTCAACATCTTTTAAAGTAGTTTCCAGCTCAGTCTTGAATTTTAATAAATCATCTTCATTGTAGTCAAAGTTCATATAGATTCTTCCCAAATTACTTCGCTCATTTAAAATCTTTGCGCTGAAGTGAAAATTCGGGAGATTACCACCAATACTAGAAGCGTAGTTCAATAAATGAGTGTTGTCATTCACTGCATCAATAATTTCTTCATATACAAGTTCTGTTGAAGCTTCATCACCAATTGTCTTATTCTCAAAATCAATATAAATAACACTTCGTTGATCATTTGGGTATAAATCAATTGGTTGCGTCGAAAATGCAAGATACACACTACCAACTAACATAATGACACTGATAAGAATCCACACAAATGGAAATCTTATAGTATAAGCGATCATTTTCTTAATGCGTTCTTCATGAATGCTTTTACCTTTGATTGCTTTCGAAGGTTTTAAGAATAACATTGCTAAAACAGGACTTAAGACCATTGCAACAACAAAACTAAGGGAAATCGCAATAATAACTGTAAGCGGCATACTGCTAACAATCTCTCCTAAGAACCCAGGCAACATCACAATAACGACAAATGCAGCTATTGTTGTTAAGGTGCTACTTAAAACAGGAGCAAAATTATCTAAAATTGCTTGCTTTGCACCAGTAATTTTGTCCATTCCTGCATCAATGTTCCGTTTGATACCTTCGGTAATGACAATCTGGTTGTCTACAAGAATTCCGATTGCAACAATCAAACCGACAATGGTTAATTTATGAAGTTCATAATTTGTGATATGTAATATTGCAATTGTCGCAAAAATAACAATTGGAATTGTAGAAACAATCAACAAACTGTTTCGTAAGCCAACACCAAAGAAGACAACAATCATAACAACGACAATCGCTATTAATAAACTGTTAAACACATTGGTAATTTGGGCGTCAACGTAATCGGGGAGAAATAACATCTCATCAATTTTCAGAGCACTATCCTCTTGGTCATCTAAAAATTGTTCTTTCAAATCAATAATGGTTGGTCCCATTTTTGTAAAGTCGATATCATCTTTGAAATAGACACTTAAAAATGTAGTATTATTACCATCAAATAAATATGTTTTATTTGATGTGTCCTCAGAAGATATTGTTCCTAAATCGCTTAGAGTAACTCGGGGATTCACTCCGACAACTTCTGGAATAATCGTCAGTTCTTCTAAATCACTGATTTGATCAAAAGTCACATGCCCAGAAATACTGATGGTCCCATATATCGTACTGATTCCACCAAGAGGCATATTCATAGAGTTAGCATATATGATTTGATATACTTCTGTCATGGTGAGTCCATATAGCGCAAGAGCATCACTATCCAAGGTAATTACAATCTCTTTGTTGAACACACTATCAATTGTAACGGCCTTAATTTCATCGACAAGCATTAATTGGTTACGAAACGACTCGCTATAAGAAAGTAACTCCACTTCGCTTAGAGAGGAAGAATTCACACTAAAAATGATATGAGGATCATCAAAACTTGAACTATATGAAATATCAGAGATACTATCACTTAATGATAACTCATTTACTTTGACAAAAATGTCTTCGCTTAGTTGATCGGGATCCTCTGTTGAAAAGCTAAACGTGACGACTAACATACTAAAATTATCATAAACGACACTACGAACATCCAACACATCATTGTATGTTAATACAAGTTGTTCGACATCATCTATTATATTTTCTTCTATTTCGCGAGCATTCATACTTGGTACTGTGATACTAATCATCATGTACGGAGTATCAATAGCGGGCATTTCTTGTTTGGGGATCACAAAATACGAATATATCCCATAACCTAAAATCAGTAAAAAGATTGTGATAATTAATTTTTTACGGTGAAAAATTTCATTTACACTTCGTTTCATACAAGGCCCTCCTTATAAAACACTAGTCTAAATATGTAACATTTGTATCATATCTACCTTTATGATATAATATTTTATGAGATGTTACAAAGTGTTTTAAAGTTATGATACAAGGAGGCTTATAATGTATGAAATTGAGAAAATAGATATGCGTGTTAAGTATACAAGAGAGTGGACATTCGAAGCTTTGTGCAAATTGTTGGAACACAAAAAATATTCAGAAATCAAAATTTCTGAAATTATTGTGAAAGCAGGAATCTCGCGAGCTACATTTTATCGTAACTTCAGTACAAAAGATGATATAATCAAAATCAGAGTAAAAACTTTTTTTCATGATTTCTATCTAGAGGTTGCGGAGTATTATAAAAAAAACAGACCCGAGAATGAACAATTTTTGATCACATCATTCTTTAAACGCTTTGATGAAGAAAACCGTTTAATTGATACAGTGATCAAGTCGAATTCAGAATATATGATGATTGAGGGATTACTAGAGTTAATTAAGACCCATAATGAAATGTTTTATCCAATCGTTAAGACAACAAAGAGAACCGAAGACTACACAATGGAAATTGTTGCTTCCAGCACATGGACATTAATTTCTCGTTGGCATAAAAGTGGTAAAATTGAAACATCATCGGAACTTTCAAAAATATATTTACGAGCATTTAAAAATGTCTACCAAGCATTATTCTTAGATAAATCACAAATAGGGGAATAACAATGGATTTTACAGAAACCCTTAAAAATATCCCGGACAATCCCGGATCATACCAGTTCAAGAATAAAGATGGTGTCATCATCTATGTTGGTAAAGCAAAAAATCTGAAGAAACGTGTTTCTTCTTATTTTCATGGTTCACATGATGCGAAAACATCTCGTCTTGTGATGAATATTGAAAGCATTGAATACATCATCACAACAAGTGAATTAGATGCCTTACTATTAGAATTAAACTTGATAAAAAAATACAATCCGCGGTATAATATTTTATTGACAGATGACAAAACATATCCATATATAGAAGTAACCAATGAACGTCATCCAAAACTAATCGTTACGAGAAACATCAATAAGAAGTCAAAACAAATATATGGACCATACCCAAATGTAAAAGCAGCAAGGGAAACAGTAAAGTTATTGAACAAAATCTATCCCCTTCGTAAATGTGTCTCGCTACCAAAAAAAGAATGTCTATATTATCATCTTGGGCAATGTTTAGCTCCATGTATTTATGAAGTGACACCTGAACAATATGATGATATTAAGCAATCTATCAAAACATTTTTAAAGGGTGACACGAAAGAAGTTATCAAACACCTTGAATCTAAAATGTTTGAAGCTAGTACATTGCTACAATTTGAACGTGCTCAAGAATATAAGACTCTCATTAATGATGTGAAAACTACGACTAATCGTCAAAAAATCAATCTCAATGATATGAAAGACCGTGATGTCTTTGGATACTTTTATAATGATTATCTGATTAGTATTGAATTGTTTTTCATCCGCAATGGTAAAATCTCAGCACGCCATCAAGCAATGTTCGAGTATTATGATGACCCTCTTGTAACCATTGAAGATTATATTGCACAATTCTATGAAAAAGAAATGATCCCGAAAGAGTTGTTTGTTCCAAGAGAACTGAACACAGAAGTCTTAGCACAGTATTTAAATACAACCATTACTCAACCACAACGTGGTGATAAATATAAGCTATTGCAGCTCGCAACGATCAACGCCGAAGAAGCGTTAAAACAAAAAACAGAAATTGTTAAAAGAGAAATTGATCGAACGATTCATTCCGTTGAAGAACTAGGCGTATTGTTAAACATGGCGACGCCATATACAATCGAGGCATTTGATAATTCAAATTTATTTGGTGTTCATGCGGTTAGTAGTATGGTGGTCTATATCAACGGGAAACCTTCCAAAAAGGATTATCGTAAATATAAAATTAAATCAGATCAAAAATCATCGGATTTTCACATGATGAAAGAAGTCTTGTATCGTCGGTACTATAAAGTACTAATGGAGGATTTAAGACGTCCAAATTTAATTATTGTCGATGGTGGAAAAGCACAACTAACTGCTGCGAAAGAAATCTTAGATAGTCTTCAAATCACAATTCCAGTGATTGGACTAGTAAAAGATGAAACACATAACACGAATCATATTTTAACCTCCGATTATCAAGAAATCACAATTGATAAAACTTCTAACGTCTTTCATCTGTTGACAAGAATCCAAGATGAAGCACATCGTTTTGCAATTACATACCATCGTCAATTACGAAACGCCGGAGTATATGAATCATTATTAGATAACATTGAAGGTCTGGGGACAATTACCAAAAAGAAATTGTTAGAGCATTATAAATCTGTTGTATTAATGAAAGAGGCAACGATGGAAGATTTAATTGCTCTTGGACTCAATAGAAAAATGGCCACGAATTTAATGGAAAAACTCAAAGAAGAAAACTAGGTGAGAAGATGCAAAAACTAATTGTCAGCGGAAAAATCATCAGCTTTGACGAAGAAAATCGCTTGATTGAGGTACTATACAAAAACCGTATCAATCGATATTATTTTCAACGCTCATTGCTCAACATAATTGGTAAATATTTAGAAATTGGACGATTTATTCAATTTGCTGTTTATGATGAAAAAAGAAAATACAAAGATTATCAAGTATACACAGTTGAATACGTTCGTAAAATATGTATGATCCGTTATCGGAAAAACATATCATATTACGACTATAAACATATTCGCCATGGTACAAAAGAACTTGTTAATGAACTAAAAAATATTATGTTTCTTGATTTAGAAATGTCGATGCACCCTTATCATCGTGATAAAAATTTCACACAAGAGATCATTCAAGTTGGGATTCACCTAATTGATCAAAATAATAATGTATTACTAAAATATATTAAGAATATAAAACCAACTCTACATCCGAAACTAACAAAACGTACTCTCAAATTTTTACAATTGTCACAAGAAGACGTCGATCAAGGAATCTCTTTTAAAGAGTTCTATTATGATTTCAAAGAAATTGTTGAACGTTATAATCCTGCAATCATAGTTTGGGGAAGAAATGATTTTCTTGCACTTCGCCAAGGGTACGCTGCAAATAATCTTCCAACACTGAAAGCGAAAACAAGGTATATTAATTTATTAAAATTACATAAGAATTATTTCAATCTAAAAAATGACTTAGGATTATTTAATGCATTAAGGTTATATACTGAAGCACCACCTATTCAAGAACATAATGCATATGAAGATGCGTATGTAACTAGCCAAATTTTTCAAGGATTTAAAGCTGTACTGAATCGAGAACTAGAAGTTGATATTTTCTCAGTGCTGCCTGGAGGGATGAAGTAATGATAAATCAACAAATTATTCAACTAGTGAGATATGGCATTCATCATCAACTGATTGAACAAGAGGATTATGATTACAGTATTAATAAACTATGTGATTTATTAAAATACGACCATTTTAGTGAAACAGAAGTTTCAACATCAACCTGGGAAGAACCATCAAGATTATTGGAACCGCTCCTTGATTTCGCAGTTGCCCAAAAAATAATTGAGCATGATACAATCTTATCACGAGATATTTTTGAAGCAAAAATCATGGATCTTTTTGTCAAAAGACCAAGCGATATTGAAAAAACATTTTATGAAAAATATCAATCAAATCCCATCGAGGCAACTAGTTACTTCTATAACTTAAGTAAAAAAAGCAACTACATAAAAACATCAAGAATCTCAAAAAACATTGATCTTCAAGGTCCCACATCTTATGGAACATTAAAGATGACGATTAATCTAAGTAAACCTGAAAAAGATCCTCTAGATATCATCAAAATGAAAAACCATATCAGTACGGACTATCCCTTATGTGTTCTTTGCAAGGAACAAGTTGGTCTAAGTCAATCACCAGGAAGAACAAATCATCGTATTATTCCTGTACTATTAAATGATGAATTATTTTACATCCAATATAGTCCATATGTTTACTACAATGAACACTGTATCGTTTTGAAAAAAGAACATGAACCAATGCACGTATGCCGTAAAACATTTCAAAGATTAATTGATTTTGTCGATAAATTCCCACATTATTTACTAGGTAGCAACGCAGGGCTACCTATCGTTGGAGGTTCAATTTTATCACACGAACATTACCAAGGTGGTCGAGATTATTTTCCAATTCAAGATGCGCAGGTTTTAGCAGAGTATAATCATGGCAATATCAAGATAAGCAAACTACATTGGCCAATTAATGTGATTCGATTAGAATCGACCAATAAAGACAATTTAATTGATACGGTCAATAAACTATTTATGTATTGGAAAGATTATTCTGATCGAGAATTAGGCATTATTGCACAAACAGATCAACCTCATAATGCTATTACCCCAATCGCTAGAAAAAACAATGATAAATACATTTTCGATGTTGCATTACGAAATAATCGAACAACAGCTGAGTTTCCTTTAGGAGTATTTCATCCTCATCCAGAAAACCATCATATAAAAAAAGAAAATATTGGACTAATCGAGGTAATGGGACTTGCAGTTTTACCAGGAAGATTGGATCAAGAAATTCCGATGATTAAAGATGCTATTCTCCATCAGAAACCTGTAGATAAGGAAGCAATTGTCCATCAACAATGGGTGCAATCACTTCAAAAAATTTACAATGGTGAAGATATTAACGTTTTTATAAACAATCAACTTGCGATTAAATTTGCGAAGTGTTTAGAAGACTCTGCTGTATTTAAACAAGATACGGTTTCTCAAGAACACTATGATTCATTTATAAAGAACTGGATTGCTTTTCTAGACTAGAAATATTTTTGATGGTACATGAATAATTGATAGTAAAAACAGACTAATGATATAGAAAATGACTTGTATTTAGATAAAACATATCATTATCAAAAAAGCCTTGTAATTAGAAGCATTAAACGCAGAAAACTAAGGAATAATTTACTTTATAAATTATATTGACAACGCTTACACCAATCTTGTATAATGAGGTTGGTTAAGGGATTAATCAATACAGAGGAGCGAATTTTTGGTATTGTAAAAATGATAATGGGATAGACACCAAACGTTTTACAAGAAGGAAGAATTCGCCGAAAGAATAGTATTTGTCTACAATAATGTTCTTGATGGGTACCACAAAGTGGGATTCATTGTCATTTTAATTAATGATGAGCTGTTTATGTTAAACACATAAACAGCTCTTTTATTTTACTATAGGAGGATATTATGAAAAAATCAATTGATCAAATTAAACTCAATGATACTGCATTTCAGGTGAAAACAATTACGGAAAGAGATGTTGAATTATTTGGAGAAATCTCAAACGATCTTAATCCAGCTCATTTTGATGAGGAGTATGCAAGTTCTACGATGTTTAAACATCGTATTAGCCATGGAATGCTTGTTGGGTCTTTGTTCTCAAAAGTGTTTGGAATGGATTTGCCGGGAGAAGGTAGTATTTATTTATCACAATCATTATCATTTCGTAAACCAGTATATCTAAATGATACAATTAAAGCCGAAGTTACTGTAAAAGAAATTATAAAAGAAAAGAATCGTGTTTGGTTTGACTGTGTTGCATACAACCAAAATGATGAAATCGTAATTTTAGGTGAAGCATTAATCATGCCACCCAAAAAGGAGGATTAAACATGAATAAACAATTATCAATTGAGCAGTTAAAACAACACGTATTTGATGGAATGAGTATTATGGTTGGAGGATTCATGGCAGTTGGAACACCTGAAGGAATTGTTGATGCATTACTAGAAATGAATGTTAAGGATTTAACATTGATTTGTAATGATGCTGGTTTGCCTGAAAAAGGTATCGGGAAACTAATCAATAACGGGCAAGTGAAGACATTGATTGCTTCTCACATTGGGTTAAATCCAAGAGCTGGAGAGTTGATGGGTAGTGGTGAAATGGAAGTAATTTTAGTTCCTCAAGGTACCTTGGCTGAACGTATCCGTTCTGGTGGTGCCGGACTTGGTGGAGTTCTTACTCCCACAGGGCTTGGGACGATTGTTGAAGAAGGAAAACAAATTCTAAACATACAAGGAAAAGACTATTTACTAGAGCTACCTCTTCGCGCTGATTTAGCAATACTATATGGGACAGAAGTAGATACTTTTGGAAACATTGTATACACCAAAACAACTAGAAACTTTAACCCATTAATGGCTACCGCGACTGACAAGGTTATCGTGGAAGCAAGAGATATTGTTGAATACATTAACCCTGATCATGTTATGACGCCACATATCTTCGTTGATTACATTATCAAGGAGGCAAAATAATGGATATAACAGCAATGAAACACTTAATCGCAAAGAGAGTTGCGAAAGAATTTAAAGATGGTGATGTTGTCAATTTAGGAATTGGATTACCTACACTGGTAGCGAACTTTATTCCAAATGACGTCACAATAAATCTTCAAAGTGAAAACGGATTAATTGGCTTAGGACCAGTTCCTCAAGACAATATTGATTATGATATTACTAATGCAGGCGGTCAACCGGTTACTATGGTAAATGGTGGGATGTATTTTGACAGTGCAATGTCATTCGCTATTATTCGTGGTGGTCATGTTGATGTGACAGTATTAGGGAGTTTACAGGTTGATGAATCTGGTAGCCTTGCTAATTGGATTATTCCAGGGAAAATGGTTCCTGGAATGGGTGGAGCAATGGACTTGGTCACCGGTGCAAAGAAGGTAATCATTGCCATGACTCATACCAATAAAGGGAAACATAAAATCCTAAAAAAATGCACATTACCATTGACGGCAAAACATCAAGTTAATTTAATTGTTACAGAGATGGGTGTTATGGAAATTCAAGATGATGGGATCCATTTGCTAGAATATAATAATGAATTTACGCTTGAAGAAATTCAAGATGCTACCGAAGCAAAACTAATAATTAATCAACCAAAAATTATGGATTTGGAGGAATAAACTATGGAACAAGCAATGATTAGAATGCGCCTAAGCGCACATCATGCACATTATGGCGGAGGACTAGTAGACGGAGCATTTAGTGTGCAACTATTTGGTGATGTTGCAACAGAACTTTTAATTAGAAATGATGGTGATGAAGGGCTCTTTCGTGCCTACGATTCAGTTGAATTCTTAGCGCCATTATACGCAGGAGACTATATTGAAGTAATAGGATATATTACTGAAGTAGGAAACACATCAAGAAAGATGCGTTTTGAAGCATATAAAGTTATCGCAGCACTTCCACATATTAACGAATCAGCTGCGGAAGTATTAGAACAAAAGATTCTTGTTGCAAAAGCCTCTGGAACATGTATCGTGCCAAAGGAAAAACAAAGATACTAATGGAGAAATTAATTATAACTTGCGCTATCTGTGGGGCAGAAGTAATGAAAGAGCACAATGAGTATGTTCCATATACAATTGAAGAGATTGTACGTGAAGCAAAAACTGCTTATGAAGCAGGAGCATCAATCATTCATCTTCATGTTCGAAATGATGACGGGACACCAACACAAGACATAGGACGTTTTTCCGAGGCAATTAATGCCATCAAAGAAGCATGTCCTGACGTTATAGTTCAGCCGTCAACAGGTGGAGCGGTTGGTATGAGTAACGATGAGAGACTTCAACCGACAAAACTATATCCTGAGATGTGTACACTCGATTGTGGAAGTGTAAATTTTGGTGGAGATGAAGTTTTTATCAATACGGAAAATGATATCATATATTTTGCAGAAAAAATATACTCAAAAATGATTTATCCTGAGTTAGAATGCTTTGGTAAAATGCATGTTGACCAGGTATTAAGATTGTACAAAAAAGGAATCATTAAAGCGCCAATGCATTTTAGTTTTGTTTTAGGTGTAAACGGCGGACAAAATGGTGAAGAACGAGACTTCTTATTCTTAAAAGATAGTATTCCAAATGATGCAACATATAGTGTTGCAGGGATTGGAAGGTATGAATTTACTCTTGCTGAGTTAGCTATCAAACACGGTGGACATGTTCGTGTTGGATTAGAAGATAATATCTATTTGGAAAAAGGCGTGCTTGCTCAAGGAAATCAAGAATTGGTAAAAAAAGTAGTTGAAATCGCTAAAAAGTATAACAGAGAAATAGCAACTCCTGATGAAACTAGAACTATTCTCAAGATGAAAGGAATTAATTAAATGGAATTATGTAAATATGGAACAAACCGTGTTATTGAACCACAAGGTGTGTTGCCACAAGCTGCGCTTAAAATAAATAACGATATGAACATCTATAAAAACGAATTATTGATTGATGTAATCACTTTGAATATTGATTCAGCATCATTTACACAAATTAAACATGCATGCAATAATGATGTAAAACTTATGGAAGAAATGATTACTGAGATTGTTGAAGATCGAGGTAAAATGCAAAA
Organism: Candidatus Izemoplasma sp.; assembly: GCA_041554935.1. Lineage (GTDB taxonomy): Bacteria > Bacillota_I > Bacilli_A > Izemoplasmatales > Izemoplasmataceae > Izemoplasma. Next base: position 37,696 of record JBFFLJ010000003.1, read on the forward strand.
TCCAGTAACTGGTTCTGGAGGAATGTTAATCGGGACAGTGAAACAAATCGGGAGCGAATTTCCTAGTGAAGATTTAGCAATTGGAGATAAAATCGCAACACTTGTTTCCTTGTCATTAACACCATTGAAAATCACTAAGATTAATTCGATAAATATCGAAAATGATCAAGTTAACATTTGTGGTGAGGCTATTCTTTTTGCTTCTGGAATATTTGCTAAAGTTCCTGCTGATATGGATGAGCATTTAGTATTGGCTGCACTTGATGTTGCTGGTGCACCTGCCCAAGTTAACAAACTGGTCAAAAAGGGTGACACTGTTGTAATTGTTGGAGCTGCTGGTAAAAGTGGAGTATTATGTGCTTATCAAGCAAAACTAAATGCAGGGGAAACTGGAACTGTAATTGGAGTTGTTAATGAACCAGAACAAGTTAAATTGTTAAAAAAATTGGAGTTATGTGATCATGTAATTCTTGCTGATGCTACCAAAGCTTTAGAAGTTTATGAAAAAGTAAAAGCTGTAGCTCCGGAATTAAGTGATGTAACAATCAATGTTGTAAATGTGGCGAACACAGAAATGAGTTGTATTCTTTCAACGAAAGATGACGGAGTAGTATACTTCTTTAGCATGGCAACCTCATTTACAAAAGCTGCTTTGGGCGCTGAAGGCGTTGGAAGTGATGTTACAATGATTATTGGTAATGGTTATACAAAAAATCATGCAAAACTAACCTTAGAACTAGTGAATAATACACCAAAAATAAAAAGTTTATTTGAAAAACTTTACACATAGGAGGAAAGTAAAATGGCTGTAAAACTATATGAAGATTATAAGAAACGAAAAGAACTATATTTTCCTCAAGTAACTGACGAAGAATGGAATGACTGGCACTGGCAAGTGCGAAATCGCATTCAAACGGTAGAAGATCTAAAAAAATATATTTCTCTTAGTGATACTGAGTTATCAGGAATTGAAGAAGTCCTAGGACAATTTAGAATGGCGATAACACCTTATTACTTGACTTTAATAAATTTTGAAAATAAAAAAGATCCAGTCCTATTACAGGCTGTTCCACAAGTTGATGAACTGCATTTTGGGTTACATGATTTAGATGATCCTCTACATGAGGATGGAGATAGTGTTGTTCCTGGCTTAACTCATCGTTATCCAGATAGAGTATTATTTTTAATTACAGACATGTGTAGCATGTACTGTCGTCATTGTACTAGACGCCGTTTTGCAGGACAAAATGATACAGGTAGCAAAATGGATAATGTTGAGAAAGCAATTGAATATATTAAAAATCATCCTGAAGTTAATGATGTTTTATTATCAGGTGGAGATGCATTGCTTGTTAGTGATGAACGCTTGGAATATATCATTAAGGAACTTAGAAAAATTGAACATGTTGGTGTGATTCGCCTTGGCAGTAGAACACCTGTTGTAATGCCACAACGAATCACAGATGATCTTGTAAACATGTTGAAAAAATATCATCCAATTTGGTTGAATACTCATTTTAATCATCCAAAGGAAATCACCGAAGAATCAAAGAAAGCAATTGATCGTCTTGCAAATGCTGGAATTCCACTTGGTAATCAAAGTGTACTGCTTAAAGGTGTAAACGATTGTGTCAATGTAATGAAAAAATTAGTGAAACGCTTGATTGAAATCCGAGTACGCCCATACTATATTTATCAGTGTGATCTATCAAAAGGTATCGAACATTTCAGAACACCGGTCAGTAAAGGTATTGAAATTATTGAAGGCCTAAGAGGACACATCTCAGGAATAGCTGTTCCTACATTTGTAGTTGATGCTCCAGGTGGTGGAGGTAAGATTCCAGTGATGCCTAACTACATAATTTCGCAAGCACCCGGGAAAACAATTCTTCGTAACTACGAAGGAATGATTACCACATATTACGGACCAACTAACTACGATAATCAATGTGAATGTGAAGACTGTGTTGCAGCACGTGAAGGTTTAATAGATCCTTCAACTTTGCATCAAAATCGATTAGACCAGTTCAATTCGGTTCGCAAGAGAAAAAATGAATAGACAAGATTATCGAAATCTATTTGATAATTTTCACAGAATTTCAATCATTGGAATCTCAAAAAATGCTGGTAAAACTACAGTCTTAAATTCAATAATTTATGCGTTTCAAAATAACAAAATTGCAATTACTTCGATTGGATTAGATGGGGAAAAAATTGATAATATTACCCATTTACCAAAGCCAAGAATTAGAGTTTTTCCTAATATGATTCTAGCTACTGCAGAGAAATGTCTAGAAGAATGTACTTTCAATTATGATTTATTGGAAACAACAAATATTCGCACTCCACTTGGAAAAATTGTTATTATAGAAGCAAAATCAGATGGATTTGCTTTACTTGCTGGGCCATCTACAAAAACTCAAATGGCATCATTAATCACCAAAATAATGAAATATGATCCGTTTAAAATATTTATAGATGGAGCCTTGTTTAGAAAGTCATTTGCTAGTTCTGTGGTATCAGATGCTGTTGTTTTAGTAAGTGGTGCATCATTTAATAAAGACATGGAAGTTGTTGTAAAACATACTAATAACCTTGTTGACCAGTTGAATTTTGGTATGACAAATCTGCAACTAAAATCGCTTTTAGAAAGAACTAATAATTCATGTGTTATTGATCAAAATTCAAGTGTAATTAGTATCTCAAAAGATAAATATGAGTTGATAAATAATATGAAACTAGGTTGTTTTGCAGTTTATATTGATGGAGCAGTTACAAATAAATTGATTGATTATATAATTGAAAAATCAACAGATGTGAAATTTGATAAAATGATCATTAATGACGCAACTGCAATGTTATTAGATAGTAAGCACTATGAATATTTGAAGCAAATTGTCAAAAAAGTAGAAGTCCTAAATAAAATCGAGAATTTATTTGTAGCATATAATCCCTTCTCGCCTTTAAACTATAAATTTGAACAAACAGAGTTTTTTAAGGAATTATCAAAAATTCCTAATGTTAAACTAATTAATGTACTTACAGATTTGGAGTGGTATCATGAGTAAACTAAATTTAGATAAAGTCAAGATTTCGGAAGCTAGAGATTTTGCAAAACAAATTGCTGATCAAACTCAGGAATTTATTGAACAACATACAACAGTGACGGTTGAACGAACAATTTGTCGATTTTTAGGAATTGATGGAGTGAACGAGTTTGATGTTCCAATTCCAAATATTATAATTAATGAAATTTCAAAAAATGGTAATTTGGAGTTTGGTGTTTCGCTTTATATTGCAAGTATCATGAAAGCTTATGATATTGATGTTAATGGAGTTTGCGATTTATTTATTAATCAAAAAATTGATATTTCGGAAATAAAGTTAATTTCGAAAAACGAAGTATACAGAATATTGGATCCATATATAAATGAGACCTTATTTAAAATTAAAGATGCAAAATCAAAAAGAGAGAATTTTAGAATTTCATATGGGTCTAAAGATGAACCGTTACTTTATGTAATTGTTGCTACTGGAAATATTTATGAAGATGTTACTCAAGCTAAGGCAGCTGCGAAAGCTGGAGCTGATGTTGTTGCTGTTATTCGAACAACTGGTCAAAGTCTTTTAGACTACGTTCCTTATGGTCCGACAACTGAAGGATTTGGAGGTACGTTTGCAACTCAAGAGAACTTTAGAATTATGCGAAATGCTCTTGATGAAGTAGGAGAAGAACTAGGAAGATACATCATGTTAGTTAACTATGCATCTGGGTTATGTATGCCTGAAATTGCAGCGATGGGTGCAATTGAAAGACTGGATATGATGCTCAATGATTCTCTTTATGGAATCCTGTTTAGAGACATCAATATGCAAAGAACTCTGATTGACCAATATTTTTCAAGAGTAATAAATGCATACGCAGGAATCATAATTAACACAGGTGAAGACAATTATCTCACTACTAGTGACGCGGTAAGCGAAGCACATACTGTTCTTGCATCACAGTTCATTAATGAACAGTTTGCAAAGCATGCACATATGGATGAATCACTTATGGGACTAGGACATGCTTTTGAAATTGATCCTAATGTAAAAAATGGATTTCTATATGAATTATCACAGGCGTTAATGGCTCGCGAGATTTTTCCGAATTCTCCATTGAAATATATGCCACCAACAAAGCATATGACAGGTAATATTTTTAAAGGATATATTCAAAATACTTTATTTAACGTCGTTACAACAACCACTAACCAAGGCATCCACCTTTTAGGAATGCTCACAGAAGCTGTGCATACTCCATTTATGTCAGATCGTTATTTAGCAATTGATAATGCTAAGTATATTAATAATACAATGCACGATTTTGGAGATGAAATTGAGTTCAAGAAAGATGGAATTATTCAAAAACGAGCAAAGAGTGTATTGAATGACTCAGTAGAACTTCTAAAAGAAATTGCGAATATTGGAATTTTTGAAACTCTAGAACGAGGAATTTTCGCAGGGATTAAACGTCCTATAGATGGCGGAAAAGGGTTATCTGGTGTATACAAAAAATCTTCAAAATATGTCAATCCATTTATTGACCAAATGATTATTGAATTATCGGAGGTGAAGTAATGGGATATGATCTAAATGAAAAAAAATATTCAAAAGTTTTGGACTTGAAAGAGCTGCGACCTTATGGTGATACCCTTAATGATGGCAAGGTTCAAATGAGTTTTACATTACCGATTAAAAATGATGAAAAGGGTGCAGAAGCGGCACGAGAACTATCTAAAAAAATGGGAATAATTGACCCATTAATTGCTGAGAGTATTGAATTGGATAATGACTTCACAATGTATGTAGTTTACGGCTCAATTATTCACTCGGTCAACTACAATGATATCACTGTTGAAACAGTTGAAACTGACGTACTTTCAATGCATCAAATTGAAGATTTAATTGACAAGCAAATTGGAAGAAACATCATTGTTGTTGGTGCATCAACTGGTACAGATGCTCATACAGTTGGGATCGATGCAATTATGAATATGAAGGGGTTCGCAGGACACTATGGTCTTGAGCGTTATCGCAATATTGAGGCGCTTAATCTTGGTAGCCAGGTGGACAACGAAGATATGATCAAAAAAGCTGTGGAATTAAATGCTGATGTTATTCTAATTTCACAGACAGTTACACAAAAAGATGTTCATATTAAGAACCTAATTGAAATGGTTGAATTATTAGAAGTAGAAGGCTTAAGAGAGCGCTTTATTCTAATTGTTGGAGGTCCACGAATATCACATGAATTAGCTAAAGAATTAGGTTTTGATGCTGGTTTTGGACCAAAGAAATTCGCTGAAGATGTTGCTTCATATTTTGTTCAAGAGTTAATTCAACGAAATAAATAATCAATATATCTATTCCAAAGTAATTTGACTAGATATGAAATTGTAATCACAAATAAAAAAGCGCTTATTAAGCGCTTTTGTTATTATTTAAGGTCATAATTACTGGCATGATCATTGGAGTTCGTTCTGTTTTTTGATAAATATAGTCTTTTAATGATTTTGTCATTTCACGTTTTAATACATTAACGTTAACACGATTCATCTGTGTGATTTTTGACTGAACTAATTCCTGAACTAATTTGGCAATGTCCTTAGTTAATTCTTCATGTTCACGCATATATATAAAACCACGAGATGTAATAATTGGTGAGCCAATAACTTCATTCGTATCTTGGTTCACAGTAACAATAGCACTAAGTAAACCGTCTTCACTTAAAATTTTACGGTCTCGGATTACGATAGTACCAATATCTCCGACTCCCTTACCATCCACATATACAGTTCCTGAAATTACTTTTCCAGCAACTCTAGCAGAATTACGAGTTACAGCTAAAACATCCCCATTATCTAAGACAAAAGAATTGTTCTTTTTCACACCTGTTTCATGAGCGATATTGGAATGGATTTTCAGCATACGATATTCACCATGAATTGGCATAAAGTATTTTGGTTTTAATAATTTTAACAATAGTTTTTGTTCTTCCTGTCCTGCATGTCCAGATGTATGTGTGTCTGTTAATGGCGAATTTGTAATAACATTCGCTCCACGACGAAACAACAGATTAATCGTTTTTCCAACAGATAGTTGGTTTCCTGGAATTGGACTACTACTAAAAATAACAGTATCGCCTTCTTGAATTTTAATTTGACGATGAGTCCCTGCAGCAATACGAGAAAGAGCAGCCAATGGTTCACCTTGTGATCCGGTACATAAAATTGTAATTTGTTCAATCGGATAACGATTAATATGATGTGGATCAATCAATGTCCCAGAAGGAGCCTTAATGTATCCCATATCCTGACCAACTTCTATAGTCTTTAACATACTTCGACCATATGCTGCAACTTTTCGATTGGTCGCAACAGAAGCTTCAATGATTTGTTGCACACGATGAACATTTGATGCGAAAGTCGCAACAATAACACGACCATCAATTTTTGTGAAAATATCCTTGATACTACTAGATACTAATTTTTCACTTTTTGTAAAACCAGAGAGTTCACTATTAGTTGAATCGCTCAACAAAAGTAGTACACCTTTTTTACCGAGTTCTGCCATACGATGATAATTGGCATCAGGACCAGTTGGAGTAAAATCAAATTTGAAATCTCCACTATGAACAATGACACCTTCTGGAGTGTGAATAACAACTCCGAAACTATCAGGAATCGAATGATTTGTGCGATAAAAAGATATGCTTAGTTTACCAAGCACTAAAGTTTCAAACTCTTGATATTCCACAAGATTTGCACGTAAACCACGATGTTCCTGTAGTTTGTTTTTAATTAATCCAATGGCAATTCCATTGGCATATATTTTTGGTATTTTTACTTGGCGTAATAAAAACGGGATTGCCCCTATATGGTCCTCATGACCATGGGTAATAATCAACGCTTTTATTTTTTCTTGATTTTCCATAAGATATGCATAATCATTGATAACGTAATCAATTCCGAGTAATTGATCGTCAGGAAAAAGGATTCCCGAATCAATAACGATCAACTCGTCTTGATACTCTACACAATACATATTTTTTCCTACTTCACCAAGACCACCTAATGCAAAAACACCGACTTCATTTTCTTTTAATAACTTATTTTGCATTATTAATAGTCCTCCTTACAATGAAACGTCTTTCTTTATACCATTATAGCATTATATCCATCAAATAACACTTAATATGTTTCAAAAAGGGTTTACATAACTATATTCAATTCTTTTTTTATATCATCACGCTTATATTGTCAAAAATATGGTATAATTTTCGTAAAGAGGTGTCCGTATGACAGACAAAAAAATATTGTTTTTTGATATCGATAGAACATTATATGATCCCGATACAAAAAGTATCCCTAAGAGCACTATTAAAGCATTAAAAATCTTGAATGAGCAAGATGATATTGAGATAGCTATCGCGACAGGTCGCGCCTTTTATATGCTTCATATTATTGATGAAATCAAACAGTATATCAACATCTTTATTCTCATTAACGGACAATTAATTATGAAAGATGGTCAAATAATTTTTCGAAATCCAATTGCTAAAGAAAAAGTAATTAACGTTGTTAAAACGTTTGATAAGAATCAAATGAAATATGGGTTTCTTGGAGAATATGATGAAACATTAAATATCGTTGATGAAAAAGGAAAACAAGCCTTTGAACTTGTCAGTATGAAACTACCAAGAATTGATCCTCACTTCTATCTAGATAATGATATTTTTCAAATGTGGGCATTTTGTGATCGCCCATTACATCAGAGTTTTAAGGAAAAATTTGATGATTTAGAAGTTGTTTCTTGGCTTGGTGGAGGTTTTGATGTTTTGAGTAAAGGGATGAGTAAAAAAGAAGGAATAAAGAGAATATTAGAGATTGAAGGAATCCCTTTAAAAAACGCATATGCCTTTGGTGATGGGGATAACGACATCGAAATGCTCGATTTTATTCCAAATAGTGTTGCCATGGGAAATGGAAGTGTTTTAGCAAAGCAACACGCTTCATTTGTAACGGAAGATATCAAAGAAGATGGCTTATTAATTGCCCTTCAGAAATTTGGTTTAATTAAGGAGTAAGATAATTCATTTTTTGGATTAGTATGAAGATATTGATCAATTGAACATATTTTCACTTAAGAATCATACATCATTAGATCTAAATCCTTAATATCCTGAAGTCTTCAAAAGTTCCATAAATTCAAAAAAACTATATCAAAAGATTGTAGGTATTTTATGATTGCAAGTATACTCGTAGACATCAAAGCAAAAGAAGTTGATAAAACCTTTGATTATCTAGTCCCGCCAGAATGGTATGAGATTATTGAAATTGGTCAACGTGTAATTGTACCGTTTGGACCTCGTTTTGTAATGGGCTATATCTTGGGGTTTAAAGACACGAGTTCATTTGAAAGATTAAAAGAAATCAAGGACATTATGGATATCATTCCAAGTTTAACGACAGAACTGTTAGAACTCGGGAAAACGCTAAGTATTTCCAATACTAGTCCACTTGTAAGCATCTACCAAGCAATGTTACCAAATGCTTTAAAAGGGAAGTATAAAAAATATCTCAAGGTTCATGATATAAATCTACTTTCTCCGGACTTTGCATTGAAATTTAATCGGAATCTTGAATGTGCATACAGTGAAAACATAAAAATACACTTGAAAGAAATGAAAACACATATCCTCAATGGCAACATTGAGCTAATATATCAAGTATCACAACTAAATAATAGACAATACAATCAGTATATCAAATTATTAGATTCTAACATATCTGTTAGTGGTCATAAACAACAAGCGGTTATTAATTATCTAAAGGAACATCAAAAAGCCCTCAAAAAGGATCTTTTAGAAGTATGTCTTACTAGTAATGCAACACTCAAATCATTAATCGCAAAAGGAATTATTATTGAGGAAAAAGAAGAAATATATCGTGAAATTGATAGTATTTATCAAGCAAAAGATAAAGATATTACGTTAAATGAAGAACAACAAATCGTTTATGATACATTACATAATAATCTCAATCATCAAGAAACATTCTTACTACATGGTGTTACAGGATCAGGAAAAACCGAAATTTATTTAAACATCATTGAGGATGTTGTAAATAGTGGATTGCAAGCAATCATGTTAGTTCCTGAAATATCATTAACGCCAATGATGGTTTCAAGGTTTAAAGGACGTTTTCACAATCAAGTAGCGATACTTCACAGCGGTTTGACAATTGGAGAAAAATACGATGAATGGCGCAAAATAAGACGACAAGAAGTCAGCGTTTGTGTTGGGGCACGGAGTGCCATTTTTGCTCCGTTCACTAATCTTGGTTGTATTATTATTGATGAAGAACACACTGATAGCTATAAACAAGAAGATAATCCAACATATCATGCTTTAGATGTAGCTAAAAATCGTTCGATATTTTACGATATTCCACTTATCTTAGGAAGCGCGACTCCAAGTATTGACAGTTACTATCGTGCATTACAAGGAGAATATTACCTGTTAGAAATGAAACACCGTGCAAATAAAACAACACTTCCTCAAGTATATATTGAAGATATGCGATATGAATTCAAAGGTGGGAATCGTTCCATTTTTTCCAAACGACTAGAAACATTAATCATTGATCGATTGGCAAAAAAAGAACAAGTGATTTTACTTCTCAATAGACGAGGACATTCAACATTTGTTATGTGTCGTAATTGTGGAGATGTAGTAATGTGTCCCAACTGTGATATTAGTTTAACCTATCATGAAAAAGATCAAACACTTGTTTGTCATTACTGTGGGCATAAAGAACCAAATCCTGACACATGTCCAACATGCGGTAGTGAACATATTCGTTATATGGGAATTGGTACTGAACGTGTGGAAGAACACCTTCATAAGATTTTCCCTGAAGCCAAAGTGGTTCGGATGGACCGTGATACAACAACATACAAAAATGCCCATGAAACACTACTGTATGATTTTGAACATAATGGCGATATCCTGCTTGGAACCCAAATGATTTCAAAAGGTCTTGATTTTGAAAAAGTGTCATTGGTAGGTGTTTTAGCAGCTGACATGAGTTTGAATCTGCCAGATTATAAAGCCATAGAGAAAACATTCCAATTATTGACACAAGTTAGTGGTCGAGCAGGAAGACATAATATTGATGGTGAAGTTGTCATTCAAACATATAATCCGGAACATTATGCCATCATGCTGGCGAAAGATCATGACTATCTTTCATTTTATAAAACAGAAATGAACATCCGTAAACTGAGTGGATATAGTCCATTTGTAAAAATGGTGCAAATAATTGTAAGTGATAAAGATGTACGACATGTCTTAAAAACAGGAACAAAAATCGTTATCATGCTTCGAAAGAAATTAGAAGATGGAGCAATTATCTTAGGGCCAGTATTACCGAAAATAGCTCGAATCAATAATGTATATCGGGCACAAATCATTATCAAGTATCAAACAAGTGAAATAATGAATGATGTCTTAAAACAAGTGTATCAACAATTTACAAGTGACATCACCTTGTCAATCGACAAAAATCCGACATTACTATAGGAGTGATCATATGAAAATCGTTTTTATGGGAACACCACAGTTTAGTGTTCCGATTTTACAAGCATTGCATCAACAATTCCCTGTTTCTTTGGTTGTAACACAACCAGATAAACAAGTTGGACGCAAGAAAATAATCGAACATACACCAGTGAAAGATGCAGCACTTAATCTTGGAATCCCCGTCTTTCAACCCATTAATATGAAACAACAGTATCAAGAAATACTAGATGTTCACCCTGACTTAATTATTACCGCTGCCTACGGTCAAATGATTCCAAATGAAGTACTAAATTATCCTCCTTTAGGATGTATTAATATTCACGGTAGTCTCTTGCCGAAGCTTCGTGGCGGAGCTCCGATACAACGGGCAATCATGCAAGGAATGAAAGAAACTGGGATCACTATAATGTACATGGCTGAAAAAATGGATAGTGGCGACATCATCACTCAAAAAGCAATACCGATTTTGTCGGAAGATACTTCCGGGACACTATTTGATAAATTAAGTATTATTGGTACTGAATTGCTATTAGAAATTTTGCCTTCAATTATCCAAAATACTAATCTTCGTACTCCCCAAGATCCGTCATTAGTGACCTATGCGTATAATCTTAAACGCGAAGAAGAACACATCAATTGGAATCGTTCAACACAAGAGATTATTAATCACCTTCGTGCATTCACTCCAAATAGTTACATGTATACTGTGTTGGATGGTGTCCGTATCAAGATTATTGCTTGTGAGATTCACGATTGTAACCATTACAAAGAGAAACATGCACACCAAGCAAATGGAACAATAATCAAAATCTTTGATGATGCTATCGGTGTTAAAGCAAATAATGGGGTCATAAGAATTAAGGAGTTGCAACTTGCGGGAAAACAAAGACAGGATGCAAAAACATTTATGCAAGGTGCAGGACGTAAATTAATTCAGGTCAATAAACAGTTTGAATAAATTATGTTTAATGATATAATAATATGAAGGAGTGATTTCATGAAAAATCGAACATTGTTCTCTCGGGAAGAAATGTTACAAATGAATATTGATAAATTAAAAGAACGTACTGTTACAGTTGAAGAAATTGCCGAAGTTGCATTTCGTCAACAATCAAAATGGACAGATGCGATAAGTATGAAAGAATGTATTGAATCAGTTGAGAAAATCCTCAGTTTAAGAGATGTTTTTCACCTTGTACAATTGGGTGCAGAAATTGATCGCTTAACAGATGAAAAAGCATTTCAAGGACCAATTCAAGACGTCCTAGCACAAGATTTAGGAATGTTTGGAATCGACGAACTATTTGGACTAGAACTTGCAGGAATGTATGGAACAATTGGAAAAACAAATTTTGGTGACATTGATGTCAATAAACCACTTGTTGTTGATCGCTTAAATGATGAAGGAAAACATAGTGGGGGAATGTGCCATACTTTCTTAGATGATGTTGTTGGTGCAATTGCAGCAGCAGCCTCTACACGTGTTGCACAAATAACAAACGAAGAAGAAGCTCGTCGTGATCCACATGTTAGAGCAATAAAATTAGACCTAGATTTATAATTAGGAGGTGCTCTTATGGAAACGGAACAAAAAAAGCTTGATGATTTCTTCAAACAACCAGAAAAAGAACCAGAAGAGCTAAAAAAGTATATCACAAATATCAATCAAAAAATTGATCCGAATAAACAAACTTTTTTTGATAAAGTTGCATTTTTCTTTCAAAATCTTGCCGAACGAGCGGGACTATATTATTCTAAGAAAAAAATTACAACAGTGTCTGAAAAACCATCCACATTTCGTCGTAAACTTTCAATCATTACATACCGCTTTTGGAAAAAACTACGAAATCGATTTAACTTTGAATCAGGAGTAGACATTTTAGATGATACTTCTGTTTTGTATCGACGCAATAAAGTTAACAAGAACATCTTACTTGTAACCAATATTGTGTTCATTATCTTTACACTAATTGGTAATCGTCAACCAAATTATGCAGTCATTGCAATCTTTGCGATTATCATGTTGTTTATCAACAGTATGTTAAAAAGAATCATCAATGAAGAACCAAGAACGTTACTAAAACAACAAATGGCGATGTATATCGGTAGTGTTTATATCATTGTTGCAAGTGTTGGTGTTTATGCAAAACTAATGGTAAGCGCAAGAACGTTTGATGAAATTGGAACGAGTGATTTAGCGGCATACATCATCGCATCAACAGACTTATCAATTGCTCAAGCAGGATATATATTAATTTATTTTGCCTTAGTTGTTATCGCCCTATACCAAGATCCTACATTACTCCGTATTTTATTTAAGTTTGTTTTGGTTATTGTAACCTTTATTCACTTATTTGTTATGTATCCAATTTGGAGTTATGCCGGAAATCTAACCGACTTATTTAATTATCTCTTTGTTGATCATTATAACGTTTCAATTGACATTGTCTTAAGAACCATCTTATTAATTGTCTTCAATATTGCACTTTATTCAAGTGTCAGTATTAGTGATATGATGAACAACAAGCGTAAAGAAGAATTAATCAAACGCCGTGATATGGAAAAAGATTTTAAAGCAGTTGTTGGTGATGTCTTCGATGTCATAGGTGTATTTAACTCTCACACCATCAACCAATCCGAAGAAGATAGTCATCGTGTTGCTGAAATCGCATCGCGACTTGCAAACGTCTTAGGCCTAAGCAGTCATGTTTGTACCGAAATATATGAGTATAGTGTGATACATATGGATAAAGTAAAAGATTTGAATATCCTTGAATATGAAGGTCAAGAAACCTTGAATGAACGAGATTACCAAGTCATTCGTGAAAAAACAATTTTAGGTTCTGTAATTATTAAGCGTCTTCAACTAAACCAAAAAAGCGAAGATATTGTTCGTGCTCATTTTGAAAAAAATAATGATGCTGACTTTGTTGAGAAAATGAAACGTGTACAACGAAGCCAAGAAGGACAAATCATCTTACTCGCTGAAATATATGATATTTTAAGGCAACCAAGAAACTATAAAAATAGTCTGAAACATAAACGGGCTGTTGAATTATTACAATTAGAATTTAAAGAATATTTTGAACCATACATCTTAGATCGATACATGAAATATCAAATGGAATTTGAAGCATTTTACGATAAATACAAGTACATTCCAAATTAATCGATGAAAGGAGCTTGATTATGGATTTTATTTATGATATTTTAATCATTTTACTCATCCTTGTTATTTTTGTATTTGTTATTTTTTGGCTCCGTCGCAAGTTACTATTCTTATGGAAAGAAGTAACAATCAAAGAAATTATCTTCCACCGTTTATTGTGTGAAACAATTCAGTTATACTATGATAATCGTGAAATTCTTAAAAATGATGACAATCGAATTCATTTTATTCGTCTTGGACGTGTTCGTAAGAAAAAATTACGTTACTTTTTACTTCAAGAACGTCAAAATTTGTTCTTGTATTTAAATGATTTATACAACGAGATAGACGAGATGAATAACCCTGAATTAAAACCATTATTACGAAAATTTGAAGAATTACAAAAGATTCGTCGTATCTATAATTCAAAAGTCTTGTTATATAATCAAACTATCAGTGTATTTCCAACAAGATTTTTAGCAATTAAAATGAATTTAAAAATTAAAGAATACTTTGGATAAAAATGTCAGATTTCTGGCATTTTTTTACTGCTTATTGCGATATCTAAAAGCGCTTACAAAAAAAAAAGAAAAAGACTTGCATTATGATTTTATAAATGTATAATATAATATGTATTTATAATACATATACAATAAGAAACAGAGGTAATTACTATGATACATGGCTTTATATATAGTCAGAACACTATGGTAATCCAAGCCGTTTTTACTAAAAACGACCTTTGTTTTTCTATCACGAAAAAATAGGGCCAGTATCTTATAAAAGATATTGTCTTTTTATTATTCTCAGGAGGATATGACGATGAAAACTGTTGTGATTGGTGTCATTGGTGCAGATGTTCATGCTGTCGGAAACAAAATTATCGACTACGTATTAACCGACCACGGTTATAATGTTGTTAACGTTGGGGTTTTGTCAACGCAAGAAGATTTTATTAATGCAGCAGTAGAAACAAATGCTCAAGCAATACTCGTATCAAGTTTATACGGGCATGGCGAAATGGATGTAAAGTATTTTAAAGAAAAATGTGAAGAAGCAGGTCTTGGTCATGTGAAACTATACGTTGGTGGTAACATTGTCGTTGGAAAACAAGACTTTCAAGAAGTAGAAACAAGGTTTAAAAAAATGGGATTTGATAGAGTGTACGCTCCTGGAACTAAAATAGAGATGGCTCTAAAGGATTTAAGAGAGGATATTGGTATCTAATGAAACCTTATCTTTTAGTTGATTTCGGCTCTACATACACAAAATTAACTTGCGTAGACTTAGACGGAGAATATATTATTGGAACGTCTAAAGCACCTACAACAGTTGAAACAAATGTGCTTGATGGATATGATCGCGCACTAGACGAATTAATGACAAACCATCCAGAAATCAAAGAAATTTCTGGTATTTCAGCTTGCAGTAGTGCAGCCGGTGGATTAAAAATGGCTGCGATTGGCTTGGTTGAAGAATTAACCGTTGAAGCAGCAAAACGAGCATGTTTAGGAGCTGGAGCAATTGTAACGAAAGTGTTTGCTCATCATATGACAAAACGCGAAGTTGCAGAACTAAAAGGTGCAAATATAGATATCATTTTGCTTGCTGGTGGAACAGATGGTGGTAATCAAGAATGTATCATTCATAATGCAAAGAAACTTGCTGAAGCATCTTTAAACATTCCGATTATTGTCGCTGGAAACAAAGATGCGGCAGATGTAATTGATGACATATTCAGTGAAACCCACGTCGAATATTACATCGTTGAAAATGTAATGCCACAACTTAAAAAATTAAATGTTGATGAAGCAAAACACGTTATTAGACGAATCTTCATTGATAAAATAATTGAAGCAAAAGGAATCAAAAAAGCCGAAGAAAAAATCGGAGAAATCATTATGCCAACTCCCGAAGCAGTATTGCTTGCTTCAGAACTTCTATCAAATGGATTTGAAGATGAAGAAGGGTATGGCGAATTAATGATCGTCGATATCGGGGGTGCCACAACGGATGTGCATACAATTGGGGAAGGATTCCCAAAACGAACTGAAGTTGTGATGAAAGGACTTCAAGAACCGTTTGCGAAACGAACTGTTGAAGGTGATTTAGGAATGCGCTATAGTGCAAATGCCTTACTTAGTTTGGTTTCTAATTATGAGTTTAAAAAGTACTTTGAAGAAGATGATAATTGTAACCACGATATCACCAAATCTTTAAACAGAAGAGCAACGCATGTTGACTTTATCCCATTAACCAAAGATGAAGAGGAATTCGACAAAGCAATTGCCAAAATATGTTGTGATGTATCCATGTCACGTCATGTTGGTCATGTTGAGGTCGTTCATACACCACTTGGTGAAATGTTCTATCAAACAGGAAAAGATTTGACAGATTTAAAATATGTAATTGGAACTGGTGGTGTATTAATCAACCATCCAGATGCAAAAAAAATCTTAAAACAAGTGAACCAAAAATCAGATAAGAAATTAGAATTACGTCCCGCAAATCCATCGATTTTAATCGATCGATCATATATTTTAGCAGCAATGGGGTTGTTGTCACAACATTATCCTAAGCTGGCTTTAAAATTGATGAAACAATACTTACTTTAGGAGTGTATTATGGTAGAAAATAAGAAGATGTCATTAGAAGAGTTTTTAAAAACTAGAAAAGAAATTTTAACACATTGGAAGACAGGAAGTCATCCTGATTTAGACTTGGATAAAGCAGTCGAAAAATTAAAAAATATTCCTCCCCATAAAAACTTTGCTTTAAAGTTACGCGAAGCAAAAAATAACGGTGTGACGTTGATTCAACCTCGTGCTGGTGAAGGACGTTTAAAAGAACACATTGCTTTATTACAATTTCTAGAAAAGGAAGGACAAGCTGATTTTCTTCCATCAACGATTGATTCATATACAAGACACAATCGTTATCAAAATGCCGAAGACGGCATCAAAGAATCAGAACTTCAAGGACGTTCATTACTAAATGGATTTCCTTGTGTTAATTATGGTGTAGATGGATGTACCGAAGTATTCAACAATGTCAATGTTCCTCTTCAAGCTCGTCATGGAACACCAGATGCGCGTTTGCTAAGTGAAATCATCCATGCTTCGGGATGGACATCAAATGAAGGTGGTGGGATTAGTTACAATATTCCTTACGCCAAAAGCATTAGTTTAGAAGATACCATCAAGTATTGGCAATATTGCGACCGTTTAGTTGGATATTACCAAGATCATGGTGTTGAAATTAACCGTGAACCATACGGTCCTTTAACAGGGACACTTGTTCCCCCAAGTATTAGTAACACTGTCGCAATTATCGAAAGTATTTTAGCGGCAGAACAAGGTGTCAAAAACATTACCGTTGGTTATGGCCAAGGTGGAAACATGATTCAAGACGTTGCCGCACTACGTGCCTTAGAAGAACAAACCAACCAATACCTTAAACTGTTTGGATATGAAGATGTTTTTGTAACAACAGTGTTCCATCAATGGATGGGTGGATTCCCAGAAGGAGAACCAGAAGCAATGGCTCTTATTGCCTACGCTTCAACTGTCGCAACTTATGGTGGTGCGACAAAAATGATTACTAAAACAACCCATGAAAGTTTTGGTATTCCAACCAAAGAAGCTAATGCGAATGCATTGCGAGCTTCAAAATTCATTACTAACCTTGTCAAAGAACAATCAATGCCAGAAAGTGAAGAACTAACATTTGAAATTGATTTAATCAAACGCGAGGTCGATGCTTTAATTAAAGCTGTTGTATACGAAGGTAAAGGCGATATCGCTGCCGGAGTTGTCAAAGCATTTAAAAAAGGGTTGATTGATGTTCCTTTTGCTCCGAGTGAGCTAAATAATGGGAAAATTTTACCTGCCCGTGATATGAACGGAAAAATCAGAATCTTAAATTTTGGAAATATTGCTTTCCCAGATGACATCAAAGATATTCATAATCAAGCACTTGCAACACGTGCAAAAGCACAAAATCGTGAAATTACCATCCAAATGGTAATTGATGACATATATGCTGTATCAACAGGAAACCTTGTTGGTACCAAAGGAGACTTCTAGAAACATGAAAATCAAAAATATTATTTGCTCACAAAGTTTAACAGGATTTTATTTCGATGATCAAAACGCCATCAAAAGTGGTGCAACCCATGATGGTTTCACATATGTTGGTGAACCAGTTACAGATCGTTTTACTCAAATTCGTCAAAAAGGGGAAGCAATCAGTATTATGATTATCCTCGAAGACGGGACAGTCGCTTTAGGTGATGCTGCCGCAGTTCAATACAGCGGTGCTGGTGGCCGCGACCCGCTCTTTTTAAGCGCTGAAGGAATTGAAACCATTAATGAATTTATTAAACCACTATTAATTGGTAAAGATGTTTCAACATTCCGTGAACTTGCTGAAATGATTGATCACTTACTTGTAAATGATAAACCACTCCATACAGCATTAAGATACGGATTAACGCAAGCATTGCTTGACGCAACAGCCAAAGCAAATAAAATGACAATGGCTGAAGTAGTTCGTAAAGAATATGATATTACTTCAACAGAATACAACCGCATCCCAATGTTTGCTCAAACAGGGGATGATCGCTATAACAATGTTGATAAAATGATCATCAAAGAAGTAGAAGTAATGCCTCATGCCCTAATCAACCATGTTGAAACAAAACTCGGAAGAGAAGGACAATTATTAAAAGAGTATGTTTCATGGTTGCGTGGAAGAGTACTACAGTTTCGTACAAATCAAAATTATATGCCAATTTTCCATATTGATGTATATGGTACCATCGCGGTAATCTTTAACAATGATCTTGAAAAAGTTTATCAATATCTATGTGAATTAGAAGAACTTGCTGCACCTTTCACTTTACGAATTGAAGGACCCGCTGATACTGGCGACCGTCAAGGAACAATGGAATTTCTTGCAAATTTAACAAAGATGATTGATGAGAACAATCGTACAGTTGAATTAGTAGCTGACGAATGGTGTAACACATTAGAAGATGTCAAATACTTCGCAGATAACAAAGCTGGACACATGCTTCAAGTAAAAACACCAGATTTAGGTGGTGTCAATAATATCATTGAAGCTCTTTTATATTGCCAATCTAAAAACATTGGTGCTTATAGTGGTGGAACATGTAATGAAACCAACATCAGTGCTGAAGTTACAACAAATATTGCCATAGCTTGTAACGCTAAACAATGTTTAGCAAAACCAGGAATGGGTACCGATGAAGGTATCATGATTGTTAACAATGTCATGAACCGTACACTCGCACTTATTCAAAATAAGGAATGATACTATGAAATACAGTGCAGGCTCTGTAGAATCAAGTGATTGTTTGATACGAGTTTCTAAACATGATACAATGGAAGTAGTCATTGAATCAATTGTCTTAGAACAATTTGGAGATCAAATCAAACAAGTCATCAATGATACATTATCACATCAAAACATCAACAATATTCTTGTTGAATGTTTTGATAAGGGTGCACTCGATTACACCATCAAGTCACGTTTGATGACTGCAATCAAAAGAATGAGGGATGCTAATGAGTAGAAGTTATTTATTTATTCCAGGAAACACTCCATCTATGTTACAAAACCTAGATGTTTTTGAGAGTGATGCCATCATTATTGATTTCGAAGATAGTGTTGTCGATTATGAAAAAGATGCCGCACGAATATTAGTTCAAAACTTTCTAAGTCAGTATGAGTTTAAAAACATTGAAATCTTTATAAGAATCAACGATGCTCTTTCAAAAAACTTCTTAAAAGATGTTCAAGCTGTTGATCATATTGATATTACAGGATATGTCTTACCAAAAGCTTCACCAAAAAGCATCAAAGCATTGTACGCAATTACAAGAAAACCAATTATCCCGATTATTGAGGATCCTATGGCAGTCTTACATATGGAGGAAATAGCTCAATTACCAAACATTAGAGGGTTATTGTTAGGTGCTGAAGATTTAACCAAAGAACTTCATATTTCTAGAACTTTACAAGGAACAGAAATATTATATTCTCGTAGTAGAATGGTATTAGTCTGTCATGCTTATCGCATTGAAGCAATTGATACGCCATTTACTGCTAAAGATCAAGAAGCACAACTTCACGAAGATGCATTATTGGCTAAGAATCTCGGATTCACAGCCAAAGCCCTGATTCATCCAAACCATGTTGATACAATCAATACAGTCTTTTCTCCGAGTCAAGCAGAGATTAATCAAGCATTGCGAATCATTAAAAAAAGTGAAGAAGTCCAAAAAGGGGCATTCAGTTTAGATGGCAAAATGGTTGATTTACCAATCATTGAAAAAGCAAAAAAAACAATTGCGATAGCCAAAAAATACCATTTGTTATAGGTGATTTTATGAGTGAAAATATTCGTCCAAAAGCATTACATAACCTTGAAGATTTATACAAAGAATTTGACATTCATGCGTATAAAAACATATCCTTCCATCACCATTTACGAAATGGTGATTTTGTGCTTAACATGGTTCTTGAGCAATACCTCAAAAACAATGTTCAACACCTTAATTTATTTCCAACTTCAATCTTCCCAAGTTATGATGGAATCTTATCGTTATTACAACAAAAACAAATTGATAATATCACTACAAACTATCTAAATGGGCCTGTAGCCGAATTCATTACAAAAAATGGGTTGCCTGGAAAACTAATTATGCAGACACATGGTGGTCGTGCTCGCGCCGTCATTGAAGGTCGTAATCAAATCGATATCGCATATATTGCGGCACCAACTGTTGACCAACAAGGAAATGCAATCGGGTACAAAGGACCAAGTATGTGTGGAGCACTTGGATATTGTATAGCTGATTCACAACATGCAAAAATTACCGTTTTAGTAACAGATAACTTAATTGAACAGACAATCATAAATCCAGAAATCCATGGATCTGATGTTGATTATATTATTGTTGTTGATCGCATTGGCGATAAACAAGGGATTGTTTCTGGAACAACGCAAATAACAACCAATCCCATTGGTGTGAAAATCGCTAAAAACACATCGCAATTACTTTTTGAACTTGGACTTATCAAAGATGGGTTTAGTTTTCAAAGTGGTGCAGGAGGCGTTTCTTTGCGTGTTACAAAAGATGTGAAAGATATTATGCTTCGAGATCATATTAAAGCTTCATTCTTTTCTGGTGGGATAACAAAATACCACGTTGAAATGCTAGAAGAAGGACTAGTGAAAACATTGTACGATGTTCAATGTTTTGATTTAAAAGCAGTTCAATCGATTTCCCGTAATGCCAATCACATTCCTATCAGTGCATCACGCTATGCCAACCCTGTTGATTCATCTCGTGTTATACAGGATTTAGATATCGTTATTCTTGGGGCAACTGAAATTGATTATCAATTTAATGTCAATGTAACAACGGACTCTCACCAAACAATCATTGGTGGTAGTGGAGGACATAGTGACACAGCAAGTGAAGCAAAAGTAAGTGTGATTGTTTCCCCTTTAATCAAAGGAAGAATTCCAATAATCAAAGATCGTGTTACTACAATTACAACTCTTGGGAAACATATCGATTGTTTTGTAACAGAACGAGGAATCGCGATTAACCCGAAACGACAAGATTTACTTAAAAAACTTGAAAACTCAAAACTAAATATTGTTCCAATCGAAACATTGGCACAACTTGCTTATACGTATACTGGTGTTCCCAAAGATACCAAGCAAATCTCCAATATTATTGGAGAAATAGAAGACCGAACATACGAAGTAATTGATTATTTATATCAAAAGTAATGAGGTGATACGATGTATCAAATCAAAGAAGTTCTGTTACCATCAGAACAAGAAGCAATCAAACAATTTTTAGAATCAGCAAACTTAGAGTATGAAAACGACATTGATTATTCAATCGCGATGTATGACAATGAAAAAGTCATCGGAACAGCATCATTATCGAACAATGTAATGAAGTGCTTTTTGGTAGACAAAAACTATAGTGGTCAAAATCTTTCTGGACAATTATTCAATCATTTAGTTAACGTGTTACAACAAAGAGGTAGAAGTCATTTCTTTGTCTTTACAACACCAAGTAATCAAAAAATATTTCAATCATTCAACATGCATAAGATTGTCGAAACAATGAATACTGTTTTATTAGAAGGTGGCGATGATATCACTACTGTTCTTAGTAATCTCAAAGAACAATATAAAATTAGTGATAATAAAAAAGCTTGTGTTATTATCAATGCCAATCCAATGACAAACGGTCATTTGTTTCTCATTGAAACTGCCGCTTCAGAAAACGAGGAAGTGTTAGTCTTTGTCGTCAGTGAAGATCTATCAAGTTTCCCATTTAACGATCGCTTTGCGATCATTAAAGAAGCTACAAAGCATTTAAAAAATGTAACAATTTTACCGACACTTTCTTATCTTGTTTCCCAAATTACTTTCCCAAAGTATTTTTTACAAGAAGATCAATTAATCCAAGATGAGCAAACACTAGTTGATGTCCTCGTCTATAAAGAATATTACGCTAAAATATTCCATATCCATTTACGTTATTTAGGAGAAGAACCATATTCTCCAAATACAAATAAATACAATAAAGTGTTGAAACAATACTTAAATCATAATGTTAAAATTATCCCTCGTAAAGAATTTAACTCACAAGCAATTAGTGCTTCTCATATCCGTAGATTAATCAAAAATAACGAGATTGATGCTATTAAAGATTACGTTCCAGATGCAACGTATCGTTATTTATTAAGTGAACCAGGTCAACACATTATTTCGCTTATTCAAAGCAAGGATTTAGAGCGCCATTAATGAGTGATATTTTAGTTGCTAGAGAAGCGCGTTCTCAATTAATTCAGGATCTAATTGAGAAAAACCCTTATCATACAATTGCTGTTTTAAAGTTAAACGTCGTTGGAACAAATAAAAATCCAGTTCATATGCGATTCATTTGCATGATGTTTCATCATTTTATGATTGATGAGTTCCAACAAAAAATTCTTAAATATAGAAAAGTTGAATCGCTAGATGGTGATTACATTTATTACATAATTGCCGAAGATGGTAATCTTGTAAAAGATCGTACAATTCATATTGAAGACTCCCATTTCTTAGGGAGACTTGTTGATATTGATGTCTATCATCAAACCAGTATTTCAAGAACAGATATGCAATGTGAGATGCGCAAGTGTTTAATATGTGATAATTATGCTCACATTTGTTCTCGCAATCAAACCCATTCGCAAGAAGTGATTAATAAAAAAGTAATGGCATTAATTCACGAACATTTACCAAAAATTATTCTTCAAGAGACTCTCCACGCAATATATGACGAACTAGATTTATATCCAACATTTGGTCTTGTCACTCATCGCGATTCCGGAAGCCATACCGATATGGATTATCAAACATTTGTGAATTCAATCTTTGCAATCAAACCATATTTAGAAGAATTTATTCGTTTTGGTCTTCAAGAAGAGCAAGAAATTGATGAACTAATAGCAATGGGACAAAGTGCCGAACAGGCAATGTTTCAAGCCACAGGCAATATTAATACGCAAAAAGGTTTGGTATTTGCTTTAGGACTTTTTTTACCAGTACTTAGTAAAGCAATCATAACCAATCAATCTGTTTCATTTATCATCAAGGACATTAAGAGAATTGCTGAAACGGTTATTGGGGACTATTATGATGTCCTTGAACCAAGATCAGCATCTACACATGGCGATTCCATCTATCTACAATGTGGGGCAAAAGGAATTCGTGGAGAAGCATTAAAAGGATTCTCACTGGTTTTCTCCCTGTTAGAGCGTAGCAATGATTTTGAAACAAAAAATATTGATTACTTACTACAATTAATGGCTAAGTTAGATGATACAACGATTATATATAAAAAAGGTATTGAAGGATTACACGATGTTCAAGACCAAGTCAAAGCATTCCTCTTAACAGGTGGAATCATTGAAAACAAGGAACAATATATTCGCTTGAGTGATACACTTAAAAAACAAGGAATTTCTCCTGGTGGAAGTAGTGATTTATTGGTTGTTAGAATGATCTTTGATCGTTTAAAACATCTAATGATACAATGTAAAACAATATAAAAAGGCTCATTTTATGAGCCTTTTATATATTGTATACCTTGATGGGATTGACGGTTACGAAGTTCTTTATCAATTTCATTCATTACCACAAACTTTTTTAAACTCCACTGTGGTTCAATTAATAATTCTTTAGGTGCATCTCCAGTTAAACGATGAATAATAATCTTAGGATCGAGTAATTCAATTTGATCACAGACGATATCTTTGTATTCCTCTAATGTAAGAATCGGGAATGGACTTGTTTCATACATACGACCAAGTGCTGTATTTTTCATAATATGAAGCAAGTGAATTTTGATACCTTGAATATTCAAAGAGTTGAGATGACGAATAGTTTCTAACATATTTTCCTTGGTTTCCATCGGGAAACCATTGATAATATGAACCACAACATCAATATTGCGTTTTCGCAATTCTTTAACGGCATTGTCAAAACACTCTAAACTATGTCCGCGATTGATAAAGGAAGCAGTTGTTTCATGGATTGATTGTAATCCAAGTTCTACTTGAAGATATGTTTTTTTATTATAATGCTCTAATAAATCATAGATTTCATTATTCAATGCATCACATCGTGTCGCAATGCTTAATCCAACAATCTTGGAATCAAGAGATAGGACTTCATCATATCGTTCTTGCAAACGGTCGGCAGTATCATAAGTATTGGTATTTGCTTGAAAATAAGCGATGTAAGAGGCATCTGGCCATTTTTGAAGCATTCTATCACGCACAGAATAAAATTGATTGGTTAAGGAATCAGATGTGTTTCCTGCGTAGTCACCACTACCACTCTCGCTACAATAGATACAGCCACCAACACCACTAGAACCATCTTTATTTGGGCATGTAAAATTACCGTTTAAGGCAACCTTAAAAACCTTTGTTTGAAACTTCTCTTTATAAAAGGCTGTGAGGGTATTATATGGTTTTTCTTTTGTCATTAAATTCATTGCAATCACCTAGACATATTTTACCATATTTTGTTTAAATGTGGAGAGAATGTGATATAATTTATAAAGGTGATATTATGTATAAAAGATTTAGAGACGCAATCGTATTTCCTGAAAAAATCATTCAATATCGAAAAGACTCGTTCTTTTTAATTTTTGCTTATATTTTATTATTTAGTATTGTCTTATCAACATATACAATTATTTATGTGGCATCATTTGATCAAATTGATATAGCAACTCGAGAACAAATGAATGAGGATTTAATCACGGAAGCTGTCGATTGTCAAATCGTCAACAGCGAATTGGTATGCACAAATCAAATAATTAAAGCAATTTATGATGATGGTGAAGTCACAAAAGTCTTTGTCGATTCAAGTGAAACTATCAATTTTAGTAACTATGATTTATTAGCAATCAACGTTATTTTTCATAAAGACGAATATATAATTTATGTTGGAGGATTAAGTGAAAATAATCCTATTGCTGACTTGCCGTTAGGATTACAAAATATTGATTTTAATGACCTCGCAAACGATCATGATGGGTTTAGTGAGGAATTTATTACAGGCGTAGAACAAATCATGATTGATCACATTTGGGTTTGGGGATCTCTCTTCATTGCCGGTGTTGTTTTTGTGAATATGTTATTGATTATCATTGTGATTCTTTTAGTTAGCTGGATTCTTAAATCACGATTTAGAATCATCCCATTTAAAGAAATTTTCCGAATGGCAACATATGTATCAACAACTTCATTCATTATTTTAACATTTAATAATTTACTTGGATTGTATTATTTCTTTATGTTTTTATTGATCATCATTTCATTCCGACAAGTGAATAAGTTAAGTATTGGAATTTTAAAAGTAATCAAGAAATAAAAGTTGTCATCTTATTTCTCTTATGGTAAGATACATTTATATAAAGCGAAGAACTAGAAGTAGTAATAAGATAATTGTTTCATAGAGAGCTGTTGCAAGGTGGAAAGCAGCATTCAATTCTTATGAATTAGTCTAGGGAGTATTTTAGGCGCAGCCCGTAAGTCTAAAACGTATCTCGGCGTTAACGAGTTAAGAGCTAGAGTATTCTAGAACAAAGGTGGTACCGCGGAATTATTTCGTCCTTATTTTTAAGGACGATTTTTTTTATATTAAAAGGAGTGATTCAAATGGAATACAATCATCAAAAAGTAGAAAAGAAATGGCAAAAACACTGGTATGAAAACAAACGTTTTTCAGTGACAGAAGATCTAACAAAACCAAAATATTATAGTTTAGTTGAATTTCCATACCCTAGTGGTGTTGGGATGCATGTTGGACATATACGTGCGTATTCAAGTTTGGAAATCGTATCACGTAAACGCCGTATGCAGGGATATAATGTCTTATTCCCAATCGGGTTTGATGCTTTTGGGTTACCAACTGAAAATTACGCAATTCAAACGGGGATTCATCCACGCCAAGTAACTGATAAAAATATTGCTGTATTCACAGAACAACTTCAAGCAACAGGATTTAGCTTTGACTTTGATCGAGTAGTCGATACAACTGATGAAAAATACTATCATTGGACACAATGGATATTTGTTCAATTGTTTAAAAATGGTCTTGCTTTTCGTGACAAAACGTATGTCAATTACTGCCCAAGTTGTAAAGTTGTTCTATCAAATGAAGATAGCCAAGGTGGTAAATGTGATCGTTGTGATACTCCAGTTGTTCAAAAAGAAAAAGACGTGTGGTTTTTGCGCATCACAAATTATGCAGAACGTTTACTTGAGGGATTAAAAGAACTTGATACATTGCCAAGAATCCGCATTGAACAAGAAAACTGGATTGGAAAATCTACTGGAGCACATGTTGATTTCAAAATTAAAACATGTGAAACAACAGATACCTCTAAATCAGTAGTTGACAACATCACAGTGTATACAACTCGTCCTGACACTTTGTTTGGAGCGACATTTATGGTTATTGCTCCAGAACATGAATTACTTGTGAAACATCACAATCAAATTCAAAATATGAAAGACATTCATGTATATCAAGAGCAAGCAAAAATGAAAACAGAATTTGAACGTGTAGAACTTGCGAAAGATAAAACAGGAGTTCGAATTGATGGACTTGTTGCAATCAACCCTGTAAATCAAAAAGAGATTCCAATTTTTGTGGCTGATTATGTCATGATAGGTTATGGAACTGGAGCAATTATGGCAGTGCCAGGACATGACACTCGAGATTATGAATTTGCTAAAAAGTTCGGGTTAGATATTATTGAAGTCATTAGTGGTGGCGATATCTCAAAAGAAGCATACACTGATACTTATGAAGGAACCCTAGTCAATAGCGATATTTTAAATGGGTTATGTGTCGCTGATGCAAAAGAAAAAATCGCTCAATTCTTAGAAGATAATAAGATTGGGCAAAAAGCAACTAACTATAAAATGAAAGATTGGGCATTTAATCGCCAACGCTATTGGGGAGAACCAATTCCAATCATCCATTGTCCGAAATGTGGAATGGTTCCTGTAAATGAAGCCGACCTACCACTTGTTTTACCACCAATGGAGCATTTTGAACCTGGAGAGGACGGACAGAGTCCGTTAGCCAACAACCCGGAATTCTTGCATACAACTTGTCCAGTATGTGGTGGAGAAGCAACAAGAGAGACCGATACGATGCCTCAATGGGCAGGAAGTTCATGGTATTTCTTGCGTTATACAGATCCACATAACGATAAAGAGTTTGCTAGTATGGATAAACTAAAATACTGGTTAGAAGTTGATTGGTATAACGGTGGAATGGAACATGTGACAAGACATGTAATCTACTCACGTTTTTGGCATCAATTTTTATATGATATCGGGGTTGTTCCTACTAAAGAACCATATAAGAAACGTACAGCTCAAGGGATGATTCTTGGTGAAGATGGCGATAAAATGTCTAAATCCAAAGGAAATGTTGTCAACCCTATGGAAATTATTAAAGAATACGGTGCGGATACTTTGCGCCTCTATATTCTCTTTATTGGCGATTATGAACAATCGACTCCTTGGAATCCAAATGGTGTCAAAGGGGCACGTCGATTCTTAGATAAACTTGCTCGTTTAGAAGAAAAAGTATCAGACAAACCAAATCAAAATTATCAAACAATTCTTCATAAAACCATCAAAGCAGTTGATGAGGATATCGAAAATGTCAAATTCAATACTGCGATTGCCAAATTGATGACTTTGATCAATGAACTTGGAAAAGAAAATCATATCAATATCAAAGATTACGAAACTGTTTTAGCAATTACTTATCCATTTGCACCACATCTATGCGAAGAACTATGGCAAAAAATCGGGCACTCTGAAGACATGGTTTTTGCATCTTGGCCTGAGTATGATGAAACCAAGTTAATTGAAACATCAATTGAGCTTGTGGTCAGTATCAATGGTAAGGTAAGAGACAAGATTAATATCACAATAGATATGGCAAAAGATGACATCCTACAGTTAGCTAAAAGCACTGAAAAAATTTCAGAGTTATTAAAAAATCAAACAATTAAAAAAGAAATTTATGTTCCAAATAAGCTCGTAAATTTTGTAATTTAGGCGAATACTAATTAAAAAAACTGAAATGTTTTATAAACAGACTTCAGTTTTTTTGTTAATTTCCATAAAAATGTCACATCTTTTTGTTATAATGTGTGTTGAGAGGTGGTAAGATGCTTTATTTGGTTCTTGGTTTCGATGATAATACTTACCACGATCGTAGGGTAGTAGAGTTATTGAACCAGTATCTTTTGAAAGGAACATTTTTTATAAACTCCGGGACGTTAAATAATCCCGGTTTTATCACGAAAGAAGAATTAGACACACTATACACAGGACATGAAGTTGCTTCACATGGATTTAATCATTTAAATTTAAAAGATTTATCCAAAGATGAGGTTAGGTATCAAATTAATGAAGACATTCAAAATATCGAATCATATTCTAAGCAAAAAGTAAAAGGGTTCGCATACCCGTTCGGTGATTTTAATAAGAAGGTTCAGGACGTTATCAAGGAACTTGGACTTTTGTACGCTAGAACAAGTAAGGGCTCTAAAGAGTTCGATAAACCCAAGAACTTTCTAGAATGGAACCCAACACTACACTTTAGTGGAATGGCATATAATACCGATGATTTAGATAGAGTAAATAAAGGATATATGTTTATGCTTGATAAATTAGAAGAGTTCTTAGAGGACTCATATAGTGGGGTCTTTTTTGTGTGGATGCATTCTTGGGAATTGGGAGAAGATAAAGATGCATGGGATCGTTTGGAACGTTTGTTTCGTATTATTAGTCAAGAAGATGATTTAGAAACGGTGACTGCGAGTCAATATTTTCAAAGAGTATCGAAATGATATTCTTTTTTTGACTTTCTAAGGAATGTCAATAGAGAGTACTTATTAATATTTTTCAAGAAAAGGCATACTAAAATAATCACAAATAGTGACTATATTTAAAAAGTATGGTAATCTTATATTGTAAAAGTACGCTCGTACTTACACAA
>JBFFLJ010000004.1:0-65114 GCA_041554935.1 Candidatus Izemoplasma sp.
ACTATATTTTAGAACACCCCGTGTTACACTTTGATCACATCAACAATATTACTATTAAGAAATGAAAAGGAGCCTAAATAGCTCCTTCTTTTTTTTGTAAACTCAACACATAAATTCCAACTAATATTACAAACAATCCAACAATCGTATTCAATTCGATTGTTTCGCCATAGAATAGCGACCAAATCACACCAAACACTGGCATTAAATACGTCACTGTTAATGCTTTTAATGGTCCGATTTCTTGAAGCAAACGATAATATATAATATATGGAATACTCGTACACATGATACCAAATACAATGATTAAAGCAATATTCCATCCAAGCGCATCAATAACAACTGTTGGATTTATTCCAAATGGAATCAACAGTACCCAGAGAATCAATAATCCTACACCTGCGAATGTTAATGTTCCAACTGTCAACTGTTTTGCTTCAATCTCCAATGCGTATTTCTTAACATATGCTCCTGATAATCCATACATCAACGCTGCACCTAAACATCCTAAAATACTTAAATATAGTTCCAATGAACTGTTAGCAAGAACCAGTGATGATACAATTCCAACACCGAGTGAGCCTAACAGTAACCCAACAAATTTATTCCAAGTTAATCGATCCTTTAAAAGGATGTATCCAAAGATTGCACCAAACATTGGTGAGGTAGAATTCAAAATAACACTAAGCGATGCTGGAATATACAATGCTGCATACGCATATAAACTAAACGGAATAGCAGAATTTCCAATACCAATAATCAAATACTTTTTCCAATACTTCTTCCACATAATTGGATATTTTGTCACAGCAAACAAAATAATTAAGAATACAGCTGCTGACACAATACGTAATGCTGCCGTTAAAACTGGTCCAAAAATTGGAGCGAGCTCTTTCATAAAAATGAACGAGGAACCCCATAACGCACTAGGGATTAGTAATAATAAAAACTGTTTCAAAGTCATCCTTACACCTTCTTCTTCACAATATATTTGATATCTAATTCACTTAAAACAATACCTAAAAAGACAAAGATGATACCTAGTAAAACGAATATATTAAATAGACCATTATAAAACAATATTGCAAACACCGGTCCAAATACACTTTCTGTTGAAATAAGAATCGCTGCTTCCGCTTCATTGGTGTTTTTTTGTCCAATACTTTGAAACATAAAAGCAACAAATGAACCAAAGAATCCAAGCAACATCGCAAGTCCTAATAAAGACATATTAAATTTACTTGCAAAAATATCATTTGGCATCCCACCGTTAGCAAACATCACTATAGTTGCTATGACACTAAACAATAATAATTGATACCCCATTAAAGCATATAAATCGACTTTTTTGGCAGCTTTCCCCAAAAAATATATATGGAGTGCATAAAAGAATGCACCAATAAACGTTAACACATCGCCAAAGGCTATTGTAAGTTCTTTAAAATCAACAGTGATCAATAAAATTCCTGCCATTGTAATGACTCCAGCAATAATCGTTTTAAAAGCAATGTGTTTCTTTTCAAAGAGATACACAATCAATGGCATTAAAACAATGTATCCAGCTGTTACAAGCGCGTTATTCGATGGTGAAGTATATTCTAGCCCCCATGTCTGAAAATAGAACCCAAGGTATAAGAATAGTCCTAAAAATAAACCGCTCTTAATGGTTTCTCTATTCGCTTGAAGGATTCGTTTGTTAAACACTACAAAAATAACAACAAATGCAGTTACAAAACGGACAAAAAGTAATTGATCATCACTCCAACCTTGATCTAATATGTACTTATTGCCAATAAATCCAATTCCCCAAATCATCCCTGCAGTTGTAATAATTATACGTGCTAAATTTCGATTCATAACGTCTCCTCCTTATATGCAAAATAATTATATCAAACTCAAAGCGTTTTGAATACATAAATAAAGAAAAAAACCTAATTCACTTATGAATTAGGTTTTTATAACTTAATATCCGGTTTTATCTTCTTTAAGAGCCCATTCATTAAATGGACCCATACAGTCATCATGATCGATTTGCTCGGTATGAACTTGCAGTTCTGTTGCCTTACCTAATATCACATCATAAATGTATTGATCATCGAAATCAATTTCAGCGGCATCATATCTTGTTGCCCCATAAAATAATGATTTCATTTTTGCCCAATGGATTGCTGAATAGCACATCGGGCAAGGTTCACATGTTGAATATATTTCACAGTCTGATAAATCGAAACGTCCCAGTAGTTTTGTCGCTTTTCGAATTGCAACAATTTCTGCATGGGCTGTTGGATCATTTGTTTTCAATACTTCATTATGACCAATTGCAATGATTTTCCCATCTTTGACAATTGCCGCACCAAATGGTCCACCTTCTCCAGATCTCATACCATCAAAAGCTTCATCTAAGGCCTTTTTCATATATTCATTCATAATTAAACCCTCCTTTATTTGTCACCCATTGTCATTGCCATTACTGCTTTTGCAGTGTGTAATCTGTTTTCAGCTTCTTGATAAACAATTGAATTAGGTCCATCAATAACGCTATCTTCAACTTCGTTTCCACGATCAGCAGGTAATGCATGCATATAAGAAACATCAGGTTTAGCAAGTGCCATCATTTCTTCTGTACACTTCCATCCTTTATACGATTCTAATAAATCATCAACCACTGCTGTTGATTGATTTGTAACCCAACTACCCCAGTTTTTCGGAATAACAACATCAGCATCTTTAAATGCTTCAGCCATATTGTGAGTAATCTGGAATGATCCACCGTTCTCTTTTGCATTAAGTTTCGCTTTTTCGATAACCCAATCAGGCATTTCATAACCCTCAGGATAAGCAAGTGTAACATCCATACCATAACGAGGGAATAACAAAACTTGTGTTAATGGTACACTAATTGGTTTCTTATGTGATGTAGCGTATGCCCAAATGACAGAAACTTTTAAATTCTTTGTTTCTTTTTTCACTTCCTGGATTGTCATTAAGTCAGCCAATCCTTGCATTGGATGATATAAATCGCATTGTAAGTTCATAATTGGGACAGTTGAATGTTTTGCCATATTACGAATAAATTCATTTCCAATTTCCCAGAAACAATTACGACAAGCAATTCCATGACCATAACTTGATAAAATGACAGCGGTATCTTTTGCGCTTTCACCATGAGAAATCTGCATGGTCGATGTATCTAAGAAATTCGCATGACCACCTAATTGAGCAATCCCTGCTTCCATTGAGTTTCTTGTACGTGTTGATTGTTCAAAAAACATTAAGAATGATGTTTTATCTTCCAAGTATTTTGTTGGAATATTGTTTAAAAAATTATACTTTAATTCTTTGGAAACCTCTAATAATTTATCGATTTCCACTTTGCTCCATTCTTCTAACGTAATGAAGTGTTTTCCTTTAAATAAAGGTTTCATCTATTTCTCTCCTTCTAATTTATTCATATATACTAGTGGTATTGCTGCATACATTGCGGCAGCTTTTACCAACTC
Source organism: Candidatus Izemoplasma sp. (assembly GCA_041554935.1). Lineage (GTDB taxonomy): Bacteria > Bacillota_I > Bacilli_A > Izemoplasmatales > Izemoplasmataceae > Izemoplasma. Next base: position 3,501 of record JBFFLJ010000004.1, read on the forward strand.
ATTTTTCCATGTTAATTCATTTGGAGCATGAGCTTGATCTTCATGTCCTGGACCAAACCCAATACAAGGTATTCCGTAACGTCCCATGATGCTGACCCCATTTGTTGAGAATGTCCATTTATCAACAACTGGTTCAGTATTAAATAATCCTTGATATGCCGCAATTGAACTTTGCGTTGCAATATGTTCATGTGGTAATACCCATGTTGGAAAATATGATTTAGTTGGATAAACAAGTCCTGTATATGAAGGACGTGCATAATCATACATTTCAACTTCTGCCAAGGCTTTTTGAACACTTGGTAAATCTTTAATTTCTTGTATCGCAGTTTCAAATGTTTCACCATCTGTTAAACGACGATCAATTGAAACAGTACATCCATCAGCAACAGCACAACGTGATGGTGAAGAATAGAATACCTCACTCACAGTTAACGTCCCTTTTCCCAAGAAATCATTGTCTAATAAACGATGATTCAATTGTTCAAGTTCGATTAAGATTGGAGCCATTTTGAATATTGCATTATCGCCACGTTCTGGTGCACTACCATGGCAACTCACACCATGAGTTGTCACTTTGATTTCCATACGGCCACGATGTCCGCGATAAATTCGACAACTTGTTGGTTCAGTGATAACAACAAATTCTGGTTTGATTTTATCCTCTTCAATAATGTATTGCCAACATAATCCATCACAGTCTTCTTCTTGGACAGTCCCTGTCACGATTAATGTGTAATCATCTTCTAATTGTAAGTCTTTAATGATTTTACCAGCGTAGACCATTGAAGCCATACCACCTTCTTGATCACTTCCGCCACGTCCATAAATGACTTCATCATCTTCGAATCCTTCATAAGGATCGTGTGTCCAGTTCTTAATTTCACCAATTCCGACTGTATCAATATGAGCGTCCATTGCAATGATGTGTTTACCATGTCCAATATATCCTAAGATATTTCCCATTGGATCAATCTCAATTTTGTCAAAACCAACTTTTTCCATTTCTTTTTTGATGCGTTGAACAACTTTTTGTTCATCGCAACTTTCTGAAGGAATGCGAATCATATCACGTAAAAAGTTAGAAATATCTTGTTTGTATCGTTCTGCGTGTTGAACGATATCTTTAAAATTAATTTCTCTCATTATTCTTCACGCATTTTCTTGATTTTTTCATCATATTCAAACACTTTATTATACTCATCATCCCAGAATTTCATATCACGCATTGCGTCAAGATACTCTTGTTTGTATCCGAATTTTAACCAATCAGATTCTTTTTGTTTGAAAAGTTTTTCTTTTTGAGAATTACTACGATAATCTACGATATCCTCAATACCATTTTTACGGAAAACATCTATAAACCATCGATGTAGAACATAATCTTCTGTCTCTAAATAACGGCGTTCTAAATCTTCTAAAACACTGTCATAACGATCAAAGCCATCTGTCGCAATTGTCAAGACATTATCATCAGGACCAAGTTTTAAGTATTTCGCCATTTTAATGGCACCAATAATATTTGCGATTCCGGAAACTCCGAATAACTCTGTCATATTTTTTGCGATTTCTGGATCAACACCATTTTCAACAAGAACACTTTGTCCATCATGAATGATTTTCATACCACGAACAGCATCATCATCTTTGATTAAAGCAATAAAGTCTGTATTAATAACATTGTGAATTAATGTACACATTTTATCACCAATACCTTCAATACGATGTTGGCCACGTCCGCCATTCATTAATGTTGAACATTCATATGGTTCTAATGCCACAACTTTTGCCTCTGGGAAAACTGCTTTGATTTGATCCCCAGCTGCTAAGGTTCCAGCACTACCTGGCGCAGACGTAAAACAAGCGATTCTGCCATTCCCAATCCCTTGTACAGCTTCAACAGCACTATTTCCTGTCACATGGCGGTGGAAACGATAATTTGGAAGTAGTTCAAATTGCGCTAATGAACGAGTTTTTGGATCTTTCTTGAGTTCAAACGTACGCTCTAATGTTAAAATTACATCTGATTCTGTTCCTGGTGTTAAATCAAGTTTTGCACCATAGCGTTTAATACGATCGTAACGTTCTTTTGACATATTGTCAGGCATAATAACTATCGCATCATATTTCATTAAGTTACAAATATATGATACTCCAATTCCAAAGTTTCCTGTGGAAGGTCCTAATATTGTGTGTTCTCCAGGAATGATGTCACCATCAACACATCCTTCAATTAAAGTTGAATACGCTGGACCAACTTTATGTGATCCTGATGGGAAATACTTTCCTAGCATCACGACGATATTCGCATCAACTCCAGTCAATGCTTTTGGCAAAACAATTTTATTAACCTCATTGTTCTTATTTTTCCACGAAATATTAAACAGGTTAATCGGATCTAATTCATCTAAATCTTTCTTGTCAGCTTTACTTCTAATATTTTTGTCCACAGTATTAGGATGTAACATCTCATCATACGTTGGACCAAATGGAATCTTCATTTACTTCACCTCGTTGTTTATATATTTTTTTAACTCATCAATATTGGGATTCATCCGTGTTACTTCACCAACGGCTTTCATACCGTTTTCCGTATCTTTCAGACCATTTCCTGTCATAATGACGGTTACTGATTCCTGTGCTTTAATAATTTTATCTTTGACTGCTTGCTCTACACCAGCTAGAGCTGTAACTCCTGCAGGCTCTCCAAATATTCCTTCTTTGTGACCTAAACTTTTGATTGCCTCTAAGATTGCTTGATCACTTACCGCAATCCATGTTCCAAGCGAACATTCTACTGCAAGTCGCGCTTTTTCTGGATTTCGAGGAATACCAACAGCAATACTGTCGGCAATTGTTAATTCCTCTGTTTCTTGTAAAGCTGTGTGATTGATAAAGGCATCATAGAATGGAGAGCATCCTGTACTCTGAACTCCTAAAATACGTGGAATTCTATCTATTATTCCCAGTTGGTACAAATCAAAGAATCCTTTATATACAGCACCAATGGTGCAGCCATCCCCAACACTGACAGCAACCCAATCGGTTACTTTAAAATCGAGTTGTTCCGCAATTTCTAATGCAACAGTTTTCTTACCTTCTACAAGGTGAGGATTAATTGCAGCATTACGGTTGTACCAACCGAAATGGTCGATCGCTTGTTTCGATAAATTAAATGTATCTTTATAATCACCGTTAACGCTAATTACATTTGCACCATACACAAGTAACTGTGTTAGTTTCCCTTTGGGAGCACGCTTGGGAACGAATATAACTGTTTTGAGTCCCATTCGACTGGCATTTCCAGCAAGACTTGATGCGGCATTCCCAGTGGAACTACAAGCGATAATATCTTTATCTTCTTCTATTGCTTTCATAACAGCAACTGCAGAGGCACGATCTTTAAGCGAAGCGGTTGGGTTCAATCCTTCGTCTTTGATATAAAGAGCGGCAAGTCCAAGTTCTTTTTCAATCAAATTCGAACGATATAACGGGGTCCACCCGACATGTAATGTTTTCGAGATATCAGGCTTATTCAGACTCATCATTGGAAGATATCGCCACATTGAATAATCATGATTATTTTTAAAATATTCTCTTGTTACTTCTTCTTTCATTTTTTCATAATCATAGACAATATCCAAAATACCTTTTTCACCACATTTTGAACAAGTTAAGATTGGTTCGTGTTTATCATAAACTGTACCACATAAGGTACATTGATATTCTTTGACGTATTTCATGATTCGATTCCCACTAACTTAAATTGTGTCACATCAAATAATCCTTGATCTGTCACTTTCAATTCAGGAATTACGGGAAGTGATAAAAACGCAAGTGTTAAGAATGGATCATCTACCTTTTTATGAACACCCATTTTTCGAACAGCTTGATTCATAAAATTCAATATTTGTTCTACTTCACTCGTTTCTTTATTTGTCATTAAGCCAACAATTTCAAGTTGAAGACTACCAACAACCTTGCCATTGTTGACAACGGTAATTCCGCCACCAATTGATTTTATTTCTTCTAACGCCGTTTTCATGTCAGCATCATTATCACCAATGATGATTAAGTTATGAGAATCATGGGCAATTGTCATCGCAACAGCACCATTTTTCAGTCCATATCCTTCAACAAGTCCTAATCCAACATTACCAGTATATTTATGACGTTCAACAACTGCCAACTTTAAGATGTCATCATCAGGATTGTTTTGGTATAAATTATCTTTGACTGTGACTGTGCGAATTACTTTCTTGGTTGTCACATTGTTCTCAATTAATTGAATAACTTTTACTTCCGGTTTTTTCAATTTAATATCAAATTTCAATGGAATATCACCACGAAGTTTTACAGAATTCATTGTTTCTTCCGTAATAAACGGTGTAAATTCAAATAATGCTTGATCATTTTCAGCTACTAATTTTCCTTCTTTAAATGTCATTGTGACATTAATATCTCGAAGATTATCAAAAACAACAATGTCTGCATTATAGCTTGGAGCAATTGCCCCAATATGATCTAATTTATATGCAAGTGCAGTGTTGATTGTTGCCATCTTAATGGCAATAATCGGATCGACACCATTTTTGATTGCAAGACGGATATTATAATTAATATGACCCTCTCTTTTTATGTCAGCAGGGTGTTTATCATCAGTGCAAAAAAGCAAACGATGATGATTTCCAATTGTCACTCCCTGACTCAACGTTGTGACGTTTCTTGTAGCGCTTCCTTCGCGCAAATGAATATACATTCCGCGCTTAATTTTATCATTCATCTCATCGACCGTTGTACATTCATGATCAGTCTTTATTCCAGTGACAACATAAGCATTTAATGCTTTTCCAACTATACTTGGTGCATGACCATCTTTCATTCGATCACTCATAGCTGCAATTTTTAAATGCATATCTCTTTCACCTTCAATGACAGAAGGATAATCCATTACTTCTCCAAGTCCAAGGATATATTCATCGTTTTTCATACGTAAAATATCTTTGTTACTAATAACTGCCCCAGCTGTTTCAAAATTCGTTGTTGGCACACAAGAAGGTAACATAACATGAACTTCTAATGGGACTCTTTTTGATGCTTCTACCATATATTTTATTCCTGTTGATCCTAAAATATTTCCAATTTCATGAGGATCAATAATGACAGTCGTTGTCCCTTTCGGCATTACTATTTTTGCGAATTGTTCAGGGGTCAGCATTGATGATTCTATATGAACATGGCCATCAATAAATCCAGGAGCAACAAATTGATTATGAAGATCAATTTCTTGTTCACCTATGTATTCGCCAATTCCAACTATAATGCCTTGATGAATGGCAATATCACCATGTTCAATCTCACCACTAAAGACATTAACAATATTAGCGTTTTTCAACACCAAATCAGCTAACTTGTCACCACGTGCTACTTCTACTAAGGAAACTGTCTTCATGATATTCCTCCTATCTATTTAGACAACGATTTGATAAAATCAACAATAATGTTATGACTAATTTGTTCGCGATATGCTTTTGTTGAACGTTGATCTGTGATTGGAACAATAAATTGTTGATATTGAGCAACGATATCTTCAATATTGTTCTGTAACTCTTCAACTGTTTTTCCAATACATTGTGCTTCAATTTTTTCTTGACGCACAACAGTTGGTGCGACAGCACCTAACGCAATGCGAAAATCTACTATTTTTTTGTTTTTGATGTTTGCTAAACCAACAAAACTAATTTTACTAATTGCATCAGCTCTTCTACCGCCAACTTTTACCCACTTGCGATGTGTAAATACATCTTTTGGGATGATAATTTCTGTAATCATTTCATCTTCTTGTAAGGTGATTTTTCGGACACCTGTAATAAAATCTTTGATTGCAATTTCACGTTTTCTTTCTATATTTTGAACAACTACAACAGCATTTAAAGCATATAGGACTGGTAAACTATCCCCAGCTGGAGATGCATTAGCAATATTCCCAGCAATTGTTGCACTATTTCGAATTCCCACTGATGCCATCTCAAATAAGGCATCCTTATAGATATCGGGAATGCTTGGATGATTCAACAATGTACTTAGTGTTGTTGTCGCACCAATAAATATTGCTTTTGAATCTACTTTTACATAGTTTAATTCTGCGAGGTTTGCGATGAACAATACTGGTTGTTTGAATTCTGGATTTGTACTACTCCATCCTCGTTTTTGAACCATTAAGTCCGTTCCCCCAGCGATGATTGTATAAGGCTTTTCTTGTAGAAACTTGAGTGCTTCTTTTAGTGATTTAGGAATAACATTTACCATAAGCCTTCACCAGATTTCGATGCACGTTGCACCGCTTTGATGATCATATTATATCCAGTACAACGACATAAGTTTCCACTTATTCCATTCTTTATATCTTCTTCAGTTGGATGAGGATTTTTACGAAGTAATGCTTCGGAAGCAATCATCATCCCGGGAGTACAAAATCCACATTGAACTGCGCCTTCTTCGGCGTAAGCTTCTTTTAAGACTTCAAAATTTTTGGTTTTACTATAGCCTTCAATTGTAACAACATCATGGTCTTTTACATTTGCGATAGGAACCATACAAGAATTGACAATGTCACCATCTAATAAAACGGCACATGCTCCACATTCTCCTTCACCACAACCTTCTTTTACACCAGTTAATAAAAAATGTTCTCGTAATACATCAAGTAGTCGTTTTGTTTCGTTGATTTCAACTTCTACTACTTTATGATTTAATGTGAATTTAATTGTTTCCATGATTGATCAACTCCATTATTTTTTCTGGTGTCATTGGGATTGATTGCACTTTATGATTGATCGCATTTTCAATTGCTAAGGCGACCGCAGGTGCTCCTCCAACTAATGTTAGTTCTCCAGCTCCTTTTGCTCCATATGGACCAAGTGGGAATGGATTATCCATAATCACTGTTTCCATTGACGGCGCATCAACACTGGTAGGAATAATATAATCTGTAACATTTTTATGTTCAACTTTTCCATTTTTTGTTCGCATTACTTCTAAGTATCCATAACCAAGTCCTTGCATTTGTCCGCCATCAGCTTGGCCAATGATAATTCGTTCATCAATTGCTTTCCCAACATCGTAAACACTCCAAGAATTAAGAAGGTTAACTTGATACGTCACTTTTGAAACTTCGACTTCAACAACATTTACTCCCCAACTGTATGCCGGATATGCATCACCTTGGAAGGTTTCTTCATCCCATTTTACATAAGAAGGTTGTTGATAACGTTCCTCAACTATTACTTCGTAATCTTCAACCCATTTTTGTTTTAATTGCAATGCTGCACGAGCAATCAAACCACCTACAATCATGATTGTTCTTGAAGCAACTGTTGGCCCACTATCAGGAACAAAATCAGTATCTGGGTTATTGTATGTTACTTGTTCTAATGGAATATCTAGGACATTGGCAACAATCTTTTTCATTGTTGTTTTAACACCTTGTCCCATATCAACTGCGGCTATTAAGATATGAACTTGATTTTGTTCATCTTTTTTTAATTTTACAAGCGCATTAATGTGTGTTGATTCACCACTACCTGTAAAGCCACAACCATGTAAAAACCAACTCATTCCGATACCGCGGAAAGAATCATCATTTTGATACTCTTTGACTTTACGTTTATAATCTGACATTTCCATCGCTTTTTCAATCATTTGATTCATAATAATTGGATCACGAAATGTTCCATTTGTTGATGTTTTATCGTTTTGTTTCGCAAGAGCATCTAATCTCATAGTTAAAGGATCAATACCTAGTTCAGTTGCGACATGATGAATAAACATTTCAATCGCAAATAACATTTGCGGTGCTCCAAATCCGCGAAATGCACCATTGGGAACTGTATTTGTAATAAATACATCACCATTAACATCGAGATTATCAATTGTGTATGCGCCTGTTGAAGCAATCAAAGCACGTGATAAAACAACTCCGCTTAATCCGATATGAGCTCCCCCATCTAACCCAACTTTACTGCGCATTCCGACTATGCGATTATTGACAATCGCTGCTTCTAAGGTTATCTTTGATGGATGACGTTTTGTTGTTACTTCCATGTCTTCTTCACGATCATAAATCAATTTAATTGGTCGTTTGATTTTGTTGATTGCTACTGCGAGTTGACAAGCAATCAAACTTGGGAACTCTTCTTTCCCGCCAAAAGCTCCACCAACTGCTGCTTGCTGAACACGAACCATTTCAGGTGTTGTATCTAATATAGCAATAACGGCGTTTTTTACATAATAAGGACATTGAATAGAACCCACTAATGTGACTTTCTCACCTTCACTGTATCCAAGCATTCCCTGTGGTTCAATATATAATTGTTCTTGGTATCCAGTGTCATAATCAAATGAAATAACTCGTTCGGCATTTTTAAATGCTGTGACAGGATCACCTTTTGTAAAGTGATAGTTAATTACACTGTTATCATATGTATACAAAGGTTCTAATATTTCATATTCTATTTGCACCATTGATGCAAGATTTTTTAATACTTCTTTATCTTTACCAACTAATAACATAATTGGTTCTTTGTAATAATTTACTTGTTTTTCTGCAAATACTGGCATGTCGTCAAAAATGATCTTAACAACATTTTTACCAGGTATATCCGTATAATCTACGGTGTAATATCCTGGTGGCAAATTCGGTAAATTAATATCTTTAATAATGGCCTTGGGATGTTCACTACGAATCGTAAATGCATAGAGAAAATCATAGCCCATAATGTCACTGACATATTGTGCTTGGCCACTAATTTTTTCGTCATTATCTACTTTGAAAACAGATTTTGAAATATCTTTCATGATGTTCCTCCTTAATAGATAGCTTTAGTCGGGCATTTTGAAATACATAATCCACAACCGAAACACTTGTCAGGATTAAAGGTAATTTTATCTTTCATATCAATTGCATGGTATGGACAAATCTTGACACATAACATACATTTGGTACATTTGTCTTCTATTAATTGTGGTAATACTGGCTCATAGCTAACGTTATTTTGTAATGTCGTATTAATGACATCTTCAACACTAGAAAAACCATATTCTTCTAATTTTATTGGTAAATCCTTGATGATTTTTGAATATAATTCTTTTCCTTTCAACATCGCAGCACTTAGCATTTGAACACCATTAGCTCCTGCTAATAAGAATTCGATAACATCTTCTGCGCTACTAACACCCCCAACACCAATGACAGTTAAATCTGGCAATGCTTTCTTGATTGTGTAAACTGTAGCCAAAGCAAGGTTTTTAATAACCGGTCCACTTGTCCAAACAAATCCCGATTCGTTTGAGTAAATAATGCTTTTTGTTGCAGCGTCAATTTTTATTGTTGGTCCCAATGAGTTGATAGCTACAATCCCATTTGCCCCAGCATCACGAACTGTTGTTGCGAAGGCAACTGGATTAGGAATATGCGGACTTATTTTCATATAGAAAGGTTTTTTTGTATGTTTCCTTATTGTTGATACGGTATTTTGAATGACACTTAAGTCCGTTCCTACATAATGAGTTGATACCTCAAAAGCATCTGCAAAAGGGTCTAATAACGGAATTAGAATTTCCATATCTTCTTTCGAATATCCAACACTAATAATTAGTGGTGAAGATGGATGGAGTTTTTTAAACTGAGGCAAGAATTCATTTACCCATGTCAGATATGAATGCTCACTCCATAGTTCGCTATTCATAATGAAATCTTTACCACCATAAATACATGGTCTTGGGATATGTGGTTCTTTTGTTGAGATGGTCTTAGTAACAATCCCACCACATCCTTGGTCTACTAAGAAACTTAACTTTTCAAGATCACCAACTAATGGTCCACTTGCTGGCATTAAAGGATTGTCAAATGTAATCCCGTCAAAAGTTGTTTTTAAATTCATGATTTTACCTCTTCTTTATCTATTTTATCCCACAATTGTTGTGCATAATCTTGGGCTTTTTGATATTGATTGCTTAGTTCATTATCTATTTGATAATTATGAACAAGTTGCTTCCCTGCGACAAATACATCACTTGGTTTGAAGCTGTTAAACAGTCCAAAGAATAGGTGACCTAAGGCATTCTCTTTGGAAATTGGTGTTGGTGCAATGTACGGTACAATTAACAAATCTGCAGCAAATCCTTTAGAAATTTGGCCAAGTTTCACATCTAGAATTGCTGATGCATAGCGATAGGTTTCAACAATGATTTCTTGAAGGTGATGTAACCCAAAAGTTGTTGGGGTTTTATCAAGTAAATGCATGGCATAATATAACATTAAATATTCTGTCGTAATGGAAGATGAGATTCCATCATTTCCCATAATGACACGAACACGTTTTTCTCGTAATAATTTATAATTGGGAATTCCAACGCTATTATTCATATTCGAAGTTACGTTTAAGGCAACAACACAATTGTGTTTTTTTATAATTTCAAGTTCTTTTGGCGTAAGGAATAGGCCATGAACAATAATTGAATTTTCATTTAGTAATCCAAATTTTTCTAATCGTTCAATTAGTGTTGATTGATGTTTATTGAAACAATCAATGACATCCTCTTTGCTTTCAGCAACATGGATGTGAATTGGTGTATCACCAATCACTTCTTTGACTTTTTGTAAAGTAGCATCTGATAAACTCATACTTGCGTGGAGTCCAAACAACCCCTTTTTGAAACTTGTATTATTATCGTTGATGAACGTCATATTTTCTTCAAGACAAGCATCAGTATCAAAACGATCACTTGTTTCAAAACAATAGATTCCTCGTAGACCAACTTCTTCTAATCCTCTTGATATTTGTGTTAATGAACCCTTGATTTCACCACTTGCGTGGTGATCAATCATTGTTGTAACACCATTTCTCAAATGATCAACAGCGCTGACAATTGCGCTATAATAATTCATTTGATTGTCTAAGTTACGATCAAGACGCCACCATAACTGATCCAAAATATCTTGAAAGGATTCGGGATGAAATGGGACATTTAATCCTCTTGCAAATGTCGAATAAATATGAGAATGTCCAACAATCATCGATGGCATGACAAGGTATTGTTTAGCATCGATGATGTCATAATTTGCATTTTTGAAGGATGACATTGGTCCAACTTCTTGGATTGTGTCATCAAATAATATATATTGATTTTCATGAAAATCTTGAAAATCATATGTTGTAGCATTAATGATTGCTTTCATGAGAACCTCCTAAATATTGACCTTTATGTGGATATAATGTTTGGTTTTCCAAAACAATTGTTCCACGAATGATTGTTGTATTGATTGCTCCAATTTGCTTAAAACCTTGGTACACTGTATAGTCAACAGCCGAATGGTTTTGATCAATCACACCTTGATATAATGGATCAAAGATAAAGATATCGGCATCACTTCCAACTTGAATGATTCCTTTTTGTGGATATAGTTTATGAGCTTTGGCAACATTTAATGACATTTTGTCAATTGCGTGAATCCCAAACATTTCATACATTCTTAAGAAAGAATGTTCTACACCACCAATACCTAGTGGTATTGTTTTTAATGTTTTTGCAAGTTTATCTTTTTTAAAGAATGAACAATGGTCTGTTCCAATTGTGTAAACATCCTGAAATTGTTGGTGTAATAATTTAACTTCTTCCTCACTTCGAAGTGGGGGAGCCATTGTATATAGATATCCATCAGGTTCTTGTAGAATCGTATTGCTAAAAGAAAAATAGTGTGGGCAACTTTCAACATAAAAATTAATGTTTAGAATATCAGAATATTGTTCAGCGAGTTGATATAATGTTTCACCACTACTACAGTGAACCATATATAAATTTCCTTCTGTTTCTTTGGCAAAGCTTGCAAGTTTTAACGCTTCACTTGTTTCACTAATTGTTGGTCTGCTTATTGGTAAATCACGATATGTAAATGAATCATTAAGAACAATTAAATCATCATTTTCAATATGGGCAAGTACCAAAAAATCATGTTGTTTACTCAAACGTAATAACTCTTTGATTTCTTGATCATAAGTGCGTCGTAAACTATCCGAATATGTTGTGAAGAGTTTAATACTATTTAATCCAAGTTCCAGCATCTTTTCACTGATTTTTGATGCATGGTTTGTTGGGTTTTTAATGGTTGCGTGGAACTTAAAATCTGTACGACATTTTTTGGCAAGATCTAATCTCATATGCAAAGCATCTTCAAGTTGATCCTCATGATCAATTGGATCAAGAAAATCAATAATGGTTGTGATACCGCCGTAGATTGCTGCTCTGCTTCCAACTTCAAAATTATCACGTGACCGAATCCATCCTAAATCTAAATCAAAATGAACATGAGGATCAATTAAACCTGGTAATACATATTTATCTGTTGCATCAATTGATTTAACTGCTGGTAATATATCTGTGGTTATCAGTTGGATTTTTCCATCACTAATGTAGACATTATGTTTTGTTAATGTCTGATTTCGATAGATTTCACCATTGATTATTCCTAGATCATACATATCTTCACCTCATTTATGTAATAATCTCGTATTCTTTGATATCAAACGTTTTTAAAACATCTTCAACCAATGAGTCACGAACTGTTATATATACTTCTAAGCCACTTTCTACAAGTTCTTTTACAATGTCGTAAAAATATAGTCCACGGACTTCAAGAATACCAATTTCATCTAAATAGATTGGTTCAACTCTCTCTTCTAGAAGAGTTTGTATTTTATTGTTCACAATATCGCGTTGATCCAAATCAAAGATATAAGGACCTAGCGGGATTGAGCGTTCAAAATGAGTGGAATCGTGTTTGGTATGAACAATAAAGGTGGTGGATATATTTGTTGATAACTCCAGTAGGTCGTAATGAAGAACTTTGTTGTTATCCATAACTTTAATGGATAAAAACCCATCTCCAACAGGATTTTTTTGATACATTTCTAAGAGTTTTGTTGTTTTATTAGAATTAATTTTTCCAGTAACAATATGAATCACTATTTTCCGTCTCTCTCATGTGTTGATGGTTTGGTTTGTTGTTGGCTACTGCCATAATTTCAGCGGTAATCGAAATGGCAATTTCCGCTGGTGTTCCACCACCAAGATTCAAGCCAATTGGAGAATAGAAGTTTGTTAAATTAACATCAACACCAAATTCTTCTTTGGTTTTTGTGATATAATCTTGTAATTTTGTGGGTGAACATAACATCCCAATATATTTTGGTTCTAAGTTCAACTCAATTACTTTATTGATAACATTATAATCATGTTTATGAGACGGTGTACAAACAACAACAAAACTTCCTTCTTTGATTGATTCTTGTTCAATATAATCTGTGAATTTTGAAAGTACTTTTTGATCAGCACCAGCAATTGTTTCAAATACTTCTGGTCGTTCGTCAATGACTGTGACATGGAAATTCATAGTCTTCAAGATATTGATTAGTGCTTGTCCGACATGTCCACCACCAAAAATATAGATATACTCGTTATATCCGATATATTCATAAAATAAAGTAACTGTGCCACCACAAACCATTGGTAGTGTTTCAGCATCCTTTATCGCAGTTCCTTCGTTAAGTAAGTATTTTTGTAATTTACTTCTTCTTGTTTGAATGATTTCTTTACATAGTTCTCTAGCTTGGTACTCTAAGGCACCGCCACCGACTGTTCCAAATGCTTGATTGTCTTCACTGACAACCATTTTCTTACCAACCTCGACTGGTCCTTCACCTTTTTTTTCAACAACAGTAACAAGGACACATGCTTTTCCAAGGTTTTTAAATTTCATTAATTCATTAAAGACATTATTCATGTGATCACCTTTATTTGTAGGATACGATTGCCAAAGCAGAACTTTGGCAATCGTTTTTCATATTTTATAAGAAGTATGTTGCGACTGAAGCAACAATTAATAATGAATATGCGACAACTGGTTTGATGTTAAATGACAATTTTTGTTGCAATGATAAAATTACGCCATAGCTTAAAGCAATTGCAAATAATCCACTGATTAATCCTTGAACAAGTACAAAGTCCAATGCAAAACTTAAATCAGTAATATACGGAGCTAAGTTTCCAGTTAAGACATATTGTAATGCCATGTGTCCAATGAATAGTGTGCGCCATGCAATACTAGCAACCGGTAAAGCTACTAAATATTGGATCGGTTTTTTCGCAGAAACGACCGCGATTACTGCAACGACAATCACACCTTCAAGTACGATTGAAACCATTGGATTGATTGTTTTATACACACTAAGTGCTGGTAATAAGAAATCGACGGCTTTGATTGCTGATGCGAGCAAAGCAATATAGAATAGTGCTTTTTTAGAATCTGTTTTCAGATATGCTGCGATTAAGATTGCGCTAGCAATCGGAAACATTATACTTCCAGCAATTGTTGCTGGGATAAAATGTAAAACATGACCTACTGTTGCTTCTAGTAAACCCCATAAAGCTCCAAAAAAGATGATTTGAGTCCATAGTTTTCTATTCATGATTATTCTCCTTTAATTTAAGTATTCCTTGTAATACTTTTTCTGGTGTAATTGGTAGTGATGTAATTCTGACACCAACTGCGTTATAGATTGCATTTGCAATTGCTGCTGGTGGTGTATCAATTCCGATTTCGCCGACAGATTTCGCTCCAAATGGACCGCTTTCTTCATAACTAATCGCAAATTCTGTTGTTAGATTTTTAATTTCTAAACGAGTTGGAATGTGATAAGTCATCATATCATTTGTAATCATTCGCCCGTCTTTGTTGATTAGAACTTCTTCATATACAGCCATTCCGATTCCTTGAACAATACCACCTTCAACTTGTCCTTGAGCCAGTTTTGGATTGATTGTGGTTCCACAATCAACAACACTAACGTAATCAATAATATCAAATTCACCGGTTTCAATATCGACATCAACTTCAACAAATCCTGCCATAAATGGTGGTGGTGACTTATGTCCAACGTAACTGCTTGTCGCAGTAAGTTGTTTTTGATCTTCGTTATAATATAAACGATTTGATAATTCTTTTAATGTGATTTCTTTACCATTATCCGCTGTAAAAGTTATGCCATCAAAAGCAACTTTTGTTTCAAGGACTTTCTCTGCTTCTTCAATCAACATATTTTTCATTTGTTTGGCAGCTTTGACAACAGCATTTCCAGAAACATAAGTTGTACTTGAAGCGTAAGCCCCGGTATCAAATGGTGTCAAATCAGAATCCGAAGAATAGACAATCATATTATCTAGTGTTGTTCCTAATTCTTCAGCTGCGATTTGTGCTAAGATTGTGTCACTACCTTGTCCAATATCAGTTGCCCCAATCATTAAGTTATAAAAACCATCATCGTTTAGTTTGATTGTAGCGGCAGCCATATCAATATATGGAATTCCACTTCCCTGCATTGCAATTGCCATTCCGACACCTTTTACTTTTGAATTTGGAAGTGTAACACGTGGATATTTTTCATTCCATTTGATGAGTTCTAAACCTCTTGTTACACAGTAATCTAATTTACAACTTTCCATCATCATTGCGGTACCTTCGGTACCTTCACCCATGATTTCAAAGATTGGTGATGTTTCACCTTCTAAGATCATATTTTTTTGACGGAAAAGAATTGGATCAATCGCTAATTTTTCACACAACATATCAATTGATGATTCTAAAGCATAATTTCCTTGAATTGCTCCATATCCCCGATATGCTCCTGCAGGAGTATGATTTGTATAAACAACATCGCCATAGAAACGGACAGAATCAACTTTGTTATAAAGTGGTAATACTTTAGAACCCGCAACCATAAAGACGGTTAGAGCGTGTTCTCCATACGCTCCTGTATCACTTAACACTTTGCAATCAATTGCTTTGAGGGTTCCATCTTTCATTGCCCCAAGTGTGATATCAAAACGCATTGGGTGACGAGTATAACTACTTTCAAAAACTTCTTTACGAGTATAAATCATTTTTGCTGATTTCCCGGTTTTTAATGTTACTGCCGAAACGATAATCTCGCCATGAATTGCTTGTTTTCCGCCAAATCCACCACCAACACGAGGTTTGATGACACGGATTTTGCTTAATGGATAATTCAATGATTGCGAAATGATTCGTCGCACATGAATTGGCGTTTGTGTGGATGTATATAACACCAAGCGATTTTGATAATCAATTCGAGCATTTACTGTATGTGGTTCCATCATGACATGCGCTTGAGCATGCGTGTAGAAATGTTGTTTTAAAATAACTTCACAATCTTTTAATGTTTCTTCAACGCTTCCAACCTCCATATGATATGCGGCTGCAATATTTCGTTTTGGTTCAAAACCAATTGGAAACATATCGTGAATTTCAGGTTCAGGATGAATAATGATTTCATTATCAATTGCTTCTTCTAAATCTAAAATTGGTGTTAAAACTTCATACTCAACTTCAATTAATTTCAAAGCTTTTTCACAGGTTACTAAGTCAATAGCTGCTACTGCACAAACTTCATCGCCAACATAACGAACAAATTCATCAAAAACAAATTTATCATGTGGGCTTGGTTCTGGATATCCTTGACCTGCCCTTGTAAAAGGACGACGATCAAAATCTTTACTTGTTAATACGAGTTCAACCCCTTCTAATGCTTCCGCTTTTGAAGTATCAAGACTGATAATACGTGCATAAGCGTGAGGGCTGCGTAATACTTTGACAATTAAGGCATTCGGGTCAGCTAAATCATCCGTGTATCCCGGTCGCCCCATCATTAATCCTTTTCCATCAACAGACGGTAATTTATGATTTACAACTTTCATTTTTCATCCTCCAAATACGATTTGATTGCCTTATGTTGTCCAATATAACCAGTACAACGACAAAGATTGCCAACCAAATATTCTTTTATTTCATCGTCAGTTGGATTCTGTATTTCATTTTTCAATGCATGCACATTTACTGCCATTGAAGGATTACAATACCCACATTGATCTGCGCCTTCATGTCCAAAGTGTTCACTCAATTTTTCAGCTTCCTTAGGTATTCCTTCTACTGTTATAATACTGTGTCCATCTGCCTTGGCAGATAACAACGAACATGAAGGAACTGGTTTTCCATCTAATAATATTGTACAAACACCACAACTTGTATTGTCGCACCCTCGTTTAACACTTAGATAATTATATTTTCTCAAAGTGTCTAACAAGTAGTCAGATGGTTCAATATCAAATGCTTTTTTATATCCGTTCACTGTCACATGTATTTTCATGATTGTGTCACCTCTTTTATTCCTCTTGCCACATATACCGCAACAAGTTGCTCGCGATATTCTTTACTTGCACGTAAATTTTTAGAAAACGAGATTTCCTCTTGTACTAATGCAACTGCAGATTGAATCACTTGTTCACTAAAATTAGATTGTCGATTCAAAAATGTCATTGCTTTTGAAGCCTTTACAGCAATCCCAGGTCTTGCCCCAATCACAATTTCAAATCCAGAATCTTTGTGAACAACACAAATATTAACAACAGCAAAATCCAATGCAGTTTTTCGCACTTTTTTAAAGAACCCATTTCCCTTTTCTTGTTTTAATATGATATGTAATAAAATATCTTTTGGGGGTTTTTTTGTTGCCAAAAAATCTTGAAGACTAATAATACCTTGCTTATAAAATTCTAAAGATACATCCATTGTCAGTAATGGTGTTAGAATATCAGAAAACGAAAATTTCCCCATGATACTTCCACCAATTGTGGCAAGATTACGTACACCTACACCCATAACTTGATGTACTGCTTCATATAAAATTCCTGAAAACTGTTCCTTAATATCTTTATTTTTTTCTAAATCTCGCAAAGTAACATTAGCACCAATTGTGATGATATTTTGCTTTACTACAATATCATCTAGTTTTAAAAGTTCTAAATCAATCAATGTGTTAACAGGTTTGGTTGCCATTTTCAACCAAGCTCCTCCTCCAATAATTTGATTGGAATCGTCTGCCAATAATAATTCATATGCTTCCTGTAAACTCTTCACTTTTACATAGTTATTTACTTCCAAAGTCATCATTCCTTTCAATCAATTTTTGATAGTCTGCAATTGTGTCTATATCAAATAAAATACTGTCTGAATCGTATATCATAAACTCGATATCGTGTAAATCACGAAATGCCTTTAGGTGAAGATTATCATCGAACTCTAATAGTGGTTGAATCAAATGTTTTTGAAAATAGATAGGATGTCCTCTACGGTTATTATAAACAGGGACACGAATTTCTTTTGTTCCTGTTAATAACAGTTGGTATACATCTTTTTCGATTAAAGGATAATCACCTGGAACTAGAAAAAAATCAGATGACATCTCTCGTACACCACATTTGACGCTGCTAAACATTCCTTTTTTAAAATCGCTATTATGGACAATTTTAATATTCTTATATTGCTTGAGGACAGGAAACAATTCTTCATGATAAAAACCAGTTACAACGATGATTTCATCAACGACTTTGCTCATCTGAGATATGGTATGTTCAATTACATATTTACCGTTCCACATCAACGTCATTTTGTTTTGCCCCATGCGTTGACTGTATCCACCAGCCAAAATAATACCTTGAATCATTCTTCAGCACCTCATAACTTTAAAGTGTTTTAGTTTTTTTGGATAAAAAAAATATTTCAAGTCATATAACCAATTTACCGCTTTGTTAGGTTGTTATATTGTCTGAGAATATTTTATGATCTCCTAAATGTTGCCCGAATTATATCTTATTTTACCATATTTTCACCGAAATTACCATAAAGAGATTTGGATTACATGTTATTTTCACTCCAATTAATTATTATAAATAATAATTATCTTTTCTATTTCATAATTCCTTACAATAATTGTTTTAAAAGTGATTTGTTTTTGATAAAATAGTATTACACTCTTTAGAAACTAGTAGGTGATTTTATGATAAAAATAAGAGTAAACAACAAAGAAACACTATATGATCATGATGTAAGAGTAATTGATTTGATTGAGGATACTCATAAGGACTACCCGATAGCGAAAGTAAACAACCGTTTACGAGAACTTTCTTATAAATTCAAATATGATGCTACTGTCGAATTTTTAACTCTCGATCATTTTGAAGCTGTTCATGTTTATGAAACATCGCTTCGTTATTTAATTGCAATGGCATTTGATAATTGCTATCCAGATTACAAAATTAAGTTTAAGTATAGTTTATCAAGAAGTATTTTTTGTTATGTAACCAACAAAGAAGATTTGAACATTGAAGAAGTCATCCAAACAATAACAAAAGAGATGGATCGATTGATAGATTTAGATTTACCTTTCGAAAGAATTACATTAGATGTTGAAGAAGCAAAACAATTCTATCGTGACCATGACTATCAAGACCGTATTGATATTATCAATTATCGTCCTGAGAAAAAAGTTCATTTTTATGTTTGTGATAACTATACTAACTATATGTATGGTTATATGGCTCCCTCAACTGGATACTTAAAGAAATATCTCTTTAGACCATATGATATTGGGTTCTTAATTCAATACCCGAGAAGTGAAACAAATCGTGAGATTCCCGTATTCAAGGACGCTCCAAAATATGTTGATACCTTACGAAAAGCCAGTATATGGGCTGAAGTTGTCCAAGCAAACACCATTGCAAATCTAAATCGTCATGTTCAAAAGAATAGTGTTGTTGATTTTGTTCATATGTGTGAAGCGAAACACAATGCGATGTTGACTGAAATTGGCGAAATCATTAAAGATGATTCGAATATCCGATTGATTGCAATCGCAGGACCAAGTTCTTCTGGTAAAACAACATTTAGTAACCGTCTGCGCATTGAATTAATGACGCGTGGATTACGTCCAGTCACAATCAGTCTTGATGATTATTACTTAGATCGTGATCAAATCGTGGCGGATCAATTTGGAAATGTTGATTTAGAACACATTAATACATTGGATATTGAATTATTTAATCAAAATATGAAGGATTTGATTGCTGGTAAAGAAGTTGATATTCCAACATTCGATTTTGTTGCTAAAGAACGTGGTGGGTATAAAAAATTACGTGTATCGGCTGACAATCCAATCATAATTGAAGGAATTCATGCCTTAAATGAACGTATGACAAATTTAATTCCAAAAGATCAAAAATTTAAAATATTTATTAGTCCTCAACTTCAAATGAACTTAGATGATCATAACCCTATCAGCATAACTAATCTTCGCCTGATTAGACGTATTGTAAGGGATCATCAATTTCGTAATGCTTCAGCATTACGTACAATTAATATGTGGGAAAGCGTCCGTAAAGGGGAATTTAGATGGATTTATCCTCATCAAGAACAAGCAGACTACATTTATAACTCAGGTCTTCAATATGAACTTTGTGTATTGAAAAAATATGCTTTACCAACATTACAAGAAGTTCCAAATGACAGTGAATATTTTGTCACTGCGAATCGTTTGATAAAATTCTTGAAATATTTTGTAGATATTGATGATTCATATGTTCCATGCAACTCTTTGTTACGAGAGTTTATTGGTGGAAGTTGTTTTATGGAATAAGTAATAATGATGACAGTAAAATGTCATCATTTTCTTTTTACAAAAAAGTCTTTTATCTTAAAATTAATATGATATAATAAGTGTGCTGTAAGCGTTATTACTAATAAAAGTAAGGAGTTTAATTATGTTTAAAACAATTGATGAAATGATTCAATATTGTCAAACAGAAAATGTCCAAGTAATTGATTTAAAAGTAGTTGATATGAAAGGGCGTTGGCATCGTCTTAGTATTACATCACAAAAACTAACTCGTGATATCATGACAAAAGGGATAGGATTTGATGGATCAAGTTATGGATTTTTGACTGTAGACCGTTCAGATATGGTTATGATTCCTGATGTTACTTCTTGTTTTGTTGATCCATACAAAGTTCATAAAACTATCGTTGTTATCGCTGATATTTATAAGATTCAAGATTCAAAATTAGTTCGTTTCGAAGATGATCCACGTTATATTGCGATTAAGACAGAAGAATATATGAGAAACAATAACATCGCAGATAATTGTTTGCTTGGTCCAGAGTTTGAATTTTTCGTTTTAGATCATGTATCTTTTAAAAATACTAACCAACATATGGAAGTAAAACTAGATAGTGCTCAAGCAAATTGGAACTCAAGTGATGACTCTTATAAAAATATCGGATTTACTGTTCCCAATCATGGGGGATACCATATTGATTCACCGTGGGATGCAAGTTATGAATTCCGTAGTGAAGTTGCTATTCAAGCTGAAAAAATGAATATTCCGATCAAGTATCACCATAGTGAAAATGGTGGTCCTGGTCAAGTTGAAATCGAAGTAAATTTTGCAGGAATTAAAGAGATGGGTGACCGTACCATGAAAATGAAAAACCTTCTCAATCTTGCTGCATATAAACACCGTAAAAGTGTTACATTTATGCCTAAACCATTTGTTGATGAAGCAGGGAACGGGATGCATGTTCACATGCAATTAACAAATGATGATAAATATATTATGTATGATGAAAATGGATATGCTGGTCTATCACAATTAGCACTATATATGATTGGTGGAATATTAAAACATTGTAAAGCTATTACAGCAATTGCAAATCCATCAACAAACTCTTATAAACGTTTGGTTCCTGGATTTGAAGCACCAGTCACTATCGCATATGCTACAGCGAATCGTTCTGCAGTTATTCGAATTCCTGGTTATACAATTACTGCTGATGAAAAACGTTTTGAGTTACGCAGTCCAGACGCAACAGCTAACCCATATTTAGCATACTCTGCAATCATGATGGCTGCATTTGATGGTGTTTTAAATAAAATAGATCCTTCAAAAGCAGGATATGGTCCTTTTGATTTCAATCTATATGACTTGAAAGATAAAGACATTAAAGTTGACAGTCTTCCTACAAGTTTAGCTGAAGCAGCTCTTGAGTTAGAAAAAGACCATAAATTCTTATTACATGGAAATGTCTTTACTGAAAATATTATCAAAAATCATATCAACCGTATCAGAAAAGAATTTTATCATGTGAACAAGATGCCTCACCCTGTTGAATTTGAAATGTATTATAGTTTATAAAGACCCTTTATGGGTCTTTTTTTATTTTTCAATATAAGTGTTTTTCAAATTAATCGTTTTCCCAACTTATTCTTCTTCGCTAATATATATTATAATATGGCTTGAGACGTTACATTTGAAATCTACAAGTCCATTTGTTAGATGTTCACGTTTGGTTTCAATCTCCCAATATTCCTAGACTATGATATTTATACTTTCATTTTTCAATAAAGTGCTGTAAAATTTAAATAACGTAATCGATTGGAGGTTGTTATGAATAAAACAGACATACTGAAAAGATTGAATGAATCAATAGCAAACAAAACTCCAATTATTGGAGTGAGTATTGGGAATGGTAGGAGCGCTATCCAAGCAGCCAGTGGTGGAGCTGATATCATCGCAACATTAAGTGCAGGTAGATTCCGAATGGCAGGTATAGCCAGCATAGCTTGTACATTACCGTTTCAAAATAGTAACGATTTAGTCTTGGATTACGGTTCAAAAGAGGTCATACCAAAAATAGATAAAGTGCCTGTAATATTCGGAGCTTGTGCACAAGATCCAACATATCAGAAAGATGAACTCATTGATAAACTTATTTCAGAGGGATATGGAGGTATTATTAATTTCCCAACCGTATCTTTGATTGATGGTAATTATCGCCTTATGCTAGAAGAAAATGGAGAAGGCTTTGATCATGAAGTAAATCTTATTAAAAAGGCAAATCAAAAAGGATTATTCACAGTCGCTTTCACTGTTTCAATGGACGAAGCTATAAAAATGGTAAACGCAGATGCTGATGTATTGTGCCTTCATTTTGGTTGGACTTACATTAACGAGCAACCAGAAAACGAATTAAATATATATGTTGATCGCTTAATTAATAAAGCAAATCGTATTTTCGATGAAGCAAAAAAAATTAAACCTTCAATTATTACAATGATATACGGTGGTACATTTGTAACAAACCAAAAAATTATCAAACGATTTTATGATGAGACTTCTACTGTGGGTTACTTTGGTGGTTCTGTTTTTGACACATTCCCATTAGAGAACAACATGCGTGATGCCACAGAAGGATTTAAAACTATGAATCGCGTATCGTTATTAGAAAAAGAAAATGAACGATTAAAGAAACTACTAAAAAAACGAGAAGGAATTAGATCCATTTTAGGTAATAGTGTTGAGATTCAAAAATTGATAGTGTGGATGCAAAAAGTATCAAACCACGATTCAAATATTTTGATAGAAGGAGAAAGTGGAACTGGAAAAGATTTAGTAATTAGAGCGATTCACTATAATAGTGAGCGAGCAATATTTCCATTAAAGAAGGTGAACTGTGCTTCAATCCCAAAAAACTTAATTGAAAGTGAATTATTCGGTCATGAAAGAGGTGCTTTTGTCGGTGCTGAGAAACGATATATCGGTCTATTTGAATCTGCGAATCATGGGACCGTGTTCTTAGATAATGTGGCTGAATTAGACTTGGATATTCAGGCAAAACTATTACGTGTTATTCAAGATATGGAATTAGAGCGTCTTGGTGGGAAAGATACAATTGAGTTAGATGTTAGAATTGTTTCAACATCCAGTAAAGATTTAAAAGAGGAAATGTTAAAAGGTAATTTTAGGGAAGACCTATACTATTTATTAACCGTTCTTAATCGAACAATCCCTCCTTTAAGAGAACACAAAGAGGACATTCCGATCTACGTGTCAACATTCTTAGAACAAATCAGTGAAAGACACCATTTAAAAATTAGTATCACAGATTCTGTTTTAAGTTCTTTCATGAACTATAATTGGCCTGGTAATATAAGAGAACTAAAAAATGTTTTAGAACGTGGTGTAATCCTTTGTGATTCTGGAAACATTGATATTTCTTGTTTGCCAGTGAGTTTCCACGATGTGATTCTTCTAGATGATAGTGTCAACTATATTAAAAACTCATCAATGGTTATTGAGAAAGAATTAATAATTGGGGAGTTAATTAAAGGAAACTGGAATCAAACAAAAGTTGCTGAAAAATTAGGAATCACGAGAAGAACCTTGTATAATAAACTTAAAAAATACGGAATTTCAAAAAAAGATTATGTGGGATAAAACAAAAGAGTGAGAATTTTATTTCTCACTTTTATATTTTTTTTATCATGTAAAGGCTTTTATAACGTGAAATGTAAAAACAAGACTATCAAAATAGTGTGAAATTGAGAAAAAGTGGGAACTTTATTTCATATTGACAACTTTACTGGCATAATCTACACTGTGACTATGTAACAATCTAAAATTGCTTCAAAAGGAGGAAATCGATAGTGAAAAAAGTTGTAATTATTGGGACACTTGATACCAAGGGTGAAGAATTTTCATTTGTTAATGATATCATCAAGTCTCAAGGAGTTGAAACTATTGTTGTAGATGCAGGAATTTTTGAACCTACATTTAAACCTGATGTTTCGAATCAAAAAGTTTGTGCAGCAAGTGGTCATGATTTAGATGTTTTAAGAGAAAAGAACGATCGTGGTACAAATGTTAAAGCTATGAGCGAAGGTGCTGCTGTTATTGTTCAGCAGTTACTAAAAGACGGAGTAGTTGGTGGTGTCATTTCTTTAGGTGGTACTGGTGGATCTAGTATTGCAGCTAGAGTTATGAGAGATGTTCCTGTTGGAATTCCGAAAATTTTAGTTTCTACAGTCGCTGCAGGCGATGTTAGTCCTTATGTTGGGGTAAAAGACATCATGATGATGTACAGCATCGTTGACGTTGCTGGATTGAATAATGTTCTAAAGGAAGTTTTAACTAATGCTTCATTGGCAATTGCAGGAATTGTTAAAAACAAAAAACCTATCCCAGCATCTGAAAAACCATTAATTGGTGCGACAATGTTTGGTGTTACTACCCCTTGTGTTACTACTGCAAGAGAATACTTAGAAGGTGAAGGATATGAAGTAGTTGTATTCCATGCAACCGGTGCTGGTGGTAAATCATTAGAAGCTTTAATAGAATCTGGGTACTTTAAGGGTGTTTTAGATATCACAACTACTGAATGGTGCGATGAATTAGTGGGTGGTGTCTTAGGAGCTGGACCAGACAGATTAAATGCAGCAGCATTAAATGGTATTCCTCAAGTAGTAAGCGTTGGAGCTTTAGATATGGTTAATTTTGGACCTGTATCTACAGTCCCTACAAAGTTTGACGGAAGAAATTTCTATGAACATAATGCTACTGTTACTTTAATGAGAACTACTGTTGAAGAAAACGCTAAACTTGGTGAAATCATTGGAAAGAAAGTTAGTCAATCAGTTGGGAAAACAGCATTCTTTATTCCTCTGCAAGGTGTTTCGATGATCGACAAAGATGGTATGCCATTTGAAGGCAAGGAAGAAGATAAAGCTTTATTTAATGCATTAAGAGAAAATATTGATACAAAAAAAGTTGAATTAATAGAATTAGATAATCATATTAATGATGATGAGTTTGCATTAGCAATGGCAAAAAAATTAATAGAATTAATCGGATAATAAGGAGATGTATTATGGCATTTACAATAAAAGAAATACATGAAAGACTAGATAATCAAATTAAACAAGGTAAAGCATTAGTTGGTGCTGGTGCCGGTACTGGAATCAGTGCTAAATGTGCACAAAACGGACAAGTTGACATGATCATTATCTACAACTCAGGGCGATACAGAATGGCTGGGAGAGGATCTTTGGCTGGATTAATGCCTTATGGAGATGCAAATGAAATAGTTATGGATATGGCAAGAGAAGTATTACCAATCGCTAAAAACACTCCAGTGTTTGCAGGAGTTTGTGGTACTGATCCTTTCCGTGATATGAAATATTTTTTAAGAGACGTAAAAAACGCTGGATTCAGTGGTGTTCAAAACTTCCCAACTGTTGGATTAATCGATGGAAAATTTCGTGCCAACTTAGAAGAAACAGGTATGGGATATAACTTAGAAGTAGATATGATAGCCGAAGCTCATAAACAAGGTTTGTTTACAACACCTTACGTGTTTAATGTTGAAGACGCAGAAAATATGACAAAAGCTGGTGCAGATTGTTTAGTTGCTCACATGGGGCTTACAACTAAAGGTTCAATCGGAGCTACTACTGCTTTGACTCTTGATGATTGTGTTTTAATAATTCAAGAAATTCATGATGCTGCAAAAGCAATCAATCCTGACATTAAAGTAATTTGTCACGGTGGACCTATTGCGGAACCTGAAGATGCAGCATACGTATTAGCTAGAACGAATGGTGTAGTAGGATTTTTCGGTGCTTCTAGTATCGAGCGTCTACCTACAGAAATCGCAATTCAAGATCAAGTAGAAGAATTTAAAAAAATAAAACTATAGGAGAAAAATAATGAAATTAGATAAATTTTTAATAGCAGTTTCGATCAGTGTTGGGTTACTAGCAGGTTTATTCAATTTAGGTTATGTTTTATATGCAAACTCAGGAGCAACATTCAATTTAGCAGGTTTAGTAGTAGCAGGTTTCTTAGGATGGGCAACATTCTATGCAGCTGGTGCTGGTAAAGGCGGATTAATTAAAGGAATCCCTGCAAACTTAACTGGTGTTTTATGGGCAGTTGTTATCGTGTTTATCTGGGACAAAGGATTTGGTTTTAATGCTTTAGGAGCATTTATTGCCGTTGCAATCGGTGCCGGTATGATGTGTTTCCAAGCAAACATTAAATTCTTAGGATTTATTCCTGGTGCGTTCATTGGTTGTTCTACATTCTTCGCGTTAGGTGCTACAATTAATGGTGATGTATTATATCCATCAATCATTGGTTTATTAGTTGGACTTATCTTAGGGTACGTTTCTGAACAATTCGCTTTACTCATTAAAGCAAAAGTTTTAAAAGCATAATTCAAAAAAGGTATTGGAAATCAATACCTTTTTTTTACCTTTTTATGGAAATAAAAAAAACAGCCAGAGCTGTTTAATTTACTTCTTCACCAGATTCTAATTTCTTTAAGAAATCATGAAGTGGTTGTTCGGGTACAAATCCAACATTTTGACCTAGTACTTCTTGTCCTCTAAAGAACAACAAAGTTGGTACACTAGAAACACCGTATTGGTACGCTTGTGGATGCTCGTTTGCATCTGCAGCAATAAACAAAACGTTTTCTAAGTCAGGGTTAACGGCTAATTTTTCAAAAATTGGTTTTAACATCTTACATGGTGGACAAGTCGTCGTAGCAAATTTCACGATAGCAACTTGGTCATCTTTCAAATAATCTTGTACAGTTTCTGTACTTTTTAATTCAACTAACATATTTTTCAGGTCTCCTTATTTATATTTACACATGTATTTTATAAAATTTATCAAGATATTGCAATAATTATGCATTTTAAATTATTATATATTATTTAATATTCATTTTTGTGAATACCAATTTATTTTTTAAACAAATATAACGTATTTTTTCTCGTTTATGGTATAATACTACTACTGAAGGTGATATTATGTTGGATCAAAACATCCCTTTTTCACACCAAAAAATTAGTGAGATTCTCACACCTGGTTTCAATGCGATTGACTGCACATGTGGTAATGGAAACGATACCTTGTTTTTGGCTAAAAAAAGCCATCATGTTTATGGTTTTGATATCCAAGAGCCTGCTATTCGTAATACGAAAACGTTATTAGAATCCCATCATATTTCTAATGTTTCTCTATATCATGAAAGCCATGAAAATATTGATAAATATTTTTTTGAAAAAGTTAAAGTTATCATGTTTAATTTAGGATATCTTCCGAATGAAGATCATTCGATAACTACTACTTACGCTTCGACATTGGTTGCGATTAAGAAGAGTTTAGATATTATTATGCCTGGTGGGTTGATTTCGATTGTTATTTACCGAGGTCATGCAGAAGGTGCAATCGAAAGTAATTATATTGACAGTTATTTAAAAACAATTTCTAGGAAAAATTATAACGTGCTTCGTTATGAATTTATAAATAAATTGAATAGTCCATACCTCTATTTAATTGAGAAAGTTTAAGGTGAATTACATGAAAAAATTATTAGTACTATTTTTAACTATCTTATTCGGGTTATCATTATCAGCTTGTGATCCTTCCAACAATATTGATAATGAGCAAAATCCGCCTACAGAGTTTAATTTCATAGATATTTATTATTTGAATGATTTTCACGGAGCGTTGGAATCTTCGAGTGACAGTATTGGGATAACAAGAATCGCGAATTATTTAGAAGTACAAAAGACATTACATCCTGATAACACCATTATTTTAGCTGGTGGTGATATGCTGCAAGGTAGCGCATTATCGAATTACTATTACGGATTATCAACCATTACATTAATGAATGACATTCAATTTGATGCATTTGTTCTTGGAAATCATGAGTTTGATTGGGGAATTGATGTAATTTTAGATTATATTGATGGTGATGAAGAAAATGGCGAAGCCGATTTTCCATTGCTTGGGGCAAATGTTTTCTATGAAGGAACTGAAACAATGTTAGATAATGTTGAACCATATACTATCATTGATGTGTACGATATGAAGATTGGTATTATTGGCACAATGGGGTATGGATTAGAGACTTCTATTGCTACTTCCCGTATAGCTGACTATGATTTCGCATCTCCAGTCCCAATTATTGCTGACTATGCTTCATTATTACGAAACACATATGACTGTGATATGGTAGTATGGGTTGGACACGATAGTGGTGCGATAAATGATTCTGTATCTGAATTAACTGGAGATAGTAAAATCGATGCGATATTCAATGGTCATTCACACATTGAATATGCTAATATGTATTTAGGTGTCCCACAACTACAAGCTGGGGCAAATGGAGAATTTCTTGGCCATGTTAGAATATATTTTGATACGTATGGAGATATAACAGACTATGTTGTTGAAAACCTAGAGTCAACCGATAGTCTAGATTTTCAAACCGAAGATTCTTCTGTTTCTGTCATACTGAATGGTTACGTTACTGAAACATCTTCATTATTCAATACACCTATCATTGATTCCGAAGAAAGTTATTATAGTCGTGATTTATCAAGATGGATTGCAAAATTAATGCGCATTGCTTCAGACAGTGATATTGCATTTCAAAATTATGGCGGTACAAGAAGTGATTTAGATGCTGATGAAACAATTACACTTGGAAAACTATATGAAATATGGCCATTTGATAATTATGTGAAAACCGTTGAATTACCTGGGTCTGAGGTAAAAAGTCTAATATCTAATTCAGGAGATGCTTATGATACGGATATTGAAGTATTCTTAGATGATGTATATTATACTGTAGCAACAAATGATTATATCTTTGATAAAGAATACAATCCGTTTATTGACGGTACAAATATTGTAAACACTGGGCTTGTTCTCCGCGATCTTGCTGCGGACGAATTTATCCTACAAAGTTTAGTTTATGACACATTCAATGTTGACAATCTGATACAAACTGAACCACAAAATTAAAAAAAAGGTTGAATTATTCAACCTTTTTTTATATCTATAGTAAGAACAAGAGTCCTAACAACATTCCCAGGAATGTTCCAATTGCATAACCAATTGATCCAACGATTAATCCCGGAACAGTTAATCCATCATTTTTAAGTTGTTTGGTGATTGCCGGTATAAAAGCAGGTCCGTATACTCCTGCTGTCAATGTTATAATTGTGCAATCAGCGTCAATTTTCATCCATTTACTAATGAACACATGAACCACAAAAACTCCTAACGTAATTACTCCATACAGAATAATTATATCTTGGAATAATCCACGCATTTGTGTAAAGTCTAAACTTGATGCTAGTGCAAAACTAAATACTAAAATAAAGTATTGACCAACAACATTCATTCCTTTTGTTTCACGAACATTTTTATTAAATGAACCTACGATACCAAACACCGTAACTCCAATCATTAATGTTGGAACTAAAATATCAGTTAATTTTCGTGAATCATCACCAATTAAGAAAAATATTCCAGCACCGATGATAGCACTTAAAACTGCCATTCCAAATGCCAACAGTATTTTCATAGACAACTTTTTTGTAATTACAAACTGCTCTAATAAAATTTCATCGGTGTTTTCAATGTTTGAAGACCCTTTTAAATAGAGATTTTCTTGGGATTTTGGTAAAAATCTAGACAACAATGGCTTTGCACCAAGCAATAAAAACATATAAAATACAGCACCAATTACCATATCACTTAAATTGGCAATCCCAATTGTAGTAGCATTCAATGAAAAGATATTTCCCAAGGCATTTAGATTCGGAGTTCCACCAGTATATAGTCCAATTGCCATTGCTGAAAGTTCTGCTCCAAACTCGATATTTTTTCCATAGAAATAAAATACAATCGAACTGACCACAATAGCACTAATAACCAAACTCAGAAATGATTTTAAGACTACCTTCGATAATTTTCGCACTTCAGCTAAGTTAGCACTGAATAACAATAACGGAATTGCAACAGCGATTGAGATAAAACTTATATATTCACCAATCTCACTATTGAGTTGTATTTTAACATCAAACAGATATAGAGTGTAAAACATAACTGCGACAAGAATTCCTAAAAAATATGCTGTTCCAATTGTCCCGACCCATCTCGTTATGACAAATTTATGATACTTTATGATATAAAAAGGGATGACAAACAATGCTACTAATTGAATCATTTCGAGTATCATTTGCTAATCTCCTTTCCGTAAAGACGATAAATTTTTGTAATTTCTCCACCAAATTTCTTAAATGAATTAATTGGTTTTGGATTATCTTCCATCATTGTACCAGCTTCAAAATCTGTAATTCCAGCTTCTACTAAATCATCGAAAATCACTTTAAACATATGTCCGATTAACCCGCTATTTTGGTACTCTGGAACGATATATTGCATGAGACCACGTGCTTTTGTAATGTTACGTTTAAGTGATAATATTTTCAACGGTCTTAAACGTCCTTTTGTTTCTTTAAACACTTGATTAAAATCAAGTAGAACTAAGCAGAATCCAACTGGTTTACCTGTTTCTTGTTCTCTTGCTATTTTTACTAATTTGGGATTGATAAACATCTTCATTTGTCTTGCGACGTTTTCAATCATCTCAATGGATGGAGCATCTTGATATATAATCTCATTTGTAGCTATTTTTAATATCTGCTCAATATCGCGAATATCACGATCTAGCTCCTTAAAATCCAATGAGTCGATATCAACATTATGACTTCTTAAAAAGAATTTACTAAACGTATTGAGTTTACGTTTTGAATCAGAATCAACCATTGCATTTAGTAGTACGGTATCAATTGCTTTTTGAAACCCATACTGTTCTAATAATGTTCCATAATACTCATAATTATACGATGTAAAGATTGAAGGTGCACTTTCAAACCCTTTTACCATGATACCTCTTCTTGTATCTGGGTCAAAGGGGCTAAAGGTTCCTTCGCTATAGTCATAATTGTGTTTTATCATATCATCTTCCATATAATCAAACAAAGCTCTTACAACCTCTATATCATTAATAGTGTCAAAGTATGAGTAATAACAGATATCTTTCCCTTGCTTTTTAGAATAGTCATATGTGTAAAGCAATCTTCCAACGACTTTGCCATCTTTTAATGCTAATAATGCTTTATACGATTTCTCCTTTAAGACAATTTGATTTAATTCTTTCTTTTGTGCGTAAAATATTGGAAATACGTAATACGGATCACCTTTATAAAGATCTTTGACAAACATGATAAAGCGTTTTAGATCAGATTTATTATGAACCTCTCTAATCATATTTCAACCTCCTCGTAAATACTTATTTTGTAATAACACATAATGCCATTATACTATAAAATAGCTTTAAATAACAATCCTATCCTTATGTTACAAAGATTATACTTGCTTCTTTGTTTCTCGATTTAAATCAATTCAGTGTAAATAATCAGAATGAGGAAACGATATTTTAACATTCATTGATAAACCTAGTCAGCTAAAATCCCCAATAATACAGTAGCATTGTAAATATCATTTAAATTAATCACATTATCAGGAATCACTCCAAATTCAACGTCTGTATATATATAAGGATCAAGTTCCGTCCCAGTTCCAGTACGAATTGCACTAATATTGTTACTTGATGTTGTGAACGCTGTACCATTTGGTAATAAGATTGGCGTAATAGAACAAGCTCCTCCACCTGTTTGAACACCGATAACTGGACCTATATCATTCTCCATAAATATTTTTGTCATCGAGTTTGCAGCGCTAAATGTTACTTTCGTTGTAAGCAAAGACCAGTTTAAAGAGGTATAAGGGTTGGGTTTATTGATGCTAACAACATAAGTTGATTCACTATTTGTGGTACGGTCTATACCACTCACCATAAATGGTTGATCTGTAGTGTATCCTAACACACGATACAATGCACCAACGTTTCCACCTGTATTCCATGACAAGTCAAGAATAACATTTGTTGTCGTTGGTTGTTCTGCCATAATGTTTTCTAGAGTTTCCTCCATATAAACAGCACTATCGCCTACTACTAGTTCCTCCACATTCGCAGTTACAGGCCATGTTTCATAATAATCAGTTGGTACTTCTTTTGCAACACCTACATAAAATAGGTCATATTCTTCATTGTAACTTACCAATACAAACATAGAGACTACTTCATCATTTTCCAATGTAATATCTTTTGTAAAGTATCCGTTAGTTTTATATAAATCTGTTGAAGTCGCTGTCACATGCGAAAATCCAGCAGTTTCTAAAGCTCCCATATAAGTTGCAACGTATGATGAATCATCACATTTAACAATCATTTCTAAGATGTCTTCCGATAGTGTAGAACTATTATAAAAATAGAAATAATCACCAACAATACTTGGTAAACTAAATATTGAATTATCTACTTTAAGAATATCGGCAGTTATAGCGTCATCATAAGTGGTGCTTTCATATAAATCATATGTATTAAAGTCATTTAAAGTTAACATCGCTGTGTTTTCATCTAAGAACCAGTAATCTGGTCTTCTGCTGTTCAATGCATTCCAATCCGAGGAGAATGTTATTCCCCATCTATCTCCTATTACGTCATCAACCGCTATAAGTCCATCTAAATACCAACTTGAAAAACGTGATCCAAAATCACTTAATGACCAAGCAGTTGGTTCTACAGTTGCATAATATGACATATATCCGTATGAAGTGTGTGGTTCATCAATTTCTTTTCGAAGTAAATCGGCAATTGCTTGATCCAAATCATTCGCATCAGTTGTTAATAAATCATCTTTCATATCAAACAATAAATCATAATAAGAATCAATTCCCATAATGTCTTTCAGCCCGTATAAATAATCCAAATCAAAAGCTAGCATATTGAACGTATGATCGACTAAATCTGCAGGAACATCGTCCCCTCTGACACTACTTGCATGAATTGTGTCATATTCTGCTGAATATGTTTCTGGTAAAAGGTAGATACCAAATAATCCATCATTATTATAATAAACGTTATAATAAGAAGGTCCAACAAATAATTGATTTGCTATGTAGTAAGGAACAACAACTTCGCCATCTTTCATTACTATGTCCATATTATATAAATCTAAATCATAAACAACTTCATCAGATTCACTATTATAAACAGCTGGATTGTCAGATAAATACTCAATATTTCTTCCATAATTTGTTACTGTAGAATATACATAAGCCCAATAGAACCCAGGATCACTAGTTGTAAACGTATTTTCAATTGAATCAACTACTAATTCAAATACATATGTTTCATCAACATCGGCATCATAGTATTCATATGACAATGTTAATGAGGTGTCAGTTTTAACTTCCGTGATTTCCAACTCTGGATCTATAAAGCCTTCTAAAAGATCAAAGAAGTCAGTTATTTTTACGTAAGGAACAGAGCCATCAAGTTCAAAAAATAAATCAATTTGGGTATCTGCTACTTCAAATTCTGTGCTTAGATCGGTAAAATCAAACGTTTCTTGACGTACTAAACTAATTTCACCATGTGGCGTTAATTGAATATTGTACGTACGTTCGATTTCTTCACCATCTAGTCTAAAAGTCACAACTAAACTTTCGTTACGAACAGTTTCACCATATGTCAAAGATAAAATCACACCATTTTCTGAAATATATTGAGAATCAATATCGTAACTAATATTTGCATTATAATAATTTCCATTGGTTGGCATATATAATAAATTATCGCTAATATTCAAGTGTTCCTCAAAATAATCAATATCCAAAGTGATTTTACTAGTCGTTGATAAGTCCCAAGCTGCAGTAAAGTTTAACCCTTCATCAATTGTTGATATGAAATCAAATTCAATATTTTCATCTGTTGTATACCAATAATCAAACACAAACCCATCTTTAACAGGTTCTGGAATCGTTCTTAAAAGTGTCCCTTTATCTATCACAAGACTATCGACATCAGATCCACCTTGTGTATCAAATGTCAAGGTTACAGTTTCAACATAGTATGCCTTTAAAGTAATATCATTGTTGATTGCTTTAGAAAAATCAAACTCTGTTGATTCTATCGTTTTATACCAATGTTCAAAACGATACCCTTCTTTAACAGGTTCAATAGGCAATGTTTGCAAAATCTTTCCTTCTTTAATACTAATCGATGGAACATCACTTCCTCCCATCGCATCAAACGTAATTGTAATATCTCTTTCCAAATTCGAACATGAAACTAAAAAAGAAACTAAAATCAATGTAAATATAACGCTCAGTTTTTTCATAAATTCCTCCAAATTAATATTATCAACAAAATTTTTGTTATATCAATTTTATCATACTTAGTGTCTAAAAAGAATGGTTTTATGAATTTATTTCCATTTAGAAGTCTTTATTTAGCGGTTTAATGGATATTATTTAGAAATAACATAAAAAGAAACAGAAGAAATTATAAATACATTTTATCGAAAATTAAAAGCGGATTTCTCCGCTTTTTAAATATATAAATCACGTTTCTGATAAAAATATAGTGAGCCTATTGCTGAAAGTACGATTAGAACAAACGATAGAATCAAATAGATTCCCTCATACTTCATTGTATCAACAAGGACTGAAGCTTCAAAATATTTAAATGGTGATGCGTATTTCATGAAGTCTAAAGAATCAACCATTGAAATTACAGAACTTAAAGACCAAGTTCCGATTATTACTCCAAGAATAATTTTACCCGCTTTTTTATAGTCACTTATTAGTGATGCAATAAGGATTCCAAAGGTAAAGAAAATCATTTGTACAAAGAAGATTCCACCTCCGAGCAATAACAAATATCTCACAAATTCTGGCTCTGGATTATATCGTAATGAGGATAGATATGTTAAGATCATTGTTACTGAACTAATGAAAACAATATTCATCATCCCCGCAAGCATCTTGAAAACGACAACTTTTCTTCGTGAAATGGGTAATGTGAATAGATATTCTCCTGTTTTATCGCGCTCTTCCTTGCTCAATATATTTACACCAAGTAAGCCACCATACATACTTAACACTAAGAAATAGTAAAAAGAAAACATTGCAACAAACCCCGGCAATGTTGTGAGGTTTGCACTTGTTAATCCGAAAGCTGCGGCCATTTCTGGTGGAAACATTTCCAGCAACTGTACCATTTGTGGATTATCCGCATATGCTTCGTATTCAATCAATGCCACAAAGACAATTGCACCCATACTAAATGTCCATATCATCAGTGAAACAAAGTTTGCTTTTAATTCTCGTAACAATATATTCATCATTTCACCCCTATAATGCTGCTATATTTCTACGGATATATAAGAAATAACTACTACTAAATGTAATAGCAATAATCACAATTCCAAGTAAAAACTTTGGCCAATCGTATGTTCCTTCAATTAAAATATAGTCTGCTGTAAAATAACTATATGGTGTGATAAATGCAAGCAAGTCACTATGAATCATACTGGCAATGGATTCAATAAAATACAGAGACAGTGCAAGTCCGATTCCCAAACTTAGTAAATTTCTAATTTTCTTTAACAACATCGAAATAGACATACCAAGTCCAACCATAATTAGTTGAAAAAAGATCAACGCAGATTGCAATATGAACACATTTGTAAGTGAATATGGATTTCCGCCATTAAACAATAAGATACTCAAAACAAAGCCCAGTCCTGTGATAACGTATACAATCAAGACGCTAACAAGCATCGACCCAATTTTTGCTAAGAAAATTGTTTGTCGCTTGACTGGTCTTGTAAACAAGAAATCCGCAGTTAATTCTCGTTCTTCTAAACTCAGTAATCCAAAACCTAAAATACTCGCATGAATTCCAACAACAATTAATACAAACGAATAGGTTAATGCATAATAACCTAAAATACTCCCGATTGGTAATTCTGCACTAAACCCAAAAGCATCTAAAAATTCTTGAGGAAATCCACTCATCAATTCGTCGAATAATGTCTGATCCTGTCCCATCATTGGGTAAAACATCATATAGAAAATCGTAAAAGCAACTATATAAAACCCCCACATCAAGTTCCCTTTTAGATTTTTTCTAATTTCAAATTTCAATATATTCATATAGCACCTACTCGTAGTAATGCATAAAGATTTCTTCTAATGTGGGTTCTTCAATTAAAACATCTTGCAAATGTAATTGTTTTAATATTTGAATCATTTTATTAATATCACCTTTGTAAAAAAATGTTATAAGTCCATTCGTTTGAACTAAATTAGTAACTCCGTCAATCTGGAAATTTTCTTGGATTAACGCATTTCCTTTGATCGAGAATTTTTTATAATTATCTTCTCGTAAGCTTTTTACATCTTGAACACTAACAATGTGTCCATCTTTGATAATTGCAACACGATTACATAATTGTTGTACTTCACTTAAAATATGAGAACTAAACAATACTGTCGCACCATTTCTGTTTTCCTCTTCAATTAATTGAAAGAATTTTTTTTGCATCAGTGGATCCAGTCCACTTGTTGGCTCATCTAAAATCAATAATTTTGGAGAATGTAATAATCCCTGAACGATTCCGACTTTTTTCTTATTTCCGTAAGAAAGATCTTGGATTTTTCGTTCTAGATCCAATTCCATAATATCAGATAATACTTGAATTCTTTCTGAACAATCACGATCATAAAAGCTTGCTGAATATTGTAACAAATCGATCACTTTCATTTTATCATAATAGAATATTTCGCTTGGTAAGTATCCAATATCTTTGCGAATTTCATGACCAAATGTAATAGCATCTTTTCCAAAAATAGTAACACTACCGCTTGTTGGATAAATCAATGATAACATGGTTCTGATTGTCGTACTTTTTCCGGCCCCATTTGGTCCGATGAATCCAAATATTTCGCCTTCTTTGACAGCAAATGTTACATCTTCACATCCTATAGTATCTCCATAGTGTTTTGTCAAATGATTCAGTTCTATGACATTCATAAATTGCTCCTCCTGCTTTTGTCTTATATTATATTTATTTTACCATTTTTCATTAAAAAAGCCTAATTAATTTAGGCTTTCAGTTCTATTTGTAGTACAAATAATGGAATCAACAATATGAGATAGAAGACCAAAATCGCTCCTAATGCGAGCAACCCTCCAATTGTTAATGCCAAGTATAAGCTGTATAGAATTGGTAATATTAGAATCACATTTAATGCCATCAAAACTGCATATATAACTTGTTTTGCAATGGCGTTTTTGACAAACTCTTCAACAACTAACACAATCAAGGCAGTTGCACCAGGAACCAAGAACAAGAACGATGCTCCACTTAAAGCAAAACCAGTTAATAGCGCCAGCAACAAGTTCAAAACTCCACCACTCCATAACACTGTTTTACGAATTCCCTTATTAGTGGAACGGGTCCAATATAGATAGCCAAATACAATTGTTAAGGCAAGCAATGTTAATAATGAAGGAAAATCACCAAATGTTGTACGCACGTAAGTCATATTGTATGGTACCTTGGACAAGAAGGCAATGATTCTAGAAACGATACTACCCACAATGACAGCACTCACAATTGCTCCAAAAATCAACCCAAATGATGCTCCAATCTTTTTCACAGTAATCTCTTTTTTCCAGAATAAGTATCCACCCATTACCAGCAACAATATCAAAGAAGTGATATGTAATATCGTAGCTGTTAATTCTGTATACGTGATAAATAGATTTGGTAAAAAAGTAAAGAACACTTGGTTGCTAGATGCATCAAAATAGTTGATATCACTATATTGTGTGTTCATTGTAAACTCTTCTACTAAAGGAATCACTTGTGTTCCATAATGTTGGATACTTGATGAATCAATATTGGTATAATTATCAAATGGAGTATGGTAATTATATAGTCCATTTAGTACTGCAAAATTAATACCATTTTTATCTTGTGCTAAAAATTCTGTAAAGTCTGTTGAATTCGGCATCACAGTATATACTGCTGTTGCTAAACTATATGAAACAGGTAATTCTGCCTCTTTATAAAAGTCAATGACCTTGTCATTGTTCGTCGATGTTTCAAACATATAAGCAGGTCCAGTAACACCTCGAGCTTCAAGGTTAATAACAAAACCTACGTTATCCATAATACTATCTTCTAATGCTGCTTTACTAGCTCCATATAATCCGGTTTCTTCACCGTCTGTCATTAATATATATATTGTATTTTCTAGTTCTTTATCTGCAAATAAACGAGCGACTTCTAATAATGTCGCAAGTCCATAGCCATCATCTGCTGCTCCATAGCTTTCTCCTAATTCTCCTGTACGACCAATATGGCCACGAGAATCATAATGAGCAACCAACAAAATAGCTGTGTCACTATTTCCTGGAATAACTCCAAATAAATTATTGATATCATATTCGATTTCATCGTCAAATAGAGATGCAGGATAATTCATTTCAGTAACGTTTTCTATCCCTAAGTATTCTTCTAATTTACTTTTTAAATAAAGTCGTACTTCTTCATGTGTTTCGGGATCATATACACTATGAGGTTCTTGCGCAATCTCACTAATGTATTCCATTGCAAATTTAGTATTAAATACTTCTTCATCTGTGCCATTTGGCATTGGTGTGTATAGTACAAAACAACTAACTAAAACACTAAATAATAAGACACTTATTAAGACAATTAAATTCTTTTTCATGTAATTCTCCTTTGTTCTTTGATAATCAAAATAATATCATAAATATTCAAAAATTTCATTATAATTAAAAAAAAGGTCACTTTCGTAACCTATTCAATTGTCTCAGAAATCGTAAAATATTTAGTAATAATCAGTTCATCATTTATATATAATTGAACTTCATATTCTCCACTCATCCACTGAGTGGTTGGAGAAATCATAGAAAAGTATGTTATATCATCGATTAAAGAAACCAAACTAATATCTGTTTCGATGATTGTTGATGTATCTTTGTTTAACCAAATCGCTTTAATTTCTGACTCATTTTCCAACTCTCGCATATCAAAAACAACAAAAATTTCTGATGTAGTTGTTAAAAACACATCTTGAGTAGTAATTGGATTCCCAGTT
Organism: Candidatus Izemoplasma sp.; assembly: GCA_041554935.1. Taxonomy (GTDB): domain Bacteria; phylum Bacillota_I; class Bacilli_A; order Izemoplasmatales; family Izemoplasmataceae; genus Izemoplasma. Next base: position 43,218 of record JBFFLJ010000004.1, read on the forward strand.
ACAGGATCAATATTTGCACTCATAGAAACGTTGTAGATTGGTTCATTATTCATGAAAAAGATATACCAAATAAAGACTATTGATAAAATGACAACAATACTTATAATCCGAAGAATTAGATTTGTTTGATGACGGTCTTGTATGATACCGTGATTGTGTTTTTTTGAATGTTCATCATTCACCAAACTTGTAGTACTTTGTTCAGTTGGTGCACCACAAATAGGACATGTTTTGAAAACTCCCTCTACTTCTTTACCACAAATTTTACAAATCATTTCCTCACCTCACTACCTTCTTAACTTTATTATATCATATAAATTGGTTATCACCTTATGTTCTCATATTAATCCGTAGCTATCCCCAAATAAATAATTCCGTTTGTGAAAATTCTGTTTTATTGTATAATGGAATAAAAGAAATGGGGAATACAATGGACTATATCGATATACTAATCTATCTCGTTGGTGGATTTCTTGCTGGTGTCGCAACTGGAATGGTAGGTTTGAGTGCTGCTACAATCATCGCCCCACTATTTGCTACAATGCTCGGAATGGATGCTTATTTAGCAATTGGGATTGCATTAGCAACAGATGTTTTTGCCTCTGCAACAAGTGCATCAACCTATATCAAACACAAAAATATTAATCTCAAGAATGCAAAAATCATGGCAGTAGCTGTATTGATTTTTACAATTCTTGGTAGTTATTTATCGTCATTTACAAATCCAAACAATTTAAATAGTGCCATCAATATTTTTGTCTTTCTTTTGGGGATTAGATTTCTTGTATATCCTGTGAAGAAACGGGAAGTTACAAGACCATATCAATCTGGAAAATTATTAATTGTATTGGTTTTATTTTTTGGTGGTGTGATTGGTTTTATTAGTGGGTTTTTCGGTGCTGGTGGTGGTTTAAGCATGTTAGCTTTACTAACAATGGTTCTTGGTTACGATCTCAAAAATGGCGTTGGAACAAGTGTCTTTATCATGGTTTTTATTGCATTGGTAGGAGCAATAAGTCACTTTATAATTGCAGGCACACTATTACTTCCGCTCCTAATTACTTCAGTAGCAGCATTTATCGGTGCGAATATTGCGAGCAGATATGCGAATCATATCAATGAAATTTTATTAAATCGTGTCATTGGTGTTTTCTTAATTATCTATGGCCTATCCCTGATAATCGTTCAATTTATATATTAAAAAAGCATCCATTTTAATTTAAAATGGATGCTTTTATTTTATTCTTCTTCGCGATTTAATGTTTCAACTAATTTATCAAGCATACTGTGTGGTACTTCATCATAGCGAACAAATTCGCGTTGATATTGTCCAGTTCCTTGTGTCATCGCTTGTAAATCTAATGTATAACTGATAATTTCGGCTTCGGGAGCTTCGGCAACAATCAATTGTTTTCCACCAAGAAGTGGTTCCATGCCGCTTACTTGACCACGACGCTTATTAATATCACCCATTACATCACCAACATAATCATCTTTAACAATAATTTCCAATTTCATAATAGGTTCTAACAATGTTGGACTTAGGCTAGGTAATGCGTTCTTAAATGCTAATCGAGCAGCTAATTTGAATGAAATTTCATTTGAATCAACAGGATGGTATGAACCATCAAATAGGACTGCTTTTACACCGATAACTGGGAACCCAGCAAGTGGTCCTTCTTGGAATGTTTCAATCAATCCTTTTTCAACAGCAGGGAAATAGTTTTTCGGTACACTACCACCATGAATTTCTTCAGCAAACTCAAATTCGCTTTTATTTGGATCAATTGGTTCAAAGCGCATTTTAACTACACCAAATTGTCCAGAACCACCAGATTGTTTCTTATGACGACCTTCTGATTCTCCTGGTTTTTTTATTGTTTCACGATAGACGATTTTTTGATCTAATAAATCGACTTCAACTTTAAATGTATTTTTCAATTTTTCTAACATAAATGTGATATGTTGCATTCCTTGCCCACCAATTAATAATTGTGCAGTTTCAGGATTACGTTTGTATTCAAACGATGGATCTTCAGTACTTAACTTATGTAAAGCACTAGAAATTTTATCTTCATCGCGTTTGTTTTTTGGACTTACAGCTACGTAAATCGTTGGTGAAGGAATATCTGAACCTTTAATAGTTATCGGGTTCTTTGGATCACAAATTGTTGCTCCTGTATATAAATCTTCAAGTTTTGTTACTACTCCAAGATCTCCAGCACCAAGTTGATCAACATCAACTTGTTCATGTCCACGAAGTAATGTGATATTTCCAACTTTAACGTCTTTATCTTTATTAGCTAATAGGACTTTTTGTCCGCTTTGTAAAACACCAGAAAAGACTTTGATATAATTCATTTGTCCAATAAATGGATCAATTGATGTTTTAAAGACATATGCACTAAATGGTTCATCTTGATTTGTTTTACGAACTTCTGAAGTATTCGTTGTTGGATTTGTTCCTTCAATTGGATTAAGATCATTTGGAGCAGGCATAAACATTGCGATCATTTCTAAAATATCGCGAACACCAATATCTTTCACAAGTGAACCAAATACGATCGGTTTTAAATCGCCGTTAACAACACCGCTTCGTAATCCCCCACAAACTTCGTCATATGATAATTCTTCTCCGCCAAAATGTTTTTCTAATAATGTTTCACTACTCATTGCCACAGATTCAACAATACTTTCACGTAGTTCTTCTACTTGGTCTTTCAACTCAGCAGGGATATCTTTTTGCACAACTTTATCGTTTTCTAATACTTTTGATTTCATATCAATCAAGTTAACGTATCCATTAAAATTACCATTGTCTACAATTGGCCATAAAAATGGAACTGCTTGAATGCCAATAATATCTTTTAATTTTGTAATTAATTCTTCAAACTTAATATTTTCTTTATCCATTTTATTGACAAAAATCAATGTTGGAATATTACGTTCTGTTAAGTCAGATAAAACAGACTCTGTTCCAATATCGATTCCTTTTGAACCATCAACAACTAAAATGGCACCTTTCACGACAGAGAGTGCTTGATATACTTCATTCACCAATTCTCTGTTACCTGGTGTGTCTAAGAAATTAAATTTGTACTGATCATATTCCACTGGAATCATACTTGTAGAAATTGATGATTGGTGATCTTTTTCTTCTTGTAAAAAATCAGATGTTGTGTTTTTCTCCTCGACAGAACCTTTTTTATCTTTAGCACCAGTTACCTTCAAAACTGACTCCATAAAAGAGGTTTTACCCGATCCAGGAATTCCAACAACAGCAATAGTGCGTAAATGGTTTACGTCGTATTGTTTCATTAATAAATCCCTCCTAAGGTTGTATTATTTATTGTAGTTATACTTATTATAACAGTAAATCATACTTTTTTGTAAAAATTTTTGGAAAACAGAAAAATATGTAAGCCCTTGTAAATTAAATCATAGAATGTTTGCAAATTATAACAAAAATGATTCCCTGAAAAGGGAATCATTTATCAAATGTAATTTTTCCGGATTTATAGTCATCCAATAACGTTTGAATGGTGTTTCTCATTTGTTGAGTTCCTGGTTTACAACTACTTAATGGTTGATTACGAAAGACAATTTCTTCTGCATTTGCCATACAGCCAGGAGTCCCACACGCTCCGCAGTTAAAGTGTGGTAACAAATCATATACTTTTTCAACAAGTGGGTCTGGTTTTACTTCTAAAAAAATATTGGCAATCCCAATTAACAATCCTAAAATTAGGCCAATAACCCCAATTTGAATAATCGCAGTCCACATTAGAATAATCCTGTAAATCCTTGAAAGATTAAACTCATGATTGCTGCGGCAATCAATCCTGAAGGGATTCCTTTGAAACCAGCAGGAATTGGAGCTTTATGCATTTGTTCACGAATATATGAGAACGTAATGATGATAACGGTATATCCTAGTGAAGTAAACGCACTAAAAATTAATGTTTCTGTAAAAGTGTATTCATTTTGGATACTAAGTAAGGCAACACCAAGTACAGCACAATTTGTTGTAATAAGGGGGAGGTATACCCCAAGTGCTCGGTACAATGTTGGAGAAAACTTTTTAATTGCCATTTCTAAAATTTGAACCATGGCAGCAACAACTAAAATAAAGACAATTGTACGCATGAAGATGAGATTTGGATAAAGTATTTTGTAGTAGATTGTCCAAGTCAATAAACTCGACAACGTAATAACTACAAAGACAGCTAACCCCATCCCTATTGCACTACTACGTTTTGTTGAAACTCCTAAGAAAGAACAAATTCCTAAAAATTGCGTTAGGATAATATTTTGAACAAGAAAGGCGGTAAATGCCAATGTTAATAAATCACTCATGAGTTGTCGCCTCCTTTAGTTTCAATGCTTCTTTTGCTGCTTTTTTAGCTAATGCTGCTTTGATTTTTATTTCCATCGCAGCTGCTTTTTTATTGTCTCGATCAATCTTGATTGTTTGAATAATACCAATGATTAATCCAAGTGTTAAAAACGCTCCTGTTGGTGAGACTAAGAATGAAGCTGCAACACTTGTGTCAAATAACGTAAATCTTAGTAATTGAACTGATCCTGTACCAAGTAATTCACGAACGAAAGCTAATGTTGATAATCCCAAAGTAAATCCAAGTCCCATCCCAACTGCATCAAAGACAGAGTCAACAATTGTATTATCTGAAGCGAATGCCTCAGCTCTTCCGAGAATAATACAATTCACAACGATCAATGGTAAATAGATCCCTAAGTTCGCATATAATGTTGGAATGAATGCATTAAGTAACCATTCTAATAACGTTACAACCAAAGCAATTAATACAATGTATACAGGGATTCTAATTTCACTTGGAACAATATTTCGAATCAGTGAAATGAGTGAATTTGTCAAGATTAAAACAAACAATACACTAAGACCCATTCCAATTGCATTATCTAATGATGTCGTTACTCCAAGTGTCGGACACATCCCTAAAATCAAAACGAATGTTGGATTTTGTTTGAATAATCCATTTAAAATATTATCTTTTGGTTTTATACGTTTCTTTTTGACTTTAGTCATTCAAATGCACCTCCTCTTGTACGTAATGTATTTCAACTTCATCAAACATACTACTGATAGCTGTCCAAGTCACAGTTGCATTGGCAATCGCATCAACTTCAACATCGGAAATTGATTGGCCAATCAGTGAAATAATCGCATCATCTCTAGTATATTTTTCACCAATATTTGGTGTTTCTGAATGATCATAGTACGTTACTGCTTCAACAGTATCTGTGTAAGGATTAACAGCAATTAAAGCACTAATGATTCCGTTTCGACCTTGTGCTGAAACATTATAGATTACCGCAAAAATTTCCTCATCTTCATCAAGAACTTCGTAGACAGCATTAATTAATTTGTAGTTTTTTTCTTGATAGGCGTTATCCGCTTGAAATTCGTTGCGATGATACCCATCATCTGGATTGTATAAAATCGCAATATTATTATTAATTGCAGTGATCCTATTTTCTTGAATGTATGGGTCGGTTAACGTAAATCCCAAGTAAGCAACAACAGTTACAAAAACACCGGTCATTCCTAAGAAAAATGCAAAATATAGCGTTTTAAGCATTGCTTTCCGCCTCCCTCTTTACCACAGGCGTTTTTACTTTCGCTTTTTCTTTAAAAACTGTATTTAGCATTGGTGTCAGCATACTCATAAACAAAACACCAAAAATAATTCCCTCTTCATATTTCCAACCCAAACGAATAAACATCGTAAAGATTGCAGCAATAACCCCAAAAACAATCTTTCCTTTAAAAGGGATTGGTGTCGTAATTGGATCAGTCGTCACATAAATAGTAACAAACAAAATTGATCCAGAAAATAATTGATAAATTGGATACGTCCACGCATTACTATTAATCACAGAAATAATTGCCATACCAACAAAAAATGTTGATAATAACGTTACTGGAATGGTATAGTTGATCGCTTTTTTATAGATAAGAAAGACAAAAATTCCAACTAAAACGAGTCCAGAACCAACAATTCCAGGTACAACACCAAGGATAACATCTCCTAGAGCATACTCAACGCCGTCTTTCATTGCCTGTAATGCACTACTCATCATACTAGGATCAAACATTCCCCCAATACGTAAAGTCTCGTTAAAGAACGGATGATCAAATAACAACGTTAGTATGTAATTATCAAACGATGTCATAAAGGCAACACCATCAACAAGTTGTTGCCAACCAAGTGTCACAATAATAACTCCAACAAGTGAAGAGTGAAATATCATATGATGAAATCCACCAAATAATAATTTTCCTAATAATGTCGCCAATATTGCTCCTAAAACAACCAACCATAAAGGGGTTCCAACAGGAATCAACAAAACATATATTAACGCTGTTATTTTGGGATATGATTTAACAATTAATTCTTTTGCTTGTGAACGATCACAATCAAACTCATGTGTATAAAAGAGAATTTCTGTTTCCCTTGTTGCAATCACAGATAATACAATCATCAGTGTTAATTTAATCGCATATAGAGGAGCATATAAATAATAGTTTAATGCAACCATCACAACGCTAAGAACAACAAGTGATTTATATATCAATTTCATATTATCATCTTTTAGATATCTACTTCGACCCGAAGGCATAATCATTAGTTTTTTTGCCATTATTGTGCCTCCTCATCGTTACGTCTTATTTTGCCACGAAATTGGAGATATTTCCATGATTGATACCCAATAATAATTGGATAAAAGATTGCTAAAACAGTCGCAATCAAACTCATTGTTTTTTGACTTACCATTGCGTCAAACAAAGTAATACCATCACTTATCGCAATGTTTGAAGGAATCATATATGGATATATTCCAACAAATCCTGTTAGCATGAACAAAAGTGCAGTTAAAGATACAAAGATAAATAGTTTTTTACCATCTTCCTTTTGTCCGTAATAAACTGCCAATAATGCTAGAGTAACTGTACCAATTGGTAGTACAAAATACAGAAAACTTTGTGAGAATAACTGTCCAATAAAAATCGAATTATCAAGATTATTAAATCCCATAAAGACAAGTAATATCAAGATTGGTGCGGCGTAAATTACACCATACTTTTTGACAAACAAAACGGCTTTTTCACTCAAAGGGCCTTCTGTTGTAATGCTGATCCATCCAGCACCACTTAATAAAGCCATTACAACAAATAATAAAGCTCCACTAATCCCGGTAACATTAAAGACTGATAGAAATGAACCAGTTAATCCTGTGCTATCCATCGGGAATCCATAAAACATATTTGTCAAAAATAATCCAATAATAAAGATTAAAAGAACACTTGAAACCATCCATGTAATTGCCATTACTTTGGTCCATTTTGGATCATCCATTTTATATAAAACTTCAATTGAAATTCCTCTTGCGATAATCGTATATAACAATAAGAAGAATGGAACATATAGATACGTTAATGTCGTTCCAAAAACAAGTGGGAATGAACCAAAGGTAATTGTTAATGCAGCAATTAACCACACTTCCATCCCATCAAAATGCAAACCAGTTGTCACTTGAATTTGTTTTCGTTCTGCTTCATCTTTACTTAATGCAATATTTAAAGCACTCGCCCCAGCTACAAAGAGCTCTTGGACAATATAGACGATCCAACTAAACGCAATGACACTGTATAAAATGTTTGCCAATGTAACTTGTGCCATTATTGTTCGCCTCCTTCTTCAATAATCCCTTTTCTCATACGAGACATCGTTAATTTATAATCTAAAACAAATAAAATACCATAAAATACTGTGATCGATATCAAACTAAACCATACTTGGCTAACAGGAACAATACTAATTCCTTCACTTACTTCCATAATGCCATATATGATATATGGTTGACGACCCATTTCTGTCACCATCCAGCCAGCAATAATTGCAATATACGGCAGTGGTACTAAATACATATATATTTTTTGTAATGTCGTTGATCGACTAAATTTTTCTAAGAATATCACAGTGTATCCAGAAATAACTACAAAAATAGTTCCTAACGTAACCATGATTCCAAAAGCAATTTTGACAACTGTATTGATGCCTCCAGAAACTTCTCCAGTTATCATTGCAATTTTTGTAGGTTGAATGCCATTCAAGAAATTAAGGTATGAGTTCCCAGTAATTGGAATTAGAATTGCAGAAATTAGAATCACCCAAGCACTATATTTTGCACTTGTTTTGAACAATGCTTTTGAATCTTCTTTTCCATATAATAATTGCCATGAGCTAATTGCTAAAACAACAAATCCAGATAACACAATTGCCGATAAATGATTATGCACAAGCATATACCAAGCATATGGATTAAAAACAACTTCTGAAAAACTTTCAAGTGTCATTCTTGCACCATCCCAGGATGCTCCAACTGGGTTTTGCATAAAGCCATTAGCGGTAATAATCCATAATGCTGAAAGTGTAGTTCCTAACGCTATCATCGAGACTGTAATCAATCGTAATCGTGGTGAAATACGATTACGTCTAAACAACCAAATTCCTGTAAATGTTGACTCTAGGAAAAAGGCAATAACAGCTTCCAAAACAAGTGGAGACCCAAACACATCACCCATTGCTATGGAATAATTTGCCCAGTTTGTACCGAACTGCAATGTCATTGCAATCCCTGTGACAATCCCAAATACATAATTAATTAGGAAGATGTCACTAAAATAGTTTGAAAGTTTTTTAAATTTCTCATCTTTTGTTTTGTAATGTCTAATTTCGAATATGACAATAATTAAAATTAGACCAACGGTTAACGGCACAAACACAAAATGAAATGCAATCGTAAAGGCAAATTGAATTCTACTTAATACATCTAACATGTTTAATTCCTCCTATTATTTCTTCTTTGCAACTAATAAATACATAAAAACAAGCATTCCTACAATAATTGCGACAATGCCACCAATCATATGTGAGTAATAGGCTGTGGTAATTTCAAATAATCTTAAAGATAATGAAATAACAATATATAGAGCAAGAAACACCATAAACGAAACAATAAATTTTTCTAGCAAGCTCATTTCTTGACCTCCTTAAGGATTTTATTATTGACATAGAGTGTAAATAATATTGCATATATAATTTTGTTGTCATAACTGCTTACATACACAAGGTGAATAAATAATGATATATAAACCAAGTATGCTACTTTTTGAATACGATTCCAATCTATAGAACTAATTTCTCGTTTTATGACCTTAAAAGAAATAAATGTCAAGGGAACCATCAAAACAAATGCAACAACACCAAAAAGATTAATTGTTTTAAGGATCAACAAATGATTAATCACGTGGGGAGTAATCAAAATAAATGTTAATATACTAAGTTCACCACGATGTTTCTTAATCACTCTTGTCAATGTTAGACTATTTGGTAAAACACCAACAAACATGACGATTACCATAACTCCATATCCCATTATACCACTTAATAAATACTGTGAAAAAGGATTATCAGGAAATAGTAGTGATAAAGACCCCAAACAAATAGAAAATAAATATATAATCACGGGTCTCAAAAATAATACGGGATATTGATATATGAGAATGATAATGATTGCGGAAAATGCTAAAATACTTAGAGAATTTGGTAAAATGCCAAGAAATAAAAGCATTGCCATTAATAAGACTACACTAATCATTTTCATTCCTCCATTCTCAAATTTAAAATCAATCATATTATATCATAACAAATCCTATTACTATGCAATAACACAAAAAGAAATATCCGATTTCAATGACATAATCTTATTATTATTTTTACCACGATTCAAGATGAACTACAGTTAAAATTTTTCTCATCTTCAAGGATGGACGATTAGGAGTGATAGATTTTTTATATGAAATATATGTGAATAGTTCCAACATAATTATATTCACCTTAGATAAATGTAAATCAAGTTACATAATCGAAAATTTATGTTAAAATAGGTTGGGTGATAGATATGGATAATAAACAGTTTGAAACTCTATTTGGACGATTTTCTGGTATTGCTTTAATCTTTGACGAGTCTGAAAAGATATTATTAGCAAACAATACATTTTGCGAATTTTTAGGCTATTCACAAAATGAGATTTTAAAATTATCTATTGATGATATTATCAGTATGGATGATAAATCACAATTCTTAGATATGTTGTCATTGGATTATTATAATCACGATATTACTGTTAAATTTTACCATAAAAATGGCGCATACCGATACTTTTCGATTAAAACATATAATCTTTCGCCAAACATTATGTTATTTGGTTCCTCTATCAAACGAGATTACTCCGGATTTGAATACACCGAAGAACTTAAAAATTCAGTTGATACATCAGTTCTTGACACCCTAAAGGTTAACGACATCGGTGAATTGTTCAACAGTAAAACTCTTCAATTACGACTAATTTTTGATTCAATGCCATTTGACATTTGGGTTAAAGACTCTTTCCATCGATATGTATATATGAATAAATCTTTAATCAAACATTCTCATGTTGATGAGGAAAATTATTACTTGAAAGATGATTTTGATATTTATGATAACGATATTGCTAATGAGTTTTTAGCTAGTGATCAATCAGCAATTGATCTCAAAAAAATGGTGCAATTTACTTTTGAAGCAAATTCTCAAAAAATACTAACTTGGTCTGAAGTAATGAAAATTCCAATTTACAATGACAATGGAAATAATGTCGGATTAATCGGAATCGCGCTTGATATTTCTGACTACAAACGTTTGGAAAGTAATCTTAATGAAAAAATAGATCGTCTTGAGTTTATTTTAAAGAATATTCATGGCGCTGTAGTACAAATTGATCATAAAGGTGATATTTTATATGCATCCGGGCAAATTGTTAAGGCACTGGGCATTACTCCAACTCATAAAAATCTTTTTGAATATTACGCACAGTTCCCCGAAAACAGCGAATTAATAATGAATATTAAAACAACTCTAAATGGAATGAAAACTGAAACGATTTATCAAAGAAATAATACAACAATTAAACTCTCATGTTTTCCAGTTTTAGATAATTCTGGAAATAATTGTGTAATTGGATATGCTACAATACTTTAAGGGTGATTTGCATGAACTTCAAAACTATAGCATTTGATATTGCATCTACTAACAATCAAATCAAACTAATATTCAAGAGTGATTTATCACTCCTTTTTGCTCGTGAAGTTTCTTCAAAAGACTTAATTCATGGTGTCGCAGAACAAATCAACCTTGAGGCGAAACAACAAACAGTATTCATTCAAGATTTCGAATACCGAATCACGAAAATTGATATCTATCATGACTCTCTATACATCATGCAAATTATTAATGATTTTCAACTTCATGATATCCTCACACAATTGGATCAATTTTCTAATAAAATTCCAAATGGAATTTCTATCATCAGAAATTTCGAAGTACTATACAGAAACCAATTTGTAATAGATTTATTTCAATACTCTCCGGAGCAATTATTCATTAATCCATGGGAGCAACTAGATTCCCGTTATCGTGATATTGTATACGGATTACTCACACATGAAAATATCATTCCACAAGAGATTTTTGTTGATATTAATCCAGATTTACCTCGTTGGATCCTGATTTCATCAAAACACTCAGTAATTGAAAATGAAAAATATGTTTTCTTATCACTAACTGACATTACCGAACAAAAAAATATTTTACTACAACAACAAAAAGAAAGAACACGGATATATCACGCATTTGAAAGCATTAATGAAATAATTATTATTACCAATCGAAATAAAGAAATCATTTTCTTCAATGAACATGCTAGACGCATGACCGGCTATACATTTGAAGAAGTTAATCATCAAAAAATCGACGATATGATTAACTTGTACTACGCTTCAGGCATTCGTGTCAATTGTTTTGAAGATGACTATTTTGAGAGTTCAGAAGTTGAGTTAGAAGCAAAATCTGGATTAATGTTCAACATTTCAATTAAAGTTAGTCAAATCTATGATGATATAAATAATAATATTGGTCACGTGATGACAATGAATGATATTGGTGATGCAAAACGACGTGAACGTGAAATTCTCTATTTAACGTATCATGATGTTTTAACAGGGCTTTATAATCGAACTTTTTTTGAGGAGCAGTTAAAATTACTTGATTCCGAACGCAAACTACCTCTTTCGGTAATTATGGGAGATGTTAATGGATTAAAACTTACCAATGATGTCTTTGGACATATTGAAGGAGACCGATTATTAAAAACAATTAGTAAAGTCTTAAAAAACACCTGCCGTCACGATGATATTATCGCAAGATGGGGTGGAGATGAATTCATAGTTTTAATGCCTAACACCAATGACCAACAAACCCATCTAGTGATGAACCGCATTATTAGTGGTATTGAAAAAGTATATAAAAACAAAGAAGTTACAACGATTATGCCGTCGTTATCGCTGGGATATGGAACAAAGAACACAATGAATGATGATATTTTTGATGCGATTAAGATTGCTGAAAGTAATATGTATAAACGGAAAATGCTAACAACATCTTCTGTGTACAGTTCTATCATTTCTTCAATGAAAAATGCTCTATATGAAAAAAGCAGTGAAACAGAAGAACATGCGAATCGTTTATATCAAAACTGTAAAAAAGTGGCATCTCATTATAACTTAGATAGCACAGAGGAAAATGAGCTTGAACTATTCGCAATGCTTCACGATATTGGTAAAATTGGAATCAGTGATGAAATCCTTAATAAAAAAGGCCCTCTAACAGATGAAGAATGGCAAGAGATGTATCGTCATCCTGAAATAGGGTATCGAATCGCAAATTCGTCCAAAGAACTAAAGGGAATTGCAAAGTATATTTTATCACATCATGAGAAGTTTGATGGTACTGGTTACCCTCGTCACCTTGTCGGCTATGAAATTCCTCTTCTTTCCAGAATCCTTAGTGTTTCCGATGCATATGATGCAATGACAAACGATCGACCATATCGTGAAAAAATGACGAAACAAGAAGCTTTTGCTGAACTTCGAAAAGGTGCAGGAACACAATTTGATCCTGATATAGTGTCTCTATTTATCAAAGATAATCAAGATGAAACAGAATAAAAAACCACAGTGATTCACTTATAGAAATCATTGTGGTTTTTATATTATTTTATCAATTCCTAAATGTAATAAAATCATTCATTTTTGTATTGCTTTTTCAAATTTTTAAGCATACAATTATGTATCATAATTATTAAATAAAGGAGCAAAATAATGTTCAAAAAAGCAGGTATTTCTGACTTAGATTTCTTGTATTCTTTAGAAACAAGTACTTTTTCTCAATCATTCCAATCTTCCAAAAGATCGATTAAAAACAGTCTTTTTTCTGCTTCTCAAGACGTTATTATTTTATGGATAAATGAGAAAGCAATTGGTTCATACACTTTGCTATTCTATAAACGCATCATTCGAATCTATTCTCTAGCAATTCTAAAAGAGTATACTGGACAAGGGTTTGGAAAAATTATGATGAATCATATTATTGAAAAAGCTAAATCCCATCAAAAAGATTTGATTCTAGAATTTGACGCAAATAATGTCAAACTGAAATCATTTTATGAATCTTTTGGATTTGAGCGTCAAGCAATAATGATGGATTATTATGGTGAAAACAATCACGCTATTAAAATGAAAAAGAAGGTTAATAGTAATGTTTCTGCCGCCAATCATCTTATTGTTGTAGATCAGGAGATTGATTGGTTGAAAGAAATTGAAAATGTGACATTAATTAAGACAAATGACTACATTGAACACGATCAATATGCTAATTATAAAGGGAAAATATACAATTTGTGTCAATCATATAAATTTCAATCAACAGGATATTATGTTAGTTTATTAGCTTCTGCTAGAGATCAAAACATCATTCCAAATGTAACAACAATAACTGATTTTAAAAGCCGCAAAATTCAAAAAAGTATCTCAGAAGAAATTGATGATTTGATTCAAGAATATTTAAAGAAAATAACTTTTGAAAAAATATCGTTACGCATTTTTTTCGGTTATACAAAAGTTTCTTCTCTCTCCGTACTAGCCAAGGAATTATTTTCTTTGTTTGAGTCGCCTTTGATAGAAGTGGAGTTTATGAAACGTGATAAATGGATTCTAAATCACGTTATACCTCTTAGCACTTCAAAAATATATCCTGAGGAAATTCCGTTTGTTAGTCAAGCTGCGGCAAAGTACTTTAAAAAACGTGCTTCTAATCAAAGGCAACTACGTAATTACACCTATGATTTAGCTATACTAGTTGACCCTACAGAATCTACTCCACCATCAAGTCAGAAATCACTTGAGCTTTTTAAAAAAGCAGCAAATGAAATCGGCTTTTACACAGAATTTATTACAAAGAAAGACTATCACAGATTAAATGAATTTGATGCTTTATTTATTCGTGCAACAACTAATGTAAATGATTATACCTATGATTTTAGCCGCTTCGCCTACAGTGAAGGTCTTGTTGTACTTGATGACCCGTGGAGTATCGTGAAATGTTCAAACAAAATATTTTTATATGAGAAACTTCTTAAAAATAATGTACCAATGCCATATACAAAAGTATTGAATCAACATACTTTCAAAGCTCAATCGTTTAAGAATCTCAGTTTCCCAATCATTATTAAAGAACCTTCAAGCTCTTTTAGTAAAGGCGTTTTTAAAGTTCACACAATTGAAGAACTTGGAATAAAAGTAAAAGATTTATTTAAAAAATCTCAATTATTAATCCTTCAAGAATTTATTCAATCCGAATATGATTGGCGTATAGGAATTCTTGATAACAAAGTTATCTATGCCTGTAAATATTATATGGCTAAAAATCACTGGCAGATTTATGATTGGGATATCAGTGCAGATGGAGATAGTGATACTTTTGCAATATCTGATGTACCAGCAGATATTATTGAATTAAGTTTAAAAGCAACGTCATTAATTGGTAGAGGTCTTTATGGCGTAGACTTGAAATATGTCGATAACAAAATCTACATTATTGAAATCAATGATAACCCAAGCATTGATTATGGTTATGAAGATGCTGTTGAAGGTTTCTCATTATATCAGACAATCATGAATTACCTGTTTACAAATATTGATCAAGAGCGAAATTCAATTCGTTATGTTTCCAATTCCAAATAAAAAGAAGATTCATTTATTCAAATGAGTCTTCTTTATTTATTTCATGGTATAGTTGACGAAGATAGCCTTTCATAAACTGCGTTCTTTTCTCTGCCTCAATACGCCCCTGATCGGTATTCATTAGCGAAGTTAATTTAAACAGTTTTTGAAAAAAATGTGATACTGAATCAGTATCGTCTGCCGATTTAGGATTGTAAATTAAGCGGTTATTTTTACCACCAAATGCGAATGCTCTGGCAATTCCAATTGCTCCCAATGCATCTAAACGATCCGAATCTTGGACAATAATTCCTTCTAAAGTTTTCGGAATTGTTCCTTTTGAATACGAGATTTGATCGATAATTTCAATGACCATTTCTACATCATTCTCTATCATACCTTCTTTAAGTAAAAACAATTTTAAGTCTTCCACTGAGACTTTGAATTGATCTTCCAGTTTGATATCAATCAAATCATGGATTAGGCAACTTACAAAAACAACTTCTTCTTTTACATCATAAAATGGAGTCATTTGTTTGGCATTTTCTAAAACTCGTAATGCATGTAAATAGTCATGTCCGCTAGCTTCTTTACCTAATTTTTCCAAAACAAATTGTTTAACATGTTCTAAATTCATAGTATCAACCTCAATTCTTATATTATTTTTATTATACCATACATAGTCAAATACTCCCTTTCAAATACGTTGTTGTCGATTCATCCTTGAAATCACTCGTGTCTGTCTCACTTTTGCTGTTACAGTATGATTAGAAAGAATATCCGATTAATAGAGGGGGTGAAAATTCAGAAATATTTTAGTCCTTTTTAGCCGTTGAGTCTTTTCGATTTTATATAAAAGAGCAATCTATGATTGCTCTTTTAATTGAGATGTATTAAGTGCGGGGGGCATAATTTCATCAAAATTATTTACAAAGTACATTGATATTTCAGGATCAAACTGTGTTCCTGAATACTTCTTTATTTCTTCTATTGCTTGCTCGTTTGTAAATACTTCACGGTACGTTCTTATGCTTGTCATAGCATCAAACGCATCAGCAATAGCAACTATTCTTGATTGCAACGGAATCGCATCTCCTTTAATTCCTCTAGGGTAACCATGTCCATCCCATCTTTCATGGTGATTCAAGACAATATTCGAGATATTTCGCATATTTGTCGTAGAATTCAAGATTCTAAATCCAATTTCTGGATGGCCTTTTACAACTTGGTATTCTTCAGGTGTTAATCTACCGTTCTTTGTTAGAATTTCAGATGGAAGGATGATTTTTCCAATATCATGCAAAAGACCTGCAGTTTTTACCTCATGTGCTTCTTGTCGGTCTAGTCCAATTCCAATTGCAATTTTTTCACTAATTTCAGATACAATTCGCGAATGGATTTCCGATTTTGAATCTTTTTCATGTAATGTCTTTAAAATCGCTTCAATTGCGCCACTTCTCATAGAAGGAATTTCAATGAGTTTTTCACGATACATTTTATCTTCGGCACTTCGGTAAATATCTTGTATATCTTCTTGGCTATTTACTTTAGTGTCAAATCCAAATGAAATGGAAAGTTCTATCGACTCTATCTTTATATTTTTTGTATTTTTATTAATCTCTTCAATAATTTTTTCAGCTTCAAGTCCAGTAGTATTTGGCATGGCAATGATAAATTCATCTCCACCAACTCGGGCAAGTAAATCAGATTCCCTACAATAACTTGCAATAATATTTGCTGCTGAGACCAACAATTGATCTCCAGCAATATGTCCAAAAGCATCATTAATCAACTTTAAACCATTTATGTCTGACATAACAATTGTTAAAGGATAATTTTCAGGAACATCAATTATTTTCAGATTTTCTTCATAATATCTTCTATTATGTAATCCAGTTAAAGCATCATGATAACTTAAGAAACTGATTTTGCTCTCTCTTTCGTTTCTCTCAGTTACATCTGTTGCAACACTCATAGCAACTGCTCGACCATCTGGAAGAGTTCCTATGTATTGGGAGATAAAATCCCAGGTAAGCTGTCTGCCATCTTTCGTAGTAACGACAAACTCATTAATATGCTGTGTTGTTGGAAATCTATAAAGTTTAGAAATGAACTCTTGAACCAAATGTTTTTTTGTGCGATACGCTTTCTCTGTCCAATCATCTATTGTAGGAATTTCAGATTTTTCGTAATGTGTTAGTTTAGTCCAAGTTTGACTGATATGTAGTACTGAACCATCTTCAGCATGAATCATGATTGGGATAGGAGCATTTTCAATACTACTTTCAAATATCTTTCCTGATAATAATAGTTCATTAAAATATTTTTGTGACAAGTCTTTCTCACTCATAATCTGCTCTGTCTTAATTTTAATTGTTCTTTTTGTTGTAATATAGTATGTTGTAATTAAAATAATCAAAATTGGGACGAGAATATACATCACGTATTTCAATACTTCAGCAGGATTAATTTCCTCTTGCTCTATTAAAAAGGGGAACCACTTTTGATAAAGTTCATCGTAAGTTCCATTTTGAGAAACGATTACGAGACCTTCGTTCAAAATTGACAATAACTCTGCATCACCCTCAACTACTGCAAAACAAAATTTTTGTTCATATCCTTCAAGATTTAATTTTAATCGTGATGTACCACCATTCTCATATATATAAACGGGTTCTAAATTGTCAAAATTATTATCAGCTATAATTTTCTCTCCAACCAAGCCTTGAGCCAATACTGCATCATATTGTCCTGAAGCAAGTAACTCAAATGCTTCTGAATATGTTGAGGTAGGTGTCAATTCTTCGTCTAATCCAATAGACCATGCCCACTCTTGTGAGTTATCTCCATCAAGAACTAGCACTTCTTTTCCAAAAAGATCATCTTCTGAAGTTATAAGCGTTTCTCCTTTTCGAACAAAGATATTTCCACGCATAACAATATAGGGTACAGTGAAGTCGTAAACCAAATCTCGCTCTGGAGTAATACCAACTAGAGGGAGGATATCCAATTCACCGTTTTTTAGTTCTTCTTTCAATACTGTCCATTCATCAATCTTAAACGTGACGACAATACCCATCTCTTCAGCAACTGCCTTTAATAAGTCTACTGAAAACCCATCAGCTTCACCACTATCTGTAACGGAAAAGGGTGGGTAGTCGTATTCTGCTGCACTTAGATATATCGTTCTGTCTTCACCAGCATCAGCATATACGAAACTAAAATTATGAAAAAGCGAAAATAAAAGTAATATAAGTGAAAATATTATGATTTTCTTTAAGTTTTTCGCTAACATATAAAACTCCTCCTCAAATATACATTTAATGTCGTGTTCAAATATGAATATTTATAACTATTGTATCACATATAAAATTAGTATACTAACTAAACTATAATTAATTTTATATCTATATTTAGGTGAATCTTACACGAAATTGTTTAAGGCTTCTAACTTGTCAGGTTAGAAGCCTTCTAGATACTTAAATTAACTCATTTTAATCAATATATTGTCGATTTATCGACCGAAATATATTTTGTTTTCAAGTAAATACCAATCTTAATACCAACCATATTTATAGGCACTGTCATAAAGTGACACAATTTTTTCAGGAGGGATTGTGGCTTGAATATTATGAACTTGCGTAAATACAAACCCACCATCTTTTTTAAAGATATCCATCAATCGTTTAACTTCAGGTTCAACTTCTTCTAATGTGCAATGTGTTAAAGTTTGTTGTGTATCAATACCTCCACCCCAAAATACTAATTGTTTTCCAAATTGACTTTTCAATACTTCAGGATCCATACCAGTTGCTGATAATTGAATTGGGTTTAACACTTGTACACCTGCATCAATCAAATCAGGAATCAAGTTAATAATTGATCCACAAGAATGAAGAAAAACTTTTACTTTCGGATAGTTTTTTTGGACCCACTGAAACTGCATTTTATGATATGGTTTTATCATTTTTTGATACATTCTTTTCGATATCAGGGAATTCGTTTGCGATCCTAAATCATCACCAAATTGTATAACATCAATATATTTTCCAACTCGCGATAAATATTTTTCTAGATTAGACATATATGTATCAGATAATTTTTTTAAGTAATGATGAATCAATTCTGGTTCAGAAGCCATTGCCATCAGAAAAGTCTCAAATCCCCAATCAGATTCTCCCTTTTCAATAATATTTCCTCCAAAAGTTCCCAAAATTGCTTTGTCTGTTGTTTCATATAAACGCTTTGCTTCTTTTTCTAAATAGTCAAGTTCAAAATCAGATATTCCATCAATGGCAATATTATCAATATCCTCTTTGGTCTTACAATCTTTGAAAGGATGATATAGTTTATCAAAGTATAATCCTCCTTTTGGCATTTTCGCCATCGGAATTCCATCGTTGATAATGATTAAATCACCCGCCTCGTTTTTTACAGGAGAAAAGTTAACTGGAACAATACAAGGACTGCCATCTGGTAAATATCCATCTTTCCATTGTAAAATATCAATTCCAAACGCTGGTTTAAGACGATGAAGTTGCACGACATCACCATGAAATCGTTCTAAGATTATATCTTCTGGTTCAGCCAATTGTTGATAAATATCGTATAATTTTGTGACACCAGTATTCATTCCAAGGTGTTTTTTTAGATTACTATAAGCGATTGCAGAAATTCCTGTTGATCTCATTGCTCCAAAATCGATCGGAACACGATCGGCTTCCTTATGTTCTAATGCTAATCTAACTCTTTGCCTCGATGTCATGCTGATACCTCCGAAGTCATTGATAGAAATATTTTTGCAAGTTTCACTGCATCTTCAGCATACACGTCTGCACCAGCTTGAGAGGCAAAACTTTGTGTAACAGGTGCGCCACCACAAGCAATCACAACTTGTTCTCGCATTCCTTTTTCAGTAAAATAATTTACTATATCTTTCATATAAATCATTGTTGTTGTCAATAGTGATGAGCACACAATAAACTTTGCTTGATGTTTTACTGCAGCTTCATAATATTGTTCTTTTGTAACATCTACTCCAAGATCAATGACATTAATGCCTTTACCTTTCAGCATCATTCCAACTAAATTTTTACCAATATCGTGAAGATCACCTTTTACTGTGCCAATAACCGCTGTCGAAGATGCTTTAAATCCGTCTTTAAATAGTGCTTCTTCAATCATTTTACTTCCACTATTCATTGCTCTTGCTGCAACCAATACTTCTGGAATGAAAATTTCACCATCATTCCACAACTTCCCTATTTCATCCATCCCAGCGATGAGTCCCTTATTTAGAATATCTAACGCTTCAATGTTGTCATCTAAAGCATTTTGGACTAAAGTAGAAACCAATCTACTATTCCCATCAATCAATGCTTCACTAATTTCTTTTAATATGTCCATTTCTAATCTCCTTATCTTTTTTCCTAACATTTTTTAAATATATGCAGGAATTATTTTGTGTTTTATCATAGAGATTCAAAACACTAATTTCATTAATAGTATACAATATTAGCATAATGTTAGCAAGTAATTCTGATAATACGAGCATAAAATAATAACAATATTAGCATATATATGTTGATTTGGTAATATTCCTATGGTAAAATACAAATGAGATAATTTCAGGAAAGAAAATGGTGATATTATGAAAGAATCGCGTTTATCAGAAATGGCCGATTATATTGGAAAACACAAAAGCGTTTCACTTAAACACTTAGCAAATAAATTTGACATATCAATATATACAGTTAGAAGGGACATCGATGAATTAGAAAAACGTGGAATTGCTACAAAACAGTATGGTGGTGTTTTTATAAATAAGAGCGATACCTATTTGGTCGATTTCGATGATCGTCATACCGTTTATAAAAAGGAAAAACAAAATATCGCACAACGTGCAGTTTCGTTCATCCAACCTGGAGATGTAATTTTCATCGACGGTGGAACCACTACTCTTTACATCCCTGACTATTTACAAGACATTAATATCACTGTCGTAACAAACAATATTTTCATTATTACGAAATTACTGTCAAAAAAGAATATTGATTTAATTATTCTTGGTGGTGTCGTTGATCGAAGTACAAATTCTGTCAAAGGAATTGATACAATTGAATTTTTAAGAAATATGAATATTTCAAAGTGCTTCCTGTCTTGTACTGGTGTTTCAGATAATTTTAACCTAACAAACCACACTTCAGTTGAGGCCGAACTAAAAAAACTATGCTTATCAATTAGTCATCAATCTTATCTTTTAGCTGATCAATCAAAATTTGGCGTTTCCTCACTAATCAATTATGGGAACATCTCACAATTAGATGCGGTTATAACAAACGAAGGCATCCCTAATTCATTGATACAATTTTGCAAGGAAAAAGAAGTTCCCTTATATCTAGAATAAAAAAGAAATGATCCCTATAAGGGTGTCATTTCTTTTTTCAATTAGTAGTTTTTATTTCGATTAGTTTGGGGAATTAGGATTATAGGAACAATGAGTAATATAGCTGTAAGTAAGTACATCCCAGTAATACCAAGGACAATACTTGCTCCCACCATTAACGCCCCAGATAGGAGTTGTCCTATCGCATCAAGTTGACCAAATGCACTCATGATTGTAGCTTTAATTTTAGAAGGAGTATTTTCTAATAATATAGTGTTAAGTAGTGGATATGTCCCCTCTCTTGTCACA